>JALZJE010000010.1 GCA_030859955.1 Chloroflexota bacterium | reverse complement strand
CCGCTCGCGTCGCTGGAAGGGGAGTCTCACGGCGCCGAGACGCACAAGGCGCGACGGTCACGACGACAGCTGGCACGCATCCCCGAGTCCGCCGCCGAGCCGGTGTTCCTGGTCACGGCGACCGTGGGCATGGATGGTGCGGCGCTGCGTGCCCTGGCCAGCCTCACGCCACGGGGCGTGGTGGTCGCTGCGAGTGGTGCCGGCAACACTCACCCTGATCTGCTGGCCGCCGGGCGCGAAGCGATGGGGGCCGGCATCCCGCTTGCCCTGACCTCGCGCTGTGTAGCGGGTGGCATCTCGGCCGCCTACGGATTCCCCGGTGGGGGCGCCGAGTGGCTGGCGGCGGGCGCCATCGACTGCGGCACGCTCAGTGGTGCCAAGGCGCGTGTGGCCCTGGCACTGGGGCTGGCTGCCGGCCTGGACGATGCGGGCCTGCGAGCGCTTCTCGCTGATCCGGGCGGCGCGACGTGAGCGCGGACCTGCTGATCACCGGGCGGATCGCCACGCTCAAGGGCAGGCAAGGCTTCGGCTGGGTGGAAGCCATCGCCATCCGAGATGGGCGGATCACGGCGGCCGGCAGCCGGCCCGACGTGGAGCGGCTGGCTGGACGGGCTGCGCGCCGATGGCGACTGGATGCGGATCAGGCGGTCCTCCCTGGCTTGACCGATTCCCACCTTCACCTGGCCACGGCGGCCATCGCCGCGCAGGAGCTGTCGCTCGACGATGCGCCCGATCGAGAGGCCATCTTCGCCTCCGTCCGGTCGGCCCATGAACGCCTCGCGGCGAAGGGTGATGCCGGGGCATGGCTGCTGGGCCACGGCTGGTCCCTGGACCGCCTGGGCGACTGGCCCACAGCGCAGGACCTCGACCGCCTCGCCCCCGGCCGGCCCGCCGCCCTGTGGTCGCACGACCATCACAGCCGCTGGGTCAGCAGCGCGGCGCTGGATCGAGCAGGCATCGGGGAGGGGACGCCGGATCCGCAGGGCGGCATGATCCGGCGGGACGCTGACGGCCGGCCGAGCGGGATCCTGCACGAGCATGCCGCGAAGCTGGTGTCGGTGGCGGTCCCGGAGCCGGACCGGGCGCGGCTGGCGGCAGCCCTGTCGAGCTATGCCGCCGCGCTCGCCCGCCTGGGCATCGTCGCTGTGCACGACCCGGGCGAGATGTCCGACGATCCCGAGATCCGTCGCGGCCCGACGTTCTTCCGCGGCCTCGCCGAGGAGGGCGCGCTGCCGCTCCGCGTGGCTGCCTCCATCCGACCCGAGCAGCTGGCGCCGGCCATCGAGCGTGGCTTCCGCAGCGGAGGGACCGACGCTCCCGCGGGTTCCCGCTCGGGCGCGGGTGCGGACCGCGCCGACCCGCTCGCGACACGACTGGCCGAGCGGTACCGCGGCGGTTGGCTGAAGCTTTTCGCTGACGGCTCCCTGGGATCGCGCAGCGCCGCTCTCCTGGAACCCTACGAGCCGGGCAGTGGCACGCCCGTGGGCGGACCGGCGGGCATGCTCCTCGCTCCGCCGCAGTGGCTGCATGAACGTGCCCAGAGCGCCGCTCGAGCCGGCATAGCCGTGCAGATCCACGGCATCGGGGATGCTGCCGTTCGCTCTGCCCTGGACATCCTGGAGCGGCTGCCGCCTCCGGCGGATGGCATCCATCACCGCGTCGAGCATGCGCAGCTCGTGCACCCGGCCGATGTCGCGCGGTTCGGAGCGGCCGGGATCGTGGCCTCGGTCCAGCCCGTCCACCTCGTGGGCGACGCCCTGGTGGCGCGCGCGGCATGGGGCGACCGTGTGCGATGGTCGTTTCCCATCCGCTCGCTCGCGGCGGGCGGGGCGCTCATCGCCTTCGGCACGGACGCTCCCGTCGAGTCGCCCGATCCGTGGCCGGGCATCGCCATCGCGGTGACGCGCGCATCCGAGACCTGGGCCGCGGGCGAGAGTGCGGCCTATGCGTCGGAGTCGATCGACCTGGCCCGTGCCATTCGCGCCGCCTGCCTGGATCCGGCTCTCACGGCCGGCGAGGTCGATCGGGGCCGGCTGGTGCAGGGGCACCGCGCCGACCTCGTGATGGTACCGGCTGAGATGCTCGATGCTGACGCCGTGGCGGCGGGCGCGCTGGACCGAGCACGGCCGCTGATGACGCTGCTCGACGGCGAGACAGTCTACCGGGACGCGCGGTTCGACCCGGGCGACTGAGACGGGCCGAAGCGGGGACCACCGGGTCGGCCGGTCACGGGCTCGTGGAGGAGCCTGGCCAGGCGGCCGAGGGCCCCATCTTGCAGCCGGCGATCTTGCACAGCGTCGGTGCCAGATCGATGTTCGACAGCGGCTCGGTGATGGTGCGTCCCTGCGTGCCCAGTCGATCGGGGCCACGAGACCATGAACGGGATGCGCGTGGCGTACGGCGTCGACTTGTGATCGAGACGATGTGCGCCCAAGTTCAGGCCACTGTCAGAGGTCAGGTGACAGCGTTCCCTCCGGCGCCGTCCAAGAATGGTTAATGCCCGAGGGCCATCGTGCCACACGCGTGCCATCCGCGACCCCGTGCGCATGGTTATCAGCCTGCGGTACTTGCGGTCCGGTCGGTCATCGCGAACGAGGGGGCAGGTCAAACGAAAGGGCCCGTCGAGTACGCTCTCGCTTCCCGTTCCGTGAACTATTGGAGGTCCGACACGTGGCGATCATCGTCTCGGTGCATTCGTTCCGTGGCGGCACGGGCAAGTCGAACACGACGGCCAACCTGGCCGTACTGCTCGCTCAGCAGGGCCGCCGGATCGGCGTCATCGACGCCGACATCCAGTCGCCGGGGATCCACGTCCTGTTCGGAGTCGCCGGAGACGAGATCGGCGCGTCGCTCAATGACTTCCTGTGGCACGGGCGGCCGATCACAGAGATCGCCCGGGAAGTGACGCCGGATGGCGCCAACATCGCGGGCCGGATCCATCTCATTCCGTCGAGCATGGAGCCGGGCGAGATCGCCCGCGTACTGCGAGAAGGCTACGACGCGCAGCGACTGACGTCCGGCCTGCGTCAACTGGTCGACGCGCTTGATCTCGATGTCCTGTTCATCGACACACATCCTGGGCTGCACGAGGAGACGTTGCTTTCCCTCGTGATCTCGCACACCCTCCTGATCGTCATGAGGCCCGACCGGCAGGACTACGAGGGCACGGCGATCACCGTCCGCATCGCTCAGGAGCTACAGGTACCGAGGATCCTGATGGTCGTGAACAAGGCGCCGCAGGACCTCGACCATTCGGCGCTCGCGGAGCGGATATCGAGCACCTACGGCTGCACCGTCTCCGCCGTCATGCCTCACTCCGATGAGCTCATGGCGCTCGCTAGCGAGGGGATCTTCTCGCTCCGATACCCGGACCACCCCGTTACCGACCTGTACCGCCTGGTCGCCGGCCAGCTCGGCGGCGTGGCTGACCGTGCCACCTGAGGGGTCACGCCCGATCTTCTCCCGGGCGGAGGTGCTCAAGGGGCTGCCGGCCCGGCGGGCGAGCACGCTCCTGTTCGCGATCGAAAGCCGGACGGCCGAGCTGGTGGCGCGCTCCCGCGCCGCGATGGCGACGTTTCGGACGGAGCGCAGCGAGGCGGAACGCGAGCGCCAGTTCCTCGCGGCCATGGCGGCTGGGCGCGAGCCACCGCTGCGCCCGCGCATCCAGGACGTCGAGCGCTACGCTCCGCTGTGGGCGCCGCTTGTCCCCGCGGACGTCGACGTGCGGGCCGCGCTGGCAAGGCTGATCGGCGCCAAGTATGTCCTGCGCAAGGGAGACGTCCCGCGCATTCGGGCGGTCCTTGGACTGGACGCGGCGCAGGTCGAGGACGCCTACGAGCGGCTCCACGGCACCCCAGTTGCAGGGATATACGCCGCGACGATCCCCTTGCGCGAGCGTCTGCGGTGGCGCCGCTCGCGCATGGCCGCGATGCTCGAGGAGCTCCCGCCGTTCTGGACGGCGTTCGCCTTGACCCTGACCGAGACCGTGGGTGCGGGCGTGCTGGCCCTGCCTATCGCTCTGGCTGGGCTGGGACCCCTGGCCGCGGTCGTCCTGCTGGTCGGCTTCGGCGCCGTGAACCTCGTGACGATCGCGGCGCTCGTCGAGGCGATCACCCGCAGCGGCAGTATCCGCTACGGGTCCGCCTATCTCGGGCGGGTCGTCGGAGACTACCTGGGCGCGCCGGGGAAAGCGACGGTGGGGCTCGCCCTCTTCGCTCTTAATGCCGTACTGCTCCTCGTGCTATGCATCGGCTTCGGGCTGACGATCGGCGCAGCCACGGGGATCCCCCCGGCGGTCTGCGCCGCCCTCCTCTTCGTCGTCGTCGTGTCGATCGTGCGCCGTGAGTCGCTCGATGTGACCGTGGCCTCGGCCCTCGTGATCGGCGGCGTCAACCTCGCGGTCCTGCTTCTCATATCACTCCTCGCCGCGAGCCATATCCAGCCCGGTGCCTTGGGAGCCGATCCGGTGCTGGCCGGGCTCGATCTCGACGCCCTCCTGGGGCTCGCGATCGGTGTGGTCGTGGCGTCGTACTTCGGTCACTCGTCGGCCGCCAACGCCGCCAAGGTGGTCCTGGCCCGCGACCCGACGGGTCGCGCACTGCTATGGGGCAACCTCGCCGCGATGATCGCGGTGATCGGGATCTACGCGGTCGTCGTGGTGGCGATCACCGGCGCCGTCGGCCCCGCAAGACTTCTCGACTTCCCGGGGACAGCGGTGACGCCGCTGGCCGAGGTCGCGGGTCCGGCCGTAAGCCTGCTCGGGGCGATCTACGTAGCCCTGGCGATGGGGCTCGGTTCCGTGCACGTGGCGCTCGGGTTGTTCAACCAGATGGGCGAAGTCCTTCCCCGATCCGACGAGCGGGCGGGTCGGCGGGCATGGTTCACGACGGGGGCCGGCCGGACGGTCGCCCGGTTCCTACCGCTGGCCATCCTGTTCGTGATCCTCGAGTGGCTTATCCTCTCCGGCCGTGAGTCGTTCACCGGTGTGATCGGGTACCTCGGCGTGCTCATCGTGCCGATCCTGGCCGGCGTCTTCCCGATGCTGATGCTTGCCGCAAGCCGCCGGCGGGGCGCCTACGTGCCGGGCGTGGTGTTGCGGGCCATCGGCCATCCCGCGATGATCGTGGCCGTTGCGACCATCTATCTCATCGCGGTGCTAGTCCATGGACTGATCATCTGGGAGGGTCCGATCGAGCGCGTCGCGGCCGTCGGCGCGAGCGTCCTGACCCTCACCGTCGCTGTGCTCGCCATCAGGCGTGGGTCGCTCCAGCCTCGCGCCATCCTGGAGATCCGCTCGGACGAGCGGTTCCACGGACGTGTCACGATCGGTCTGACCGTGGCCGGGGACATGGTGCCCGTCGATCTTGCCGTCGAACGTCACACGGCGGACCGCGCGGCACCCGCCGATCCGGGCGACCGCGGCGATCCGGGACGGCTCGAGGGACTGCGGGCCATCACCCTGAGCGTCCCGGACGAGCTCCCGCCGCTCGAGATCTGGGCACACCGCGTCGATGGCACCGGCGACTCCACGCCGCTGCCGCTCGACATCGAGCTGGCGGGTCCCGGTCCCGGACCGGTCGCATGGCTCTCGGCGAGTCGGCGTCTCAGCGCGCTGCCAGCGGGGACGCAGCTGCGGGTCCGCTTCGGCGTGTCGCCGGCTGCGGTGCCGCGCAGGGCACAGACCGTCGATCCGACCGTGTAGCCTCTCGGATGATGAATGGGTACGCTGCTGAGGCATCCCAATGGAGGACACAACGGCGATGCGATCCCCTGAGCCTCTAGGCGCCGATCCCGTTGCCGGGGCGGGTCCGTCCGACCGCGAAGTGGCCCACGGCGACGTCCGGCAGGCGACCGTCGATCTCGAGGCACGGATCGTGCACCTGACCGCCGAGCTGGTTGTCGAGCACGACGCGCGAGTCGAGGCTGAGCAGCGCTTCCTGCGGCTCCTGGAGGTCAGTCCGGTTGCGGTGGTGCTGGTCACGCCGGAGTTCGTGGTCACCGCCTGGAGCCCGGCCGCGGAGCGGCTGTTCGGATACACCGCGGACGAGGCGGTAGGCCGCCACGTCGACGATCTGGTCGCCCACGAGACGTCGATCCGCGTGGAGGCGGGCCAGATCAACGACGAAGGTACCCGCGGAGGCGGCCGCCGCATCACCAAGCGGATCCGCAAGGATGGTGCGCTCGTCGACGTGGAGGTCCAGGCTGTGCCGATCCACGAGGGCGACCGGATCGCCGCTTACTACGCCATCTATCACGACATCACGGCGCTTCAGCACGCCCGGGAAGAGGCCGATGCGGCCAGCACAGCGAAGAGCACCTTCCTCGCCGCGATGAGCCACGAGATCCGGACCCCCATGAACGCCGTGATCGGCATGACCGACCTGCTGCTCGACACGACCTTGGACCGCGAGCAGCAGGACTTCGCCGAGACCATCCGGACGAGCGGGGAGTCGCTGCTCACGATCATCAATGACATCCTCGACTTCTCGAAGATCGAGGCCGGGCGCATGGACCTCGAGCACCGTCCATTCGAGCTGTGCCGCGCCGTCGAGTCGGCCCTTGACGTCGTCGGGCCCCTGGCTGCGGCGAAGGGCATCGAGCTGGCCTACGCCATGGAAGCGGGGACGCCCCAGACGATCGTCGGCGACGAGACGCGGCTCCGGCAGATCCTTCTCAATGTCCTGAACAACGCAGTGAAGTTCAGCGATACCGGCGAGGTCGAGCTGACCGTCGGTGGCCGCACACTCGATGCCGCGGCCGGCCTCTGGGAGTTGACGTTCGCTGTCCGGGATACCGGGATCGGCATCACGCCGGATGGCATGGAGCGGCTCTTCCAGTCGTTCAGCCAGGCCGATGTGTCCACCTCGCGCCGCTATGGCGGAACCGGCCTGGGGCTGGCGATCAGCCGGCGCCTTGCCCAAGCCATGGGTGGATCCGTCACGGCCTCGAGCAGCGGTGTGCCCGGCGAGGGCAGCACGTTCACCGTCCGGATCGTCGCTCCGGTCGCGGACTCACAGCCGGCGGCATCAGGTCGTCCGGCCGATTCACCTGTGCTCACGGGACGGCGACTTCTCGTCGTCGACGACAATGCCACCAACCGACGCATCGCCCGGGGGATGACCAGTGGTTGGGGACTGATCGTCCGCGACACGTCCTCGCCAGGGGAGGCGCTCGCCTGGATCGAGGGCGGCGAACCCTTTGATATCGCCCTTCTCGATCGACAGATGCCCGAGATGGACGGGCTGGACCTGGCGCGCGGGATCCGGAGCACCGCGTCCGGCGCACGCTTGCCGATCATCATCTTCTCATCGGTCGGGGGGCGCGACTCGTTGGTTCGGAGGGCGCTGGCGCGGCACGACATCGCCGCGTACCTGGCAAAGCCGATCAAGCCTTCGCAGCTGTTGGACGCGCTAGTGGAGGTGCTTCACGCCTCCGGGGCCGGCACGGACGACAGGCGCGATAGTCGCGGCGCGGTGGAGGAAGACGCGTCTGAGGCAACGGCAGTGGCGCTGCCGCCCCTGCGCATCCTCCTCGCCGAGGACAACGTGGTGAACCGCAAGGTCGCTATTCAGCTCCTCGCCAAGCTCGGCCAGACCGCAGACGTGGTGGGTAACGGCCGGGAGGCGGTCGAGGCCGTTGAGCGACATCGCTACGACGTCATCCTGATGGACGTTCAGATGCCGGAGGTGGACGGGTTGGAGGCGTCCCGGCAGATATGTGCTCGCTGGCCGCCGGACCGGCGGCCACGGTTGATCGCCCTAACGGCGAACGCCCTCGAGGGCGACCGCGAGGCCTGCCTCGAGGCCGGCATGGATGACTACCTCCGAAAGCCGATCCGGCGGCCTGCGCTGGCCGAGGCGCTGGCGCGCGCCGTGCCGGTGGACGCGGAGCATCCGGATGCGGCGCATGCCTGAGCGTCCCACCTCCCTCGACCTGGGCGCGCTCGATCACTTGCGTGACGTCGCGGACGGGGACGAGAAGTTCCTCAGTGAGATCGTCGACGACTACCTCGCCGACGCGCCGGGTCAGCTCGACACGATCGATCATGCGGTGGCGAGCGGTGCCGCGGATGAGGCGCTACGGGCTGCTCACACGCTGAAGTCGACGAGTGCGACCTTCGGCGCGAGGACGCTCGAGGGCCTGGCCCGCGAGATCGAGGGCCTGGCGCGGGAGGGAAGGCTTCGCGAGATCGACAGCCTGAGTCGGCGGGCCCGTCAGGAGCTCGGCTCTGTGACGCTGCAGCTCCGTGAGCTCGATCTTGGGGGGGCCGAGCAGTGAAGCCGCCGGGCGGCCTCGTGCTAGTCGTCGACGACAGCCCGATCAATCGGAAGCTGCTCCTCCGGGCCCTGGAGGCCGAGGGGCACCATGCCGAGGCCGTCGCCAACGGCGCACTGGCCCTCGACCGCCTGCGCGACGCGGAGCGGCCCTTCGACGTCGTCCTGCTCGATATCGTCATGCCGGTGCTCGATGGCTACGAGACGCTCACCCGGATCA
>JALZJE010000006.1 GCA_030859955.1 Chloroflexota bacterium | reverse complement strand
GGCCGCGGCGACGGTGGCTCGGATGCGCGGGACCGGCCGGAATTCGGCGGCCCTCACATGGTCGCCACCCTGATCCGCGAGGAGCTGTGGCGCGACGATCACCCGACCCTGGTCCGAATCGGCGAGGAACCCGACCAGCAGTGGTGGCTGCGTCATCCCGCACTCGCCGAGCGCCCCCTCGCCGACCGCGTCGAATGGGCGACGTGGTCCATCCTGTCGACGGCTGGAAAGATCGACGAAGCGGGCTTCTTCGATCGGATCTATCGGCTCTTCCCCGGCCTCCAGGCTCCGGACGAGGAGCTCGTGCGCGCATGCCTGACCTCGTACGCTTCCCCCGGCGAGCGGGGCTCACTGGCGACCGAGGATGTCCTCCTCAATCGCACGGAGGATCATGCGCGGGTTCTTGCGACGCTCGTCGACTATGGCCATCGGCTGGGACTGCGAACCTGGATCGCGGGCCGCGAGCAGGACCGGGTCGTGGAGGGCCGTCCGCTCAAGAGCCGGCTCAGCGATGAGGAGCGTCGTGTCTACCTGCCTCTCGTCCTGCGCGCGCCGGCCGACGTCCTGGGTCAGGTCGACGCCCTGTGGTACGTGCGCGGACGGCTCACATTTCTGTTTGAAGTCGAATGGACGGCCATGGTCGGCGAGGCGGTGCTGCGTCGTGGTCCGGAGATCCCGCCGGGGGAGAATCAGGCTCGCTTCCTTGTCATTCCGGCGGAGCGCGGCGAGCTGCTGCGCCTGAAGATCGAGCGTTCGCCGTGGTTGCGCGACGAGCTCGAGCGCCAGAACTGGCACATCCTCAAGTGGCAGCATCTCGACACGCTGGTCGATCGGCAGGGAGCCCATATCGAGTGGCTGGAACCGGTTCTTGGACTCGATCCGCTCATCGAACGCGGGGGCGAGCAGCTGACGATGTTCGGCGAATGAACGCCTGCTTGCTCGACAAGTGAGCGGCGCGTAAACTCCCACGCGGGAGTGCCGTGGTTCCCCCCTGCGGCACTCCCGGTTACGAGCGGATCCGGCTCAGCTGCCCGAGCCCGTGCCCGCCTTCCTCGGTCCTCGGCGGCCCATCGTGCGTCGCACGACAGCCATGACTTCGTCGATGTACGGCTGGCCCCGCCCCGTCTCCAGGGCGTGTGCCAGGCAGCCGTCGATGTGGTCCTCGAGGAGCAGCAACGCCACCCCATCGGCCGCGGCGGTGAGCGCTTCCACCTGCTGGAGAATGTCCAGGCAGTAGGTCTCTTCTTCCACGAGCCGCTGGATGCCGCGCGCTTGTCCCTCGATCCGCCGTAGCCGCGTCAGCAGGTCCTGCTTGTCCTTGGTGTAGCTGTGGCGGAAATCGGCGCCGCGGTGTTCGATCGACATACTGTGGGCCAGTATCGGTGGCCGCCCGCGGCGGGTCAATCGAGTGATCGGCTCAATCGCGGTAGGATGCGTCGCGTGAGCCCTCTCGACCGCCATGAGCTGATCGTGCCCCTGGAGCGCGCTCTGGTCGTGATCAGCCACCCGGATGACGGCGAGTTCGGCGCCGCTTCGACGATCGCGCATCTCACGCGAGCCGGTGTCCGGGTCGACTATGTCGTGACGACCGACGGCAGCAAGGGGACGGAGGATCCGGCGGTGACTCCCGAGCAGCTGTCGATGGTGCGAGTGGCCGAGCAGCGCGCCGCGGCGGACATCCTGGGAGTCAGCGAGATCGTGCATCTCGGCTACCCCGATGGGTACCTGACCCCGTCGCTGGATCTTCGACGGGACATCGTCCGCCAGATCCGGCGCTTTCGACCGGAGCTGGTGATCACGCAGAATCCACAGCGACGCCTGGACCACAACCCGTTCATCGGTCATCCCGACCACCTCGCTACCGGCGAGGCGACGCTCGCCGCGGTCTACCCCGCCGCACGGGATCACCTCAATTTCCCGGAACTGTGGCGGGAGGAGAAGCTAAAGCCGTGGAAGGTGCGCCAGGTCCTCCTGACCGGAGTCGAGGAGCCGAACCTGTGGCTCGACATCGCCGACACCTTCGAGATCGGCATCCGCGCCATCCTGGCTCACGAAAGCCAGGTCGACCCGGAGACTGTGGGGGACCGGATGCGTGAGCGTGCCCGCCTCGTGGGCGAGCCACAGGGGATCGGACTGGCGCAGGCGTTCGCCAGCATCATCCTGGAGTGACGCGGCGGCGCGGAGGGGGAGGCGGCGGCTGGGGTGGTCCGTTCGGTGGGCCTGAGCCGGACCTGACGCGGCGGCCCGGCACAGGAGGCAAGACGTTCCGCCTGATCGGCGGTTTCTTCGCGCCGTACCGGGCGCGGCTGATCTTCATTGCCGGGCTGATCCTGGTCACCGTGAGCATCGGCGTCGTGAACCCGATCCTGCTCAAGCTGATCATCGACAACCTGCTGCCGGGCGGTGCCCAGGATCTGAACCTGCTGTACATCCAGACGGGGCTGATGATCGTGCTGCCGATCGTCACCAGCGCCATCGGCGTATGGCAGAGCTACCTGTCCAACGTGGTGGGGCAACGGGTCATGGACGACCTGCGGCTTGCCCTCTACAGCCATCTCCAGTGGATGCCGCTGCGCTTCTTCACCGAGACGCGAACCGGCGAGATTCAGAGCCGCATCAGCAACGACGTCGGTGGCGTGCAGTCCGTGGTGACCGATACGGCTGCCTCGCTGCTGTCGAACATTGCCACGGTGGCCACCACGGTTATCGCGATGTGGATCCTCGACTGGCGACTCACCCTGCTCAGCCTGGGCCTCCTGCCGGTCTTCGCGTACATCACGTTCCGCGTCGGCAAGGTGCGGCGGCAGGTGAGCACGCTGACCCAGGAGTCGCTGGCGGAGGTGAGCGCCATCACCGAGGAGTCGCTCAGCGTCTCGGGGATCCTGCTGAGCAAGACGTTCGGCCAGCAGGAGGCAAGCATCGAGCGCTTCCGCGCCGAGTCACGGCGGCTGGGCGACCTCCAGATCCGTGGCCAGATGATCGGCCGCTGGTTCTTCGCGCTGATCGGCACCTTCTTCAGCATCATGCCCGCCTTCGTGTACCTGCTGGCGGGGTCGCTCATCATCGGTGGCGACACGAACGTCAGCATCGGCACGATCGTCGCCTTCACTACCCTCCAGTCGCGCCTCTTCTTCCCGCTTGGGCAACTGCTGAACGTGCAGGTCGAGATCCAGGGGGCGCTCGCCCTCTTCGACCGCATCTTCGAGTACCTCGAGATGGACCAGGAGATCACCGATGCGCCCGACGCGGTCGAGCTGTCGCCGCGCGGCATCAGCGGCGGCGTGCGCTTCGACGATGTCTCGTTCCGATATCCGGTCGCCGCCACTCAGCTGGAGGTGGCGTCCGAGACGGCCGAGGCGGAGTCCCAGGGCCGAGCGGTGCCGACGGCGGTGCAGCCGTTTGCGCTGCACGAGATCAGCTTCCGGGCGGAACCAGGGCAGCTGGTGGCCCTGGTAGGACCCTCGGGAAGCGGAAAGACGACGTCCACCTACCTGATCCCGCGGCTCTATGACGTGGATCGGGGCGCGGTCAGCATCGACGGGGTCGACGTGCGCGGCGTGAAGCTCGAGTCGCTCGGACGCGTCATCGGCTTCGTGACCCAGGAGACCTACCTGTTCCATGACACTGTGCTGGCCAATCTGCGCTACGCCAAGCCCGATGCCACCATGGAAGAAATCGTGGAGGCGGCTGGCGCCGCAGCGATTCACGAGCGGATCATGGAGCTGCCCGACGGGTATGACACCGTGGTGGGGGAGCGCGGGTACAAGCTATCGGGAGGCGAGAAGCAGCGTGTCGCGATCGCGCGCGTGTTGCTCAAGGACCCTCGGGTCCTCATCCTGGACGAGGCGACATCGGCCCTCGATACCGTCAGCGAGCGATTGATCCAGGCGGCGTTGCAGCGGCTCATGGAGGGCCGCACCACGATTGCGATCGCGCACCGGCTGTCGACCATCCTGCGCGCCGATCAGATCCTGGTCATGTCGCGCGGCCGCATCGTTGAGCGCGGCACGCACGCGGAGCTGTTGGAGCAGGGCGGGCTGTACGCGACGCTCTCCTCGGAACAGTTCAGGGCTCAGCTGCCGGCCTGAGGCCGGGATGCGCCGGTGCTGCGATTCCGACCTATTTCTAAACTCCCCGCACGCCCAGGCCGATCCTGAGTGGTATTTGGCATGGCCGCGCGGCGCAGCGCCGGCGGGCACGCAGCGTGCCACACCGAGCCCATGGCTCAGGCACCACGCACTTCGAACCGACTCGCCGACGAGACCAGCCCGTATCTGCTTCAGCACGCGCACAACCCGGTCGACTGGCACCCCTGGGGCGCCGAGGCGCTCGATAAGTCCCGGGTGGCCGATCGGCCGATCTTTCTCTCCATCGGCTATGCCGCCTGTCATTGGTGTCACGTCATGGAGCGCGAGTGCTTCGAGAATCCTGAAATCGCGGCGGTCATGAACGAGCACTTCGTGAGCATCAAGGTCGACCGTGAGGAGCGACCGGACCTCGACGACGTCTACATGGCCGCGGTCCAGGCCATGACCGGCTCGGGTGGATGGCCAATGAGCGTCTTCCTGACGCCCGATCTGCGCCCATTCTTCGGTGGGACCTATTTTCCGCCCGAGGATCGGCATGGACTGGCCGGTTTCCCGCGCGTGCTCAACGCCGTCGCCGATGCGTACCGCTCACGCCGGGCCGACATCGAACAGCAGGCCGACATGCTGGCGGGGCATCTCCAGGCCCAGCTGTCCGTCGCATCCGGCGACCGGGATCCGGAGCGGCGGGAGCTCGACGAGGCAGCCGCCCGCATCGGCGCAAGCTTCGACCCGACCTGGGGTGGATTCGGCGGTGCACCCAAGTTTCCGCCGGCAATGACCCTGGAGTTCCTGCTTCGCGCCTGGCGGCGCTCGGGCGATCCCGCGGTACTCGCGATGGTGACCCGGACCTTGGACGCCATGGCCGATGGCGGCATTCACGACCAGATCGGTGGCGGCTTCGCCCGCTACAGCACCGATGCCCGGTGGCTCGTGCCGCACTTCGAGAAGATGCTGTATGACAATGCGCTGCTGGCTCACGCGTACCTCGAGGGTTACCGGGCCACCGGCGAGCAGCGCCACGTGCGGGTTGCCCGCACCACCCTGGACTTCATGCTCGCCGAGCTCCTCACCCCGGATGGCGGCTTCGCATCCGCACTCGACGCCGACAGCGAGGGTGTCGAGGGTCGGTTCTACGTCTGGTCGTCCGCGGAATTCATGTCCGCCCTGGCGGATGCGGGTCTCACCGAAGACGAGCGGGGGAGGCTGGCGGCGACGTGGGGAGTCACCGCCGAGGGCAACTGGGAAGAGACGAACGTCCTTCATCGCCCCGTCGGTGCCGCCGCGGCTCCCGATGAGCTGCTGGCGCGCGGTCGATCGGCGCTGCTGGCGGTTCGGTCGAACCGCATACGGCCCGCCCGCGACGACAAACAGCTTGCCGCCTGGAACGGATTCGTGCTCCGTGCGCTCGCGCATGCGGCACTCGTCCTCCGCGAGCCGCGGTATGCGGAGGCGACGCGGGAGCTCATCGCCTTCGTCGAGGGACAGCTCCTCCGGGACGAGGGCCGGCTGTGGAGGACCGCTCGTGACGGACGCGCTCACACGCCGGCCTTCTGCGAGGACTACCTCGCCATGGCCGACGGCCTGATCGGCGCCCATGCCGCTCTCGGGGACGCGGAGCCCCTCCTGCTGGCCAGGCGCCTGGTCGAAACGGCCATGCGCGACTTCTGGGACGCGGACGGTGGCACGTTCGTGGACACATCGGCAGAGCACGACCGCACCGTCGCGCAGCCGCGCGGCCTGATCGACAACGCCACGCCATCCGCGAACAGCATCGGCTCCGACGTCCTCCAGCGGCTCGCACTGCTGACGGGGGACGAGGAGATGGCGCGCCGTGCGCAGTCGATCCTTCGCGCGGTCGCACAGGCCCTTGAGCGACAGCCGAGCGCGTTCGGTCGGATGCTGTGCGCAGCCGATCGGTCGCTGGGGGAGCCGATCGACGTGGTCGTCGTCGGCGGTGGCGACGAAGGCGCATCATCGGCAGCTCGTGCGCTGCGCGAGGCCGCTGTCGGACCATTCGTGCCGGACCTGGTCCTGACCGGCGTGGCCGATGGAGACCCGCACGCCGAATGGCCGCTCTACCGGGGCAAGGACGCCCGCCGCGGACGGCCAACCGCCTATGCGTGCCGCGGATACGCCTGCGATGAGCCCACCACGGATGCCGGCCACCTGGCGGACCAGGTGCGCGGCCTCGCCGCCGGGCCTGGCTAGCCGCCGAGAAACGCGAGCCGCACCACACGCCGGCGATTGTCGGCGTTCGGATCGAGGAGTGCGATCGACTGCCATGTGCCGAGCGTCATGCGTCCCGCGACGACCGGAATGGTGAGTGACGGTGAGACGAGCAGGGGCAGCACGTGGTCCGCTCCATGACCGGGGCTTCCATGCCGATGCCGCCAGCCGTCGTCGTGAGGCAGCAGACGCTCCAGGGCCGCGAGGAGGTCATCGTCGGAGCCGGCTCCCAGCTCCACCACCACCACGCCGGCGGTGGCATGCGGGACGAACACGGTCAGCAGCCCGTCCTCCGCGGCCACCTGGTCCAGGAACGAGGCGCACGCGCCGGTCAGATCGGTCAGGCCGGGCACCCTGCCGGTCTCGATGGTCAGCTCCCTGGTCTGCATCAGCTCCCTCTCACGGGGCCGCGTAACTGTGCTCGCCGACGAAGAAGATCCCGGCACCGATATAGGTGAACAGCACCCCGACGAAGCCGAGCACGATCAGCCACGGACCCAGACGCTCCCAGTGGTCGCGGCGTCCCGCGACGTGCAGGTAGGCGCCGAAGACGAGCCAGGTGGCGGCCGCGGCGAGCTCCTTCGGATCGTTGCTCCAATAGGTACGCCAGGCGAGGTGGGCCCAGACGGACCCGAGCGCGATGGCGATGGTCAGGATCGGGAAGGCGATCAGGACCGCCCGGTGCCCGATGGCCCGCGCGGCGCCTGCCGTCGGCAGCATCGGGATGCGGTCGCCGCTCCGCGCCTGGCCGATCTCGGCAGCCGCAGCAACGAACGCAACGCCGCTGACCGCATACGCAAGGACGGCGCTGCCGACGTGGATGGTCAGCAACAGCGGTTGCTGAAGGGCGGGGACCAGGGGATCGACTCGGTCATCGAGGCCGAGCGCGAAGATGACCAGTCCCGCTGCGAGGAGCGCCGTCAGCGGCGCCAGGCCCTCGAGGGGATGGGCGCGGCTCATCAGGAGATGGGTCCCGATGAGCGCCGCCGCGAAGGCGAGACTGAACTCGTGGAGGTTCGACCATGGCGCATGGCCGACGAGGATGGCGCGAACCACCAGGGCACCGAGCAGCAGGGCGAACGCGACCAGGAGTCCGGTGCCGGCTCCTCTGCGCAGGATCGTGGATCCATTGAGCGCGGACGGCGACACGGACCCGCTCGCCGTCAGTGGCTGGCGTCCGACGCCGACCAGGATGGCGCCGATGCCTGCCGCCGCCGAGGCCAGCAGCACGGCGAGCGCGGTGATCACGAGGATGGAGATGAGGGTGGTCATCGATCGACCCGGTGGTGGCGGGCGACCGGGTTCAACCGGTCAGCCC
>JALZJE010000005.1 GCA_030859955.1 Chloroflexota bacterium | reverse complement strand
TGGCGACCGGGTCACCGAGCGAGGCGGCCCGGGCCACGTCCTCGGCGGTCACGCGACCATGCTGGTCGAAGGCGATCCGCAGCCGGTCGCTGCGGCCCGAGACCGCGGCCGCCTCGCCGTCGCGGGCGAGCGCGGCGCCACCGGCCAGGGCCTCGAGGCAGCCGACGTTGCCGCAGCGGCAGACGACCGGGGCAACGTCCGCGACCTGGATGTGGCCGACGTCACCCGCAGCGCCCTGCGCTCCGCGGTGGATGTGCCTGTTCGAGATGATCCCGGCGCCGATACCGGTCCCGACCTTCACGACCACCACGTTGTCGTGGCCGACCGCGATCCCGGAGCGCCACTCGCCCAGGGCCAGGATGTTGACGTCGTTGTCGACCCATACCGGGGCGCCGTAGCGCTCGGCGAACCGCTCCCGGACCGGATAGCCGTCCCAGCCGGGCATGATCGGTGGCGAGACGGGACGCCCGGACCGGAACTCGACCGGGCCCGGCACGCCGATCCCGACGCCCCACAGTCGGCCGGGTAGGTCCCGGGTCGCATCGGTCAGCTGCGTGAAGAGCTCCTCGATCCGTGCAAGGCATCGGTCCGGACCGGCCGAGACATCGGCCGGCTCGTCGCGGTGGCCGAGGATCCGGCCGTCGAGATCGGTCACGGCGACGTCAATGCTCGTTGCGCCCAGGTCAGCGACGAGAAGGTGACCCGCATCGGCCCGGAAGCTGATCCGGCGCGGTGGCCGGCCGCCCGTGCTCGGGCCGACATCCCCCTCGATGACGAATCCGAGATCGAGCAGCTCGCCGACCCGCTGCGACACGATGCCTCGGCTCAGGCCGGTGCGAGCCACCAGCTCGGGCCGGGAGCTCGAGCCACTTGAGCGGATCTCGTCGAGGATGGCCACGAGCGAGTCGAGCGTGTCGTCGGACGATCCAGCGCCGTATCCGGGAGATTCCACGCGTCGATCATACGGCGCGCCGGTGCGGCGCCGGGAAACTTTTGTGCTTGACAAGCCAAAGTACACTGCGGACGTGCAGTTCACGCGCGACTACCTCGAGCACCGGTCTAGACAATTGGACACCAGCGTCAGCACGACGGCGTGAGGCGACCGAGCGAGATCGGAGCCGCGGTCATCGGCAGCGGCTTCATCGGTACCGTTCATATCGAGGCGCTCCGGCGATTGGGCGTCCAGGTGCACGGACTGCTCGGCTCCACGCCGGAGCGTGGTGCGGCCAGCGCGGAGCGTATCGGCCTCCCGCGGGCGTACGCCAGCCTGGCCGAAGTGCTCGAGGACGAACGGGTCGAGGTGGTACACGTCACAAGTCCGAACCACCTGCATCCCCCGCAGGTGAGAGACATCCTCGCCGCCGGCCGCCATGTCGTGTGCGAGAAGCCGCTGGCCCTGACTTCGGACCAGTCGCGGGAGCTGGTCGAGCGCGCGGCCGAGAGCGGCTGCATCAACGCGGTGAACTTCAACATCCGCTTCTACCCGCTCAATCAGCACGTCGCCGAGGTCGTGCGCGAGGGCAGGGTCGGGGACGTGCGGCTGGTCAGCGGCCACTATTTCCAGGACTGGCTGCTGCTCGAGACGGACTGGAACTGGCGCCTGGTGCCCGATCTCGGCGGCCAGTTGCGGGCTGTGGGGGACATCGGCTCCCATTGGCTCGACCTGGTCGCGTTCATGACGGGGCTGCGCGTCACCGAGGTGATGGCCGACCTCGCGACCTTCATCCCGAAACGCCGCGAGCCGACCGGGCCGGTCGAGACTTTCTCGACGGAGCGTGCGGCCGAGACCGTCGAGCGCGAGATTGGCACCGAGGACACCGCCACCATCCTGCTCCGCTTCGAGAACGGCGCCCGCGGGACCGTGGCTATCAGCCAGCTCAGCGCGGGCCGCAAGAACTCGCTCGAGTACGAGATCGACGGGTCGACAGCGGCTGTTGCCTGGGACTCCGAGCAGCCCGACCAGCTCTGGATCGGCCACCGCGAGGAGGCGAACGAGATCCTGATCCGCAATCCTGCCCTGATGGGCGCCATGGGCCGGGAGGCAGCGTTCCTGCCCGGCGGGCACGTCGAGGGCTTCGCCGATACCTTCCGCGCGCTCTTCAGCGCGGTGTACGCCGATGTCGGCAATGGCGGACCGTCCGGGTCGCCGGCCTATCCGACCTTCACAGACGGTCACGACGAGATGCTCGTCGGCGACGCCGTTGGCCGAAGCTCCCTCGAGGGCCGATGGACCGCGGTCGAGCGCGAATGACACGCACGCAGCTGGAGGCACCCGCACGACCATGAAGCTCGGCTTCCTGACCGCCCCATTCCCCGACATGCCGCTGGACGAGGTTGCCGAGTGGGCCGGGGCCAACGGTTTCGAGAGCCTGGAGATCGCCTGTTGGCCGCCGTCGACAGGCGCCACCCGACGGTACGCCGGCACGAGTCACATCGACGTCACCGACCTGAGCGAGTCGCGCGCGGGCGAGATCGTCGAGATGGTCGCCTCGCACGGTCTCACCATCTCCGGCCTTGGCTTCTACCCCAACCCGATGCATCCCGACCGCGAGACTCGGGAAGCTGTGATCGCCCATCAGAAGCTCGTCATCGAGGCTGCGGCGAGGATGAAGGTGCCGTTCTTCAACACTTTCATGGGCGGCGACCCCTCGCTCCACGTCGACGCCAATTGGGACCGCGCGCTTGAGATCTGGCCGGAGATCGTGGCGCACGCGAAGGACAACGGCGTGAAGGTCACGATCGAGAACTGCCCGATGATCTTCAGCCATGACGAGTGGCCGGCCGGCAACAACATCGCCTGGTCGCCGTACATCTGGCGCCGGATCATCGGAGAATGGGGCGACACGGTCGGTTTGAACTACGACCCGTCTCACCTCGTATGGTTGATGATCGACCAGGAACGCTTCATCCGCGAGTTCGGACCGCACATCCTCCACGTGCAGGCCAAGGACGTGGAGATCAACCGCGATGGACTCTACGAGCGCGGCATCCTATCGTCCGGCATCGGCTGGCAGATCCCGCGCCTGCCGGGACTCGGCGAGGCCGACTGGGGCCGCATCTTCGCAGCCCTGTACCGCGCTGGATACGACGGGGACGTGGCCATCGAGCACGAGGACAAGGACTTCGAAGGAACCGATGAGCTGGTGAAGCGCGGCTTCCTCATCGCGCGCGACATCCTCCGACCGTGGATCAAGTAAGGACGATATGAGCCTCACCATCGATGACGTCACCGAGCGTCAGCTCGCCAAGACGATCGACCATTCGCTGCTCAAGCCGGAGCTCGATGACGCCTTCATCGAAGATGGCTGCCGGCTGGCGGCGGAGTACGACGTCGCATCGGTCTGCGTGCGGCCGTCCGACGTGACGCGCGCGAGGGCGATCCTGGATGGGACCGACGTAGCC
Source organism: Chloroflexota bacterium (assembly GCA_030859955.1). Classification (GTDB taxonomy): domain Bacteria; phylum Chloroflexota; class Limnocylindria; order QHBO01; family QHBO01; genus JACDBZ01. The sequence goes on along the minus strand of JALZJE010000005.1, from coordinate 2,453 downwards.
CTTGGGACCGTGATCGGATTTCCGCACGGTGACTCGACGACCGAAACAAAGGTCTTCGAGGCGCGTAAAGCCATCGCCGACGGCGCCGCCGAGCTCGACATGGTGATCAACATCGGCGCGCTGCGCTCCGGCCGCGACGGCGACGTTCAGGCGGACATCGCGGCGGTGGTCGAGGTCGGCCACGCGTCCGGCGCGATCATCAAGGTCATCCTCGAGAACGCCTATCTCACCGAGGACGAGAAGGTCCGCGGTTGTCGGCTAACCGAGGCGGCCGGCGCCGACTTCGTGAAGACCTCCACCGGATACGCCCCGAGCGGCGCCACCCACGAGGACCTCGCTTTGATGCGCCGTACCGTCTCGCCGCACATCCAGGTCAAGGCGGCCGGGGGCGTGCGCACGCTGGATGACCTCCTGGCCGTGATGGCTCTCGGCGTCACCCGCATCGGCGCGACCCAGACCAAGCCCATGCTGGACGACTACCGGGCGCGGGTGGCAGGGGCGCAGCCGATCGCTTCTGCCGGTCCCAGCGAACGGGGAGCGTACTGAGGTGATGGCCGCGTCCGCTCCGCCTCTGCGCTGGCTCACAGAGGCATCGGCCCTGCTCGAGCACCTGGCGGCCACGCAGTCAGAATCGATGGAGCGGGCCAGCCAGTGGTGCGCCGATGCGATCGGCGGCGGCGGGCTCGTCCACCTCTTCGGCACCGGGCACTCGCGGATCCCGGTCGAGGAGATGTTCCCGCGCTATGGCTCGTACCCTGGTTTCAACCCGATCGTCGAGCTTTCGATGACGTTCCACACCCAGGTCGTCGGCGCCAACGGGCAGCGACAGGCGATGTTCATCGAGCGTACGCCTGGCCTCGCCGAGGTGATCCTGGACAACTTCACGTTCGGCGCGAATGATGTGATGATCGTCTTCAGCGCCTCGGGCCTCACCGCCGTGCCCGTCGAGATGGCCCGCGGCGCGCGGTCACGCGGCCTGCGGGTGGTGGCGGTAACCTCGGTCGCGCAATCACGCTCGGGCGAACTTCCGGCGGGCCTCGGGTCGCGCCTGCTCGACGAGGCCGATCTCGTCATCGACCTCTGCACGCCGCACGCCGACGCGCTCGTGGCTCTCGACGGGCTGGATACCCCGGTCGGGCCCGGCTCGACGATCACCGCCGTCGCCATCGTCAACACAATCAAGGTCCGGGTCGCCGAGCTCCTCCTGGAGCGCGGCACACTGCCCCCCGTCATCACGAGGTCGTCGGTGGTGGGGGAGGCACGGTCCCGGGAACTCTTCGCCCAGGCTTATCGCGAGCATGCCCGGCGTATCGCGGGCGCCGTCGACAATCAAGGAGGTGGATGACGATACTTCAGCTTCTGGGGAACGTAGGAGGAGGACATCAGCGAATGATCAGGAAGACACGCCTTCAGCCGTTCGGAGCAATCGTGGCGACAGCGGTGCTGACCGTCGCGTGCAGCTCCGGCACGGGCACCTCGCAGGCCCCGGCCAGCGAGGACCCGCCGGCGAGCCAAGCGTCCGGCAGCCAGGCTCCAGCCAGCGAGGCTCCAGCCAGCGAGGCAGCCGGCGATGGCGAGTTCCGCATCGGGTACTCCAACGCCGGCGGCGTCGGCAACGGGTTCCGCGAGGAACAGGTCTGCACCGCCAAGGCTGAGGCGCTCGCCTCCGGCCAGGTCGCGGAACTCGTCACTATCCACCGCAACACGGACGCGGCCGGCCAGCTGTCGGACATCCGCGACCTCATTGCCGCGGACGTCGACGCGATCGTGTTCAACCCGAATGATCCGGAGGCCCTGAACCCGGCCCTCGAGGAGGCGAACGCCGCCGGCATCACGACGGTTTCGGTCGACGCGTTCGTCACCGACGAGAACACGTACAACCTGTACAACAACCAGATCCAGTACGCATATCTCGGCGCCACATGGCTCTTCGAGCAGCTCGGCGGCGAGGGAACGGTGTACTACATGCGGGGCCTGGCCGGGCATCCCGCGGACACGGATCGCCAGACCGGCTTCGAGATGGCGCTCGAAGAGAACCCGGACATCGAAGTTGTCCCGGGGGTTGAGGGCGTGCACACCGGCTGGGATCCAGCCACGACCACGCAGCTCATCAACGACTTCCTTGGCAGTGGCCAGTACGCTGACATCGACGGCATCTGGACGTCCGGCATGGACTCCCAGGTCGTCGACGCCATCAAGGCCGCCAACGAGGAGTACGTGCCGATCGTCGGGGCCGACCTGGGCGCGTTCGTCGCTCAGCTTCTTACCGAGGAAGGCCTCGAGGGCGCGGCGGTGACGAACACCGCAGCCGTCGGGGGGGCCGGCGTCAACCTGGCGCTCAAGCTCCTCGCCGGTGAGGAAGTCGAGACCGATCCGGACGCCAGCCAGCCGAACACCGTGCTGCTGGATCCGGTCGTGGCCGACAACACCAGCGACGACGGCCGGTCCATGCT
>JALZJE010000365.1 GCA_030859955.1 Chloroflexota bacterium | reverse complement strand
CGGGAACGTTCATTCCCGCTCGAGGCCCCGAGTCCTGCCGCGATGACAGGCTACTTGTCGCTCAGCGGCGAGCGAACGATCGGGTCAACATGAAGCTGACCGCGACACCGGCGACGATCAGCACCATCAGCGGCAGCTGGCTGCCGGAGGTCCCGGTAGAGCCACTGGTCACCGAGAACAGACCATCGGTGGAGCTATCGGGCATACAGGTCACGTCGGCATGCGACGACGCGAGGATGATCTCGGCAAGGACTTCTTCCTCGTCGAGGGGATCGAAGACGGTGATCCGTAGGGCATTGACCGTGATATCGCCGAACGTCCCGTCATCGGCGACATCCTCGATCTGCTCGTTGATGACGATCTCGATCAGGCCTTCGAGCAGGACCACTTCCTGGTTGGGCTCGCCCGAGACCACGATGTCGGTCCCGTTGATCGAGAGATCCTCGATCACCGAGTCGCCTTCGACCTCGGCACCGTCCTCGGTGCATCGCGCGGTCGCGGTGCTCTCGAGCGTGGTCGAGGAGACATCGAGAAGGTCTTCCGTGAGACCGAGGGGGTCGCCCATGATGGTCAGCGCAAGATCGGCGATCGTGGCGCTGGATTCTGCGGTGCTTCCGAAGCCTTCGGTCTCAGCCCTGATGAGGGAGGCAGTCAGGGTGGCAAGCTCTGCCACGTCCTCGTCGACGTCGACCAACTCCTCGCTGTCCTCGCCGCCCTCCGCCGGAAGCGGACCGGCTTCACCGAGGATCAGGTCAACGAGCGGAGCGCCGCCCAGTGGATTCTCGACGAGGACATCCACGACCGTGGCCTCGCCGCTGAAGCTGGTTGCGTCCTCTTCTTCCTGCGCGTAGGCCGGGGCTGCCAGGGTGGCGACCATGACCACTCCCACGAGGAGCGAGCGCGACAGGACGGAACGTCTGTAGGAACGAATCATCGATATTCTCCATCTGGTGTGTTCCAGTCGAATAGGCCGTATATCTCGCGAGATCTCGCAATAACGCCTTCCCCTGGATCACCCAGAGATCGGGACCGAGCGCTCGCACGATCCCGTCCGGTGATTCGGCACGACCATACCAGCCTGTGTCAAGTGATGCATGACTTGGTTTCCTTCACTGCAAGGGTCGCCACACAAGCCTCGTCCGATCCATTGATACAAGGACGCGGGCGGGGAGCGGTCGGCGGCCGGGATATCCTCGCTGCGAAATCTACGGCGGACGAAGGTGGCTTCCCCGGAAGAGCCGGTTTGATTCCCTTCAGCGCTTCGGGATCCGTCGCGATCCGCGGACGGCGGGTGCGGCGTCCCTCTCTCCTACTCGCTGCTGGCGCGGCTAGGGACCTCCTGCAGGAGCCACGACCCGCACCGAGTTCCTGGGCAAGACAGGGCGGTGGACGGTCGACATGCTGCCGGACACGACGGCCGAGCGCGTCGGTATCGGCGAGACGGTGGGCGAAGTGCTCACGACGGTGCTTACCATCGGCGGCACCCTCTTCCTCCGGGACTCTCCGTCACCGGTACCGATGGACAGGTCGTCCGGCTCTTCCATCCCGCCCTCACCACCTTCTGGCTACCAGCGCTCATCGTCCTCCTCATGTCGACGGTTTCGCGAGGCTGCGTCCGACCGAGACCGCGGTCGTCGTCCTGGAGCCGAGGGCCGCCACCAGCTGATCGCCAGCGCGATCGTCGACCGAAGCCGTAGCACGAGGATCGATCGATGGAGACCATCCAGATCCAGCTGGCGGCGATGTGGACCGCCCTCATGCTGACCTACCTCCTGGGCGATGTCCTGCGCATCTTCAGCGGCGACACCACGCCCGGGGAGATGGGTGGCGTATCGTCGTCGGGCTCGCTCTCAACGCGCTGGCCGCGTGGTTCGCCTGGAACTGGCAAACGACGTTGCCGTGAGTGAGTGCTGACCGACGCTCTCGCCGTGGCGCCATGGCTTGGCTCGACCTCCAGGCGCAGCCAGATGCGACGGTCGAGTCGCCCGATGGCTCAGCTCGTGGGGATGCGGGTCGCACCTACGCCGAGCGTGTGACGGGTGACCGGAGCTGACGCACGATGTCGTCCAGCGCCTGCCGATAGCCGGCTCCGGCGAACCTCACGAATGGGTCGGGTTCCAGCATATGCTCGCTCACACCGACCGAGGTCCGACGGTAGACGACCGGGTAGATCGCGCCGCTGCCATCCGTCTCGAGGGTCAGCACAAGAGCGTCGAATCCGTCGGTGTCCAGCGCGTGGGCGAGGGGCATCGTGCCCTCGATGCGGAAGCCGCCGCTCGCATCGGCGCGAGCGACCCACGCGAGGTACGCCTTCTGGTGCCAGAGAGCTCCGCTCGTCGCCAGCTCGTCGACCATCCGGTCCGCGAGCATGTCTGGCGCCACGAGGGGCTGGTCCACTGCGACGCCGAAGCGCGACCGCGCGAGGTGGCCGGCAAGTAGGCGCGCGTTGTATCGCGCTCCGTGGACCGCCCCCGAGTTCGCGGGCAGACCGTGCTTCTTCAAGCCGACGGCTCCCTGGGAGAGCGTGCCGGCAAAGAAGACACCGGGTCTCGTGGCGCTCTCCCACCAAGGCGTCTGCGCGGGCACCTGACTCGATCCGAACGTCGCGACGCCGAGCGCAGGAAGATCGCGGAGGGGCGCCACGAAGCCGGTCGCGGCGATCGCTTCGTCGACCTCTATGGCCAACGACCCCCCACCATCCGTCCGATCAAGACGAACGGCAAGGCCGCCGTCCGGCGCCACCTCGATGGCGCGGATCGAGCCATCGATCACGGACACCCCACCGCCCAGTACGTGATCCTCGTAGGGCTGGAGGTACCGCGCACGCACCCCGACGAGGGAACGGGTGTTGACCGAGAGTCTCGATGGCGAAGGCGAGGCGAGGACGATCTGCCGCGCCCACGGCAGGAGCCCGGACGCCAGCTCGAAGCCCGAGTTTTGCTTGCCAGCGATGAAGACGCGTCGACCGGCGTATGAGTCGGCGGTCCGAGTCTCCGCGTAGTGCGCAGCGTGCTCCAGCCCCGGCGTCGCGGGGAGATACGGCTCCGCGATCCCGACGGCGAACACGGCCGCTGCGCAGCGGTACTCGCCTTCGGTCGTCTCGACGACCACGCGGTCACCACCTGGACCATCCTCGATGCGCGTTGCCGTCCACTCACAGCCATAGCGCACGGGCACGCCGGCGCGCTCAGCGAACGCGACGAGATTGTTCTCCATCTCCGCCCGACTCGGGAAATACGAGACACCGTCCATGAAGCCGGGCATGAGCGACCGGTGTGCCGGAACCTCGCCGAGGAGGCTGTTCCAGTCGTAGCGTTCGTAACCCGGCGTCCCAAGCTCCGCGGGCGCGTAGGGCTTGGTCCAGGACAGCAGCCGCTGGAAGAACGGCCAGCGGCGGAACATCCCGCCAGGCGAGGCGTCGGCCGACAGGACGGCGTGCGCGATCCCCAGTCGTCGCAGAGAGTAGGAGACTTGCAGGCCGCCCGGACCGCTGCCTACGACGACGACCGGGTAGTCGCCGGGCGGGAATGGCCGCGCTGACCGTGTCGCTTCGACGTCCGCCAGCACAGTTCGACCGGACTCAGTCGCGCCGACGGTTGGCGCTGCGCAGTCGACGGGCCTGTGCCTGCAGCATCCGGTACATCACGCGGGGGTGGGCGAGCAGGAACCCTTCGACGGATCTGCCGTCGAGAGCAAGGCAGCGCAACGCTCCCAGCGCGACCACATCGGCGACGGGAGGCTCTCCCAACAGGATCGATATCTCGCCGAAGAAGTCGCCCTTCCCGAGCGTGGCTCGCGCTTCACTGTCAACGTGCACGGCGGCCTCGCCCTCGAGGATCACGAAGAAGGCCGATCCCCGCAGACCTTGCCGCAGGATGGGCTCGCCCGCGGGAAAGTAGCGCTCCTCGAAGGTATGCACGACGGATTCGAGCTGCGGCGCGGCAAGGTCGGCGAACAGGGCCATGCCGGCGATGGCGTCAACGAGCTCGTCCCGACTGGCCAGTGCTCGCTCCTTTCACTATCCGCGACGACCGTGCGCATTGTGCCACCGAGGCACCGACGCCGACGTCTCGTCGCCTTTGCCCTGGACCGACACTCTCAGCTTGAGGACGCGAGCAGGGAGAACACGTGAGCGTCGACCGGCGCGTAGTGCTCATACGTCTCGACGAGTGGAAGGGAGCCCTCCGTGGGAACGTCGAGGCGGCGGGCCGCTGCCTCGGTGATCAGCGCATAGGCGCCATGTCCCACCAGCGCTCCGGCGCCGGACTTCAGAAGGCGGTGGGCCATCACGACATCCGGCCCGACGACCTCGATCCGGCCGGCGATGGACTGGAGCACGAAGGACCCTGCGTGAAGGACGAACTTGATCTCGAGCCCGTTGATCAGGGCGCACGACCCGCAGCGGCATGTCCATATGTCGTGCGCGCTCTTTAATCGACGACGAAAGTCTTCGTAGCACGCGGCGATGCACTTGAGCAGGGCCTCGCCACGTGGCAGAAGATCCAGGTCCTGCCCCCAAGCGAAGACAGCGTCACCTTCCAGCTTCGACAAGGTGAATGGCGGGACGACCGACTCGACTATCCCGTCCAGCAGGCTGGAGACTAGCAAGTACGCAGGGGGCACGGCGCCGCCTGCGAGGGCATCGTCTCGATGGGCATCCTCGACCGCGCGGAGGAACGACGTGTAGCCGCTGATGTCCACGAGGAGAAGCGATCCGCTTGCCGCACTCGGCGCCTCACTGCGGATCAGAGCGACCTCGGCGTGGAGCGGCGCGGGCCGGGGCGGGCATCCATGCCGCTCAGTGTGCCACGCCGACGCCGAACACCACCGGTATGCTCAGCCGACGATGGCTGCCACGACATATCCCACCGCGACCCCGCTGCCGACCGTGACCTTCCGTCACGTCGTGATGCCGGACGACCTCAGTGCCATGAACGCCGTCGCGAACGACGTC
>JALZJE010000355.1 GCA_030859955.1 Chloroflexota bacterium | reverse complement strand
CGTCGAGCCGCGCCAGCAGCTCCGGCTCCTGGTCAAGGGACCCGTCTTCGTTGATGTCGACCTCTATGCCCGTAAGGATCCGGAACGGACCAAGCTCCAGGTTCAGCGCGGCGATCTCGTCCAGCTGCGCCCGCAGCCGTTCGGGGGACAGGCCATTGGCTACCGTGAGGCGCGGAGAATGGTCGGTGATGGCCAGGTAGCCATGTCCAAGCTCGATGGCCGCATCCGCCATCTCCCGGATGCTGGCGCCGCCGTCGGAGGCCTCGGTATGGGCATGGCAGTCTCCGCGCAGCCCTGCCCGCAGCTCGGCGGCTCCTTCAGAGAGCGGCCTGCCCTCGGTAGATTCCAGGCGGCGGAGGTAGACCGGCTCCTCTCCTCGCAGACTCTCGAGAATGGTTCGCTCGGTGACCTCGCCGATGCCCGACAGCTCGCGCAGCGTGCCGCTGGCGGCCCGCGCGGCCACCTCTTCGGGCCCCATCTCCGCGAGCGTGGTGGCGGCGCTTCGGAAGGCGCGCACGCGGTAGCCTGGCTCCTGCGCCGCCTCCAGCAGGAAGCCGATCCGCTTCAGGTCGAGGATCGGGTCACGCGGGTCGGGCATGACGAAAGTATGCCCACCGGGGGCGTTGCTTTCCTCATGCGCCAACAGGGTTGGCGTTGTCCAGCTCAGCCGATCGGCGTCATCCTGTCCCACGCACGAGCCGCAGCCGGACGTTCCCGTACCGCCAACACCATTGGCGCAAAAGAGGATCGCCGGCAATCCAACCGGTTAGCGCCAACGTAGTTGGCGGTTGAAGAGAGAGCCGAATGACGGCGCGGACAGCGGGCAGGCGTCCGCGCTACCGAATCGTCAGGATCCGGGCCGGGTTGTCGATGGTCATCTGGCGGATCTCGCCCTCGCCCACCGCGGCGGTCCGCAGGGTCGGGAGGAAATGCTGCTGAAGGTAGACGTAGCCGAACCCGCCGTTCGCCTTGAGCTGGCGGTTGTGGCAAACGTCCTGGCTGAGAAGCATCTGCTCGCCGAAGCCGCGCTCGAGGAGCTCGACGATCGTCTCGACCAGCCGCGGTTCGAGTGACTCCTCCACTCCGAACCGATGCCCGAGGAAATCGAACTGGAGGTTGGCCCCCTCGGCCAGGACCTTCAGGTAGAAATCGAGATTGTGGTACGAATCGGCATGTCCGATGACCACGCGCGCCGGTTCCACGCCCTCCTCGGTGAAGATGCGCAGCTGCGCCAGGCCGACGTCGGACTGGACGCCATGGGTGCTGATCGACATCCCGGTCTGCGCTGCGGCCCGAGCCGCAGCCCGATGCACCCGCTCCTCGAGCGCGCTGACCCAGGGCTTATCGGTCCCGATCTCGCCGACGATCCCGGGCCGAATACCGCTCTGCCCGACCCCGTGCTCGAGCTCCCGCACCATCTCCGCCGCCAGGTCGTCGACGGTCCGACGTCCGATCAACGCCTCGGCCGGGTAGTACGCCTCGCGGTACCAGCCGGTGCCCATCACGATATTCACGCCGGTCGCCCCCGCCAGGCGTCGCAGCCGATCCGGGTCACGCCCGACTCCCGGCGGCGTCAGGTCGACGAGCGTCCCGCCGCCGCGCCTGCGAAAGTCGCGCAGCTCCTCGATGATGAGGTCATCGTCGGGCGTGAGCTCCCAGTAATCCCAGCGATTGGCGATGTGCCAGAGGCTGATGCCGGTGTGTTCGTGCGGGAGCGTGAAGCCGAGCCCATCGGGCGGGATCGGGCCGGAGACGGTCATGACGCGGGGCGCCATCGGCGTTCCTCCTGTCGGATGCGGTGACGCGTCGGTCGGTATTGGGTGGCCCGCCGGGCGCATCGGTCTTGAGTTGACGCCGTCATCTTGCCACTGCCGGGCGTTGACAGGCGCCGTATCCTTGGTTCCTCGGACTCCGATATAGCGAGGCTGCGTGCGCAAGCTGGACCTCTTGAAGGGAACGCTGCCGCTCCTCGTCCTCAGCGTCGTTCGCGATGACGAGCTCTACGGCTACGAAATCGCGCAGCGGATCCGCGACCAGAGCGGCGACCTGTTCGCACCGAGTGAAGGATCGCTCTACCCGGCGCTTCATCGCCTCGAGCATGCCGGTGCCCTGACCGCGACATGGCGAGCCAGCCAGCGCGGCCCCCGTCGCCGCTACTACACCATCACGCCTGCCGGCCGGGCACTCTTCGCCGACGCGTCACGCGAGTGGGATGTCATATCGAGCGGCGTCACCCGCCTGGCGGGGGGCACGAGTCATGGCTGACGAGCGCCGCATCCGCTACCTCGCCGAGCTCGACAACTCGCTGCCGATGCCCCTCGAGCAGCGCGCCGAAGTGATCGAAGAGATTGATGCGCACCTTGACGATGCCGTGGCAGCGCGGACCGAGCGCGGTGAATCCACCGACGCCGCTGAGACGCACGCTCAATTGGGCCTCGGCTCGCCGCGTGAACTGGCCCGTGATCTGGCGCGCCCTGAGCAATCGACATGGCAGCTGTTCGCGGCCGTGGGTGCGGGCATCCGCGCCGGCGTCAGCCCTTGGGTCTATGCCTACCTGCTTGCGGTGCTCGTCCTCTTCGTGGGGTTCGCCCTCTTGGCCGGGGTTGTCCAAACATTTGCCCGGCTGCTTGACATCCGCTGGACGTTTCAACTGGGGGCCGACGGCGGCTGGAACTCGCTACTCGCGGCCTGCGCGTTCGCATTCGCGCTCTACTACGCGGGCGGGGCGGTGGCGGAGGCGGTGAGCGTGACGAGCCGTCGTTCCTATGACGACGTACGGCCGTGGGTCGCATTCATCGGCACGCTTCTCTCCACCGTGGTTCTCACTCTGGCGTTCGAGACGCCGCACAACGCGGCGAGCGTCATCGGCATGAGCATCGCGCCAGCGGCCTTTGCGCTCGGAGTGTATCGGCGCGACCTGCTTCCAAATCGCTTCCGCGTGCCGTGGTACGTCATCGGCGGCCTCCTTCTCCTGCTTCTCCTCGGTTTCGTCGGCGGCACCATCGGCGACGACGAAGACGTGACATCGCATGTCGCTGAGGAGCAGCGTCTCGCGGTGGCTGGCCCATGCTGGATCGATCCGACGACAGACGACCTGATCTACGGCAGCGGGTGGAGCAGCTCTGGGGACGCGGCCACGTCGATGTGGGAGATCGGCATGGCCTCGATCGACGGCCTGCGTGATCTGCGTATCGAGGCATGGCGGGGTGATCCGGATGTCCCCGGCAGGCTCGACGCGCGTTGGGACGAGCCGTTCGCGGTGGCCCCCGTCACGCGCAACGGCGGAAACCTGGCGGGTACGGTCAAAACAACCAGGGAGCCTGGCGTGTCGCACTGGCGGTTGATCCTGACCGCCATCGGCCCAGAGGGGACGCGGTACGTGGTCGCCGACGGGGGCGGCGGGAACAGCACGTTTACCGGATCTGCCTGGGACTGGTTGGTCGCAGTGACCCGGGAATGAGGCACGCGGCCCGATTGCTCGTTGGTTCGATTGCGACGACACGGTATGCTCGGTGTGCCCGAGCCGCGGGGGGAGACGCGGCGACCCGCTGAGGAGGTGTCCCGCGTTCACCATCGACCTCGCGAACACGATCTTCGTCATCTGCCTCGCCGTCGGCGGCATTCTGCTACTGCTCACCGTCCTCCTGGACGATATTCTCGGCGGCCTGCTCGATTTCCTGCACGTCGATTTCGACCTGGGCGGCGTGACACTGATGCCGCTGCTGCTCGCGTTCGTGGCGATGTTCGGGGTCGGCGGCCTGATCGGAACGGAGGCGCTCGGCATGGACGCCGGTCCTGCATCCCTCGTGGGGGCCGGCTCCGGAATGGCCGGCGCCGGTTTCGTCTACGTCATCTTCAGCTTCCTGCGACGCGCCGAGGCACCCCAGGCGTTCAGCCTGTCCGACATGGTGGGACGCCATGGGCGCGTCACCGTTGGGATCCCCGCCGGCCGCAACGGCAGCGTCATGCTCAGCTACGGCGGGGCTTCACACGAGCTGACGGCCACGGCCGACGATGCGATCGCGGCCGGGAGCACCGTAACGATCACCGATGTGGTCGGTGGCACATTGATCGTCAAGGGCCTGGGCGCCGACGAAGGAGGGAGATCCGATGCCTGACCTCGTGAACCTCGTCGGCGGCGGGCCACTGCTCATCATCGTCGCGGTCGTCATCGTGGCGCTGCTCATCAGCTACGTGGCCAGCCGCTACCGGGTTGCGAATGCAAACGAGGCCCTGATCGTGGCAGGCTCCCGCGGCGCAAAGGTGCGGGACGAGCGCGGCGAGGTCGCGGCGGAAGGTGGTCGGGTCGACGACAAGGGCATCAAGGTCGTGGTCGGCGGCGGCACGTTTGTGCTGCCGCTCGTCCACAAGGTCGGGCGCATGAAGCTGACGGCACGCCAGATCAGCGTCGTGCTCCCCGACGCCGTCACCAGCCAGGGCATCAAGGTCGCGGTGCAGGGCGTGGCGACGTTCAAGATCGGGCGCGACGTGGAGTCGATCCGCAACGCCGCGGAACGGTTCCTCGACGCGAAGGACGAGCAGGTCGACTCGATCGTCAAGAACGTGCTCGAGGGTTCTCTACGCTCGATCGTCGGTACCCTCACGATCGAGGAGTTGATCATGGACCGGCAGAAGCTGCTCCAGCAGGTGCAGGACTCGGCCAAGGGTGATCTCGCCACCTCGGGGCTCCAGATCGACGCCTTCACGATCCAGAGCATCGCCGATGAGTCTGGCTACATCGAGCTCCTCGGCCAGCAGAAGCTCTCGGTGGTCGAGCGTGACGCGCGCATGGCCAAGGCGACGGCCGACCAGGAGGCCGCCGTCCGCGAGGCTGAGTCAGACCAGATCAAGATCGACGCCGCCCGCGACGTCTCATTGCGACGTGCTGAGACCGAGACGCAGACCGCCGCCGCCGAGGCCCGAGCGGCCCAGTCCGGGCCGCTGGCGCAGGCCGAGGCACAGCAGGAAGTCACGCGCCGCCAGACCGAGCTCGCCCAACTTGAGGCGGCACGCAAAGAGCAGGAGCTTCTGACCTCCACCGTCCGCCCGGCCGAAGCGGAGGCAGCGGCGGTCGTCAAGCGTGCCGATGGCGAACGACAGGCACAGATCGCCGCTGCGCAGGCCTCCGCCGAGCGAACGAGACTCGCCGGCGAGGCGGAGGCGCGGGTCACCGTGGCCAAAGGCGAGGCACAGGCTCGAGTCGTCTCGCTCAATGCGGATGCGGAGGCGCATCGGACAGCTGTGGAGGGAAATGCCGAAGCCGAGATCACCCTCACCCAGGGCGAGTCGGCTGCGAAGGCACTGGCCCTGCGTGCGGAGGCATACAAGCAGTTCAACGAGGCCGCCGTCATTCAGACCGTGCTCAGCATGCTGCCCGACATCGTGCGAGCCGCCGCTGAGCCGATGGGCAACATCGGGTCGCTGACGGTCCTTTCGTCGGACGGCGCCTCGGACGTCGTTCGAACCACCACGCGCACGGTCGCCGAAGCCGGTGCCGCGGTGAAGGGCCTGACGGGCCTGGATATCCCCACGCTCATCAAGGACGCAGTCAGCCGCCAGGGCGGTGCTGCACCACGATCGGAAAGCCGACCCACGGAGGAGCCGGTTCGCGCGCGCCAGCAACCGAAGAGCAAGCCCACCGATGCCGCAACCCCGGAGCCTGCTCAGGCATTCGCCGATGCGGTGGATACCACCCAACGCGCTGGCACGATGCCGACGCCCGCCTCACGCGGATCCGGCGAGGCTCGGCTCTCGCTCGCGGATGATGTGACGATGTCCAGCGCCGCGACCGCACTGGCCGATGCACTCAAGGGCATTCCCGGGACGCGACGATACGCGGACATGCCGCTGAGCGACCTTGCCAACCGCGGGCCGCGGATCGCGAGAAGCCTTTGGGTCTCCATCCCCGAGCGGCTGCGCGCCACCCTCGGCACGCGAACCATCGGCCAGCTCCTCGATGACAACACGTCACGTTGATGACGTCTGTCAGCCTGGCTTCGCATTTCGGTGAGATGCAGCGCGCTGTGAGACCGCGCCCGCGAACTTCCAACAGCACGTTAGCCTGAGGACCCATGACAAGCTCCCAGTCCGACTCGAAGACCGCCAACGGGATCTGGGCAACCACCCAGGCAGAGCTGGACGAGGCCGCCGAGCGGCTGCATCTCGACGAGGGCATGCACCGGGTCCTTCGCGTCCCCAAGCGCGAGCTGACCGTCAACTTTCCGGTCACCCACGACGATGGTCACGTCGATGTGTACACCGGGTTCCGGGTCCACCACAACGTCAACCGCGGGCCGGTATCCGGCGGCGTGCGCTACGTCCCGAGCCTCGACCTCGACGAGGTGCGTGCGCTGGCCATGCTCAACACCTGGAAGGCGGCGCTGGTCCAGATCCCGTTCGGTGGCGCCGCGGGTGGCGTCCGTGTCAATCCCCGCCGGCTGAGCGAGAACGAGCGCCAGGGGCTCACGCGCAGGTACGCGACCGAGATCGGCATCCTGCTCGGCACCGACAGCGACATCCCGTCGCCTGATGTGAATACCGGCTCGCAGACCATGGCCTGGATCATGGACACCCTCTCCATGCACGAGGGCCACACGGTCGCCGCATCGGTCATCGGAAAACCCCTGGCGATCGGCGGGACGCGCGGGCGTCGAAGCGCCACGGCGCGCGGTGCGGTCCGCTGCATCGCCTCCGCAGCGACGGAGAAGGGTCGCGACCTCGAGGGAGCGCGCGTGGTCATCCAGGGCTTCGGACGCGTGGGCATGACGTTGGCGGAGGAGCTGCGCGAGATCGGCGCCGAGATTGTCGGGGTCGCGGATGATCAGGATGCGGTGGGGAATCCGAGCGGCATCGATGTCGTCGCCGCGATCGATTTCATGCGCGAGCATGATGCGATTCGTGATCTCCCGGACACCGAGCCGATGACCAAGACGGAGCTGTTCGCCATGGAATGCGACGTTGTGGCACTGGCCGGGCTCCAGGGTGAGATTACCGAGTCGAACGCCGACGCGGTGCGCGCGCCGCTGGTGGCCGAGGCGGCGAACGGTGGCACGACGCCTGCGGCCGACCTGGTGCTCGCCGATCGCGGCATCACGGTAATCCCGGACATCATCTGCACGTCGGGCGGAACGGTGCTCGGCTATTTCGAATGGGTGCAGGACATGCAGGCCTTCTTCTGGGATGAGGAGGAGATCACGGGGCAGCTGGATCGAATCGTGGACGAGGCGATGACCGAGGTGCAGGCGATGGCTTCCGCGCGGCGTGTGGACCTGCGGGCGGCGGCGATGATGGTTGCCGTGGCGCGCGTTGCCGAGACGACCACCCTGCGGGGCCTCTATCCATAGCGCCGCCACGTGGCGCGGTGGCACAAATCGTGCGACGATGGCTCGTAGCCGTATATAAACCAGCACCGTGAATCCGCGGAGCGCCGGCAGATCGCATCACGGAGCATGCATGGCAACGCAGATCTTTACCCCCCCGCGCGACATCCTTGTCGAACTGGAGCCCGCCGCCGAGAAGCTGCTCAATCGGCATCTCGGCATGGCCAAGGAGTGGTTTCCCCACGACTACATCCCCTATTCGTTGGGTCGCGACTTCGACAAGGAGCCCTGGACGCCGGACCAGCCCCGGGTCAGCGGCGTCGCGCAGATCGCGTTCGAGGTCAACCTCCTGACCGAGGACAACCTGCCCTCGTACCATCGCGAGATCTATCGCATGTTCGGGGCGGGCGACGGCGCGTGGATCAACTGGGCGAATCGCTGGACTGCCGAGGAGGGCCGTCACGCGATCGTCCTGCGCGATTACCTGATCGTGACCCGAAACATCGATCCGGTGGCACTCGAGCGCGGCCGCATGAACCAGCTCCAGACCGCGTACGACCACGATGACGGCGGAAACGTGCTGCGCGGGCTCGCGTACGTCGCATTCCAGGAGCTCGCGACGCGGATCAGCCACCGCAACACCGGCCGATACTCGTCCGATCCGGTGGCGGACAAGATCATGACCCGCATCGCCTCCGACGAGAACCTGCACATGGTCTTCTATCGCGACATGCTGTCGGAGGCAATGAAGCTCGAACCGTCGGCCGCGGTTCACGCCATTGCGGACGAGATCACAGACTTCCAGATGCCCGGAGCCGGGATGGTGAACTTCACTCGCAAGGCCGCTCAGATGGCGAGAGCCGGAATCTACGACCTGCGAGTCCACCACGATGAGGTGATCTGGCCGCTGCTGAAGCACTGGGGCGTCTTCGAGGCCGATAACCTCGATGCGTCAGCCGAGATCCGTCGCGAAGAGCTTCGCCGCTTCATGATCGACCTGGATGCCCAGGCGTCACGCTTCGAAGCCAAGCGGGCGCAGTCGCTGGAGCGTGAGGCGATTCGCGCGAACTGATCCGCTGAATCGGCTGGACGCTCGCCTCAGCGGCGACGGTTGGCGGCGGACCCCCCGGTGAAGCGCTTGAAGAGCCGCACCAGCAACCAACCGATAACGAAGCGACGAATCAGAGAAAACATGCCCTGCCCCAGTGCAGTCAGCGTGCCGCAATCGTCACAGCAGCGCGGGCTTCCGCCACTCCTGCTCTCGAACGTGCTCGTCGAGAAACGCACCGACCGTCTCGTACCAGAGGCGCGCGTTCTGTGGCTTGAGGATCCAGTGATTCTCATCGGGGTAGTAGAGGAACCGCGCGGGCACATCGTGCCGGCGTAGGTCTGTCCAGAGGCGCAGCGCCTCGCTGATCGGGACGCGGAGATCCTGTTCCCCGTGAATTACCAGCATGGGCGTGCGGATGTTGGCCAGGTGTCGGCTGGGCGACCACTCCTCGTACCGCGAGGCATCGGCGTAGGGATCGCCGAATTCACGCTCCCAGTCAGGCCCATAGTCCGTGGTCCCGTGAAAGCCGCGCAGGTCCCACAGGCTCGCGTGGGTGACGATGGCGCGGAACCGATCCGTGCTGCCCGCCACCCAGTTGGCCATGTAGCCACCGAATGAGCCACCCATCAACGCCGTCCGCTCGCGATCGAGCTCGGGGCGCTCGAGCGCCGCGTCGACCGCTGCGATGACGTCGGTGTACGGCTCCGCTCCCCACCGGCCCCAGCCGCGCTGGAGGAATGCGTGTCCATACCCGGTCGATATGGCCGGGTCGGGCAGGAGAACGGCATATCCCTTCGCCGTCAGCAGGTGTGGGTTCCAGCGCCAGCTCCAGGTGTTCCAGCTGCCGACCGGCCCACCGTGAACCAACACCACCAGTGGCACGGGCGCATTCGCCGATGCCTCCTGGGGCAGCACCAGCCATGACCCGATCTCCTGGCCATCCGACGCCGTCGCGTCCACGCGCTCGACCGTGCCAGGCAGCCTGGCGAGTGCCTCGGCGTCGAGCTCGGCAAAGCTGCGAATCCGCTGCGTGCCGCCACCGGGCTGAGCTGCAAGGCGCACCGGGATCGGGGGCTCGGCGTACGAGGCGCGAAGCGCGATCGGGCCACCCGGAGGCTCGGTGGCAAGATCGGTGAAGGTCCCATCGTCGGCGAGAAGAGTCGTCTCCCCCTCCTCGAGACCGTGACGGTAGACCGCTCCCGCACCACGCCGATCGGTCGTGAAGTAGACGGAGGCCGCGTCGGGCGACCACACCGGATGCTGCGGCCACTCGTCGAGGTCGGGGGTCAGTTCACGCCCCCCGCCCGTTGCCAGGTCGATCAGCCAGAGCGTTTCATCGCCAATCCGATCCGGTACGTCCTTCTCGTGCCGCACGCAGGCCACCCAGCGGCCGTCGGGAGAGCAGGACGGGCCCTCGTACCACGCGTCATCCGGCGTGATGGAGCGGTGTGCCCCGGTGGCGCGCTCGATGGCAACCAGCCCGAAATCGGTACGGCCGATTGCGTCCGTGCCGACCCACCCGGTCACGATGGTGGCGCCATCGGGGGTGATGTCGAAACCCTGCTCAACGAGGGCGGAACCGGCCAGCGGCGTCAGGTCAACCGGGTCGCTGACGCGGTCGTCACCCGCCGGTATCGGGGCGGCGTAGAGGTGGCGCTCCCGCGGCCCGTGAAACGCGTCCCAGTTGCGGATCGGGAATGTGTCGAACAGGAGCGCCTCGACGCCGGCCTTCTTGCGCGCCTGGTGCCGCTCCCGATCTGCGGTCGCATCCTTGCTCCCCGGAAAGACGGATGCCGCAAAGACGATGATGTCCGCATCACGGGCAGTCACCACGGCGTCCACGCCGCCAGGGGGCGCCGCCAGCAATCGCGCTTCGCCGCCGCGTGGCGGGAGCAGCCAGAGCCCGGTGATCTCCTCGTCATCGTCGCCGTCCGGCTTCCGATCCGGGTCCGGCCGCGACGAGGTGAACAGGATCGAGCCGTCACGGGCGAATGTTGCACTGCTCTCGCCGGGTGCCGAACGGGTGAGTCGATGCGGCCGCTCGTCACCGGCCAGGTCGAGCTCCCATAGCGAGGTGTGCATCTTCTTGCCGTCCGGCGCCGGCATTGCCACGCTGACCACCGCGCGCTGGCCATCGGGCGCGACACGCAGCCCTCCCAGTCGGGGCAGGCGCAGGTAGGCGTCGAAATCGAATGAATCGGTCATGTGCGCATGGTGCCAGATGCATCGATGGCCGTGCCTGCACCCGGCCGCCCCGACGCTGCGGACAGCCCTCAGTTGCACGCCTCTCGGTCTTGCCCGCACACTGGCGCCCATGAGTGACGGAATCGACTGGCAGGAGCACCAGGACCGGTGGGAGCGGGAGCGACTCGACCCCGCCCTCGAGAAGGGTCCTGAGCGCCAGGCGCGCTTCATCACGCAGTCGGGCGTGGAGATCGATCGGCTCTATACGCCAGCGAACCTGGCGGATGCGGCCAACGACCCCGACCGGGACCGCCCGCGCTATCGGTTTAGTCCCGGTGTCGATGCAGCCGGTGGATGGAACGAGATCGATGATGTGGGGCTTCCGGGTGAGCCGCCCTTCACCCGCGGCATCCATCCTACCGGGCACCGTGGCCGACTATGGACCATGCGCATGTTCGCGGGCTTCGGCACCGCGGAGGACACGAACGGCCGCTTCAAGAAGCTGATCGCCGGTGGCGGCACCGGGTTGAGCATCGCGTATGACATGCCGACGTTGTACGGCTATGACCACGACGACCCGATGGCCGAGGGCGAGTTCGGCACCTGCGGCGTCGCGGTCAGCTCGCTTGCGGACATGGAGATCCTGCTCGACGGCCTGCCGGTCGGCGAAATTTCGACGTCGATGACGATCAACTCCCCCGCCGCCATGATCTGGGCGATGTACATCGTGGCCGCCGAGAAGGCCGGCGTGCCGCGCGCGCAACTGTCGGGGACGCTGCAGAACGACATCCTCAAGGAGTTCATCGCGCAGAAGGAGTACATCTTCCCGCCTGCGCCCTCCCTCAAGCTCGTGACCGATACGGTCCAGTGGGGCACCCGCGAGCTGCCGCGCTGGAACACCATCTCCATCAGCGGCTACCACATTCGCGAGGCCGGCTCGACCGCCGTGCAGGAGCTCGCGTTCACGATCGCCGACGGCATCGCCTACGTGGAGGACGCGCTTGCGCGAGGCATGCGCTTCGACGACTTCGCCCCGCGCCTGTCCTTTTTCTTCAACAGCCACAACGACTTCTTCGAGGAGATCGCCAAGTTCCGCGCCGCCCGCCGCATCTGGTACAAGCTCTGCCGCGAGCGCTTCGGGGCAGAGAACGAGCGATCGACGTGGATGCGCTTCCACACCCAGACCGCCGGCGTGTCGCTGACCGCGCAGCAGCCGCTCAACAACCTCACCCGTGTCGCGATCCAGGCGCTGGCGGGGATCCTGGGCGGCACCCAGTCGCTCCATACCGATGCGTACGACGAGGCGTGGGCCGTCCCGTCGGAAGACGCCGCCATGCTC
Source organism: Chloroflexota bacterium (assembly GCA_030859955.1). Taxonomy (GTDB): domain Bacteria; phylum Chloroflexota; class Limnocylindria; order QHBO01; family QHBO01; genus JACDBZ01. The sequence goes on along the minus strand of JALZJE010000355.1, from coordinate 15,869 downwards.
GCCCTCCGGCAGCAACAGGTCCTCGCCGAGGAGTCAGGGGTGGCAAATACGGTGGATCCGCTCGGCGGCTCGTACTTCATCGAGACGCTCACCAACCAGACCGAGCAGCGCGCCTGGGCGTACATCAAGCGAATCGATGAGATGGGCGGCATGGTCCGCGCGCTCGAGGCGGGGTATCCCCAGGCCGAGATCGCCGATGCGGCCTACGAGCAACAGCGCGAGATCGAGGCGCACGAACGCGAGATCGTGGGCGTCACGAAGTTCGCCGATCCCGACGAGGAGCTCAAGGTTCCGCTCCTCGAGATCAGCTCGGTCCAGGAGCGGCGCCACCTCGATCGGCTGGCACGCGTCCGAGCCGAGCGAGATGCGACTGCCCATGCGGCGGCCATGCGGCGCCTGGACGATGAGGCGCGACAGGGCGGGGTGAACCTCATGCCGGCCATTGTTGCGGCCGTCGAGGCATACGCCACCGTCGGCGAGATGTGCGGCGTCCTGCGCAAGGTCTATGGCGAATACAAAGAGCCGCTCGCCGTCTGAGTCGACGGAGGAGGCGACGTGGCCGCACAATCCCGGTCGTGGACCGGGACTGGCGAAGCAGGGCACGCTCTCCGCGTCGCCTCCTCACTGATGCACATCATCCACACTCCGGATTACCAGCCGCTTACTGGGGCTTTACCAGCGATACCATGACGGCTGCGACATGAAACTCCACCTGATCGACGCGACCTTCGAGCTGTTCCGCGCGTACTACTCGCGCCCACCCCGACGGGCCCCGGACGGGCGCCCGGTGAGCGCGGTTCAGGGCCTCATCGACTCCATGCTGTCGCTCCTGCGGGAACCGGACGTCACGCACGTCGGCGCGGCCACGGACCATGTCATCGAATCGTGGCGAAACGACGTGTTTCCCGGCTATAAGTCGAGCGCGGGCGTCGACCCCGATCTCCTCGCCCAATTCGCGGATGCCGAACGCGCGCTCGAGGCCCTCGGCATGCCGGTCTGGGCCATGGTCGAAGACGAGGCCGATGACGCCATCGCGGCCGCCATCGACCGGTTCGGCGACGATTCGCGCGTCGAGCAGATCGTCATCTGCTCGGTCGACAAGGACCTGGGACAGCTCGTCGATGGCTCACGCATCGTGCTCCGGGATCGCATCCGCCGCGTCACCTATGGCGAGGCTGGCATCATCGACAAGTTCGGAGTCGCTCCCAATAGCATTCCCGACTACCTGGCGCTCGTCGGCGACAGCAGCGACGGATTCCCCGGGCTTCCGGGGTGGGGGGCCAAGAGCGCGGCTGCCGTGCTCGCGCGCTGGAAGCACCTGGAGGCGATCCCCGTGTCCGCGCTCGATTGGGAGATCGCACTGCGCAACGCCACGCGGCTCGCCGCGACGCTGGATCAGCGGCGCTCGGACGCGCTGCTCTACCGACGACTCGCCACGCTCAACCGAGATGCCGACATCGGCGCGACACCCACCCTAGACTCAATGCTCTGGCGTGGCATTCCGCGTCCGCAGTTCGTGGCGCTGTGCGACGAGCTCGGGTTTGAAACCGTCCGCGAACGCGTTCATCGGTGGGCGGAGAGCTAGGCCCTCCGACTGGGGCGTCCTGCCGGCTGGGCGACGCGTAGTACTTTCGGTGGGGTGCGGTGCAGTTTGGGCATCGCTAGGGTGCTGACCTCATGCACCGCCCCCGCACGGCGAGCTTCCTCGTCGCGATCATCCTGGCTGTCATGCTCGCACCCGTGGCGGCACCCGCGCCGACGGTGGCTGCGGGCGAGTGCGGCACGTATCAGTCCGATACCGTTCCGCCGCCGACCATCCGCGTCCATCGCGCCGCCACCGGTTCGGTCGACACCGTCGACTTCCGGACCTACGTCAAGAGCGTGCTGTCGCGCGAATGGATCAGCTCGTGGACGACCGAGTCGCTACGGGCCGGAGCGCTCGCGGTAAAGAACTACGCGTGGTACCAGGTCATCCACTGGCGGGGCTACCTCAATGGCGCTGGCCAATGCTTCGACGTGTTCGATACCACGCGTGACCAGCACTACGACCCCAGCCGGCCCACCTACGCCGCCATGGCAGCCGCAGTTGACTCGACCTGGGGCACGCTCGCGCAGAAGGGCGGACGTATCTTCGCGACCTATTACAACGCCGGCGGCGCCTACGAGTCGTGCGGAGCCAACGCCAATGGATGGCAGATGTTCCAGTGGGGCAGCCAGGCCTGTGGCCTGGCCGGCAAGAGCGCCGCCCAGATCATGGCGACGTATTACTCCGGCGTGACCGTGAGCTCGGCACCGCCCGCAGCGACCCCGCCACCCACGCCTGCTCCCACACCGGCGCCCACGCCACGACCGACCGCCACACCGAGCCCAACGCCGAAGCCGACCGTGGTTCCCAGCACGGCGCCCAGCACCAGGCCGAGCTCGGCGCCCACCCCCGCCCCGACCGCCACACCCACCCTGCCGCCCGCGACGCCGAAGCCCACGGCAGCTCCGACGCCGGCTCCGCCGGCCGAGATGCCCGGCGGAGGCCAGGTCGGCCTCGCGGCACCGCCTCCGCCGCCCCCGCCAGATCCCGAGCCGATCATCGTCACGGTCGTCGCCCAACCCGAGCCACCCACGGCCGAAGCGACGGCCGTCGAAACGACGGTCGCCGAGCCAAGCGTCGCCGAGGCGCCTCGGCCGGTCGCCGAGGTGCAGGCCGCCGAGGCGCCGCGGCCGGTCGCCGCCGATGTCGACATCGCCGAAATGGACAACCACGCCGCGGTCCGCTTCGAGCGGTGGATTGACGCGGCGACCCACCGATCGTCGGCGACGCACGCACCCACCTCCAGGCAGGCAACGCTGCGCCTCGTGGTGATGCGCCTCATCCTGGAGCGCGCGGTTTCCAACCTGCCGCTCAAGATCGCTCTCGGCAGCTAGGCTCCAGCTCAGGAGCCCAGAAGGCGAAGCGCGATGAGTTCGGTCGCGGCCACGTCCTGGATGGCGAGGCCGACGGATTTGAAGACGGTAATCGCGGCAGGACCTCGGCTGTCCAGCCACGATCTCTCAATGCTTCCGATCTCCGTGAGGTCCCCGGCGGTTACAAACCCTCGCTCGATGCCGGCGAGGATATCGCCCGCCTCTTCCAGGGAGGCCTCGAGCGAGTCGACCGCGACGAGGGAAGCCCGTGCAAGGAGCTCGGGCGGCAGCTCGACCATGCCCCTGTGGTATGCGCCGATGCCGTTGACGTGCGTCCCCGGCTTCACCCATGCCGCGTCGAACACCGGTTCCGTCGACGTGGTCGCGCAGCAGACGACATCGGCCTCGCGCACGGCCGCTTCGGCACCGGTGGCGCTCACCACTTCCAGACCTGTGGCATCAGCCATGCGGCCAGCAAACACGTCGCGCCGAGCAGCGTCGCGCGCATAGACGAGCACCCGACGGATCGGCCGCGCGGCGAGTACGGCATGGATCTGCCATTCAGCCTGCCCTCCGGCGCCGATGACGGTCAGCGTCTCGGCATCCGGTCGTGCGAGAAGCCTGGTGGCCACCCCCGACGCGGCGCCGGTTCGCAGGGCGGTCACGGCCGCCCCGTCGAGCAGCGCCAGAGGACGGCCGGTATCGGCGTCGAACCAGACGACGATGGCGTGAATGGTCGGTAGGTTCTGCTTCGCGTTGCGCGGCATGACGGTGACCAGCTTCACCGTGGCGCCCGCTCCCCCTTCCCGCACGCCGGGCATCAGGAGCAGTGCGCCGTCGCGCAGATCCACATGTGACCGCAACGGGGAGCGATCGCGGCCGGCCGCGACATCGCGATAGGCGGCCTCGATCACTTCGAGCAGGTCCGCCATCGGCACGGCCTGGCGAATGCGTTCGGCATCGAGGAAGGGAAGGGAGTCGGGAATCGTCATCGGTGCTGGCGCTAATGTACCGGCAGCACGATGCGGCACAGGGCTTGCGAAGACATCGGCCAAGGAGGAATCATGATCGACAACGTTCGCGACGACCTCGCAGAAAGGGCCGATACCGCCCGCAACGAGCTTGGTGACCTCATGTGGCTGCTGCGCATGGCGGTGTTCGGCGCGGTGGCGGGCGCACTCTACACGGAGTTGCGCAAGCCGCCGCAGGACCGCACGTGGAACGGGAAGCTGCTGGGGTTCGTGCCGTACGACTTCCGCCCGCCGACGCTCGAGCACCTGCGCACTGCCTACTGGAACCCACGCTCGCCGAAGCTCTTCTCCGATCGCCCGCTCGGCGTGGGCTGGGCGGTCAACATTCCCACTCTGCTCCGTCGGCTCGGCGTCCACCAGGGATTCACGAAGGGGCGTTGATCGAGAAGCGATTGGGTGACACCGTGCTCTATGCGCCCCATAAGCGTATCGGCTAAGAAGAGCCCGAATATGCGTGCGGTGGGACGAACGGCCAGGCAGACGCCGTTCCGCTTGCTCGTGGCCCTTGCGCTCTACGCGATCAACCTGGTCGTTGCCGGCGTCATCAGCCGCCCCAATCTGCGACGACTGGTCGGCCTCAGCCACTCAGGCACGGATGACGAAGCGTGGAATCGCAGGGCCAGCCGACAGCGCAACGTGGCGTACGGGATGGCGGGCGTGATCGGCGTGATCGGCTTCCTGATGAGCACGAAGCCCGCGCTCTGGTGAAGGGCTCCGGCATGTATACGGATATACGCAGCGACTACCAGGTGACCTAAAAACGCGGGATCGGCAACGGGCGACCCATGACGAAGAAGATGCCTGCCACGATCAGGAACATCGCGATCGCGAAGAAGAGCAACCAGCGCAGAACTTCCATGCTCGGACTCCGATACGGTGGACTGGGTCGGCAGCTGACTCCCCCATCGGATGGCCGATTCTATCGGTCCGGTCCGTCTTCCGCGCAAAACCGGGGTCCGCTTTAGTATTTGCAGCGTGACCCTTCGCCTGTACGATGCCCGCCGAAACGGGCTGCATCCTTTCGCGCCCATCCCGAACCGGGCCAGCATCGGTCTCTACGTCTGCGGCGTGACGCCCTACGACACCGGCCATCTCGGGCACGCGTTCACGTACGTCAGCTTCGACGTCCTGCATCGGTACCTGGAGTATCTCGGTCACGATGTCGTCTACGTGCAGAACCTGACGGATGTCGATGACGACATGCTGCGCAAGTCCCGGGAGACCGGCGAGGACTACCTGGCGCTCGGGAACCGATGGGTCACGACCTTCCTGACCGAGATGGCCGCGCTCAACTGGCTGCCCCCAGACCACTATCCACGCGCCACGCAGCACATTCCGCAGGTCATCGAGCTGATCGGCAGGCTGATGACCAGGGGCCTTGCGTATGCCGCGGAGGGCAACGTGTTCTTCGACGTGTCGGCCGACCCCACCTACGGGCAGCTCAGCAAGCTATCTATCGGTGCGATGCTGCCGATCGCCAATGAGCGCGGCAATGTGCCCGACATGCCCGGCAAACGCGACCCGCTCGACTTCGTCCTCTGGCAGAAGTCGTTGCCGGACGAGCCCGCATGGGACTCAGCGTGGGGTCCTGGCCGACCCGGATGGCACATCGAGTGCTCGGCGATGTCGATGGCGTACCTGGGAACGCAGTTCGAGATCCACGGTGGCGGTGCCGATCTCCTGTTTCCGCATCACGAATCCGAGCTGGCTCAATCGGAGGGCGCCAGCGGGGATCGGCCCTTCGTGGGTTGGTGGACCCACGCCGGCATGCTCGGCTACGACGGGGACAAGATGAGCAAGTCGCTCGGCAACCTCGTTCTGGTGCGTGACCTGCTGAGAACCTATTCCGGCGACGCGATCCGCCATTACCTCGTCTCGCGCCACTACCGGTCGGAGGTCCACTTCTCCGAATCCGATCTCGCGGCCTCCGTGGAGGGAGCCTCCCTCATGCGTCGGGCGTGCCTGCGAGCCGAGGAGCTTTCCCCCGCCGATCCCGCACTCGCCGATCCCTCCGCGCTGTCGCCGGTCGTTGCAGAGCATCGCGCGCGGTTCCTCGCGGCACTGAACGACGACCTCGACACGCCCTCCGCGATGCCCGAGCTCGAGGCGCTCGCCCGCCTGGCGCTCGACGCTCCCGATACTGACGTGGCCGCCCAGGCCGGCTGGATGGTCCGGGAGCTCGGCGCGCGCGTCCTCGGCCTGCGGCTCGGGAACGTCCCGGCGGCGGTCCGCAGTTCAACGGCGGCATGATCGGCGACGCGCCGGATGGCGACCTGGTCCCGATCAGCGTCCGCCTCGGCGAGGTGGTGCCTCCAGAGGACCCCGAGGACTGGACGCGACCGCTGACCTGGGTCGCGGCTCTCGGCATGCTGGCTGGCCCGATCGTGGCGCTGGCCTGGTTCGTGACCGGGCCGCCAACGAGCATCGCGAGTGCCCTTCCAGCCACCTATCTCGCGACGGGATTCCTCACCGGCGGAGCTGCTGCCACCGGAGCAACCCAGCTCGGTGCCGCTCGGGCCGGAACGGCAACACTGGGGGCGGGGCTGTTCGGCGCGCTCGTGGTCATCGTGGTCGGTGTCATCACCGCGGGCGAGCGCCAGGTCGGCGCCGCGTCGCCGACGCTGGCGCATGGATTCGCCGTCGCGGCCTCGGGACTGGCCGGGGCCGGCATGGCCGCGATGATTGCGGCCGCCGTCGCGCGCGTCCACCTGCGCCTGGTGCGCTTCGTCATCGCGCTCCTGGTGGGGCTGGCGGTGTCCGTGGCCACCGTAACGCTCCTGCTCCCACCCGCCTGAATCACAGCCCTGGAGGCCGGGTCATCCGTCGTGGCGCACATCGAGCGGCCGTTCCACGAGGAGACAGGCAGCCTGGTGGTCATCTCCGACGTCGAAAAGCGGCGGATCGACCTTTGGGCAACGGTCGAAGGCGAGCGGGCAGCGCGGATGAAAGCGGCAGCCAGGTGGGATCCGCGACGGATCCGGCGTCTCGCCGCGTAGGATCACCGGCGTCCGCCGCGCGGTTGGGTCCGGCACGGGGACCACCGACAGGAGTGCCTGCGCGTATGGGTGGCGCGGATTGGCCAGCACCTCGCGCGTAGGCCCGTGCTCCACGATCCGCCCGAGGTACATGACCGCGATGCGATCAGCGTAGGCGGCGACCGTGGAGAGGTCGTGGGTGATCATGACCACCGCGATGCCCTGCTCACGCGCCAGGGCGGAGAGCAGATTGAGGATCTCGGCCCGGATGCTGACATCGAGCATCGAGACCGGCTCGTCGGCCACCAGCAGCGAAGGCTCGAGGGCAAGCGCCGCGGCGATCACCACGCGCTGACGCTGCCCACCCGAGAGCTCGAACGGATACCGATGCAGGTAGGCATCGACGGGCGTGAGGCCGGCCTGGGTGAGAGCGCCCGCCACGCGCGCCCGCAGCTCGCCCCGCGTCGGAGCCACTCGATGCACGCGCAGAGGCTCGGCGACGATCTCGGCGACGGTCATGCGCGGGTTGAGCGCCTCGTACGGATCCTGGAAGACCATCTGTACCCGGCGGCGCAGGCGCTGGAGCCCGCGTCCAGAGAGCGCGCCGACCTCTTCGCCGTCGAGCAGGACGCGGCCGCGGCTCGGCCGCAGCAGGCCCATCAATAAGTTGCCGGTCGTCGTCTTCCCGCAGCCGGACTCGCCGACCAGTGCGACCACCTCGCCCGTCCGGAGCTCGAAGGAGATGCCGTCTACCGCCCGCACGGGTGGCGCGGCACGGCGCCGCAGCCAGTCGCCGATCGTGCTGCGGACCGGGAACTCCTTGACGAGACCCTCGACGCGGAGGAGTGCATCGGTCATCGGCGCGGCTCGGCCGGATCGAGCAGAAAGCAGGCCGCGCGCCCCCCATCGGTCAGGTAGTCGGGCGGTCGCTCTGTCGGGCAACGCTCGAAGGCATGCGGGCATCTGGGGGCGAATCGGCAGCCGGGAGGCATGGCATCCAGGCGCGGCGGCGCTCCCGGGATCCCTCGTAGCGCGCGGTCGGGGTGCGCCACGTCCGGGAACGACTGGAGCAGCTGCTGCGTGTACGGATGCTGCGGCGAGCGGAACAGGGTCGCGGCGTCGTTCTCCTCGGCCACGCCGCCGCCATACATGACGACAATTCGATCGCACACCTGGGCTACCACGCCGAGGTCGTGGGTGACCAGGATGATGCCCATCCCGAAGTCTCGGGCGATCCCGCCCAGCAGCTCCAGGATCTGGGCCTGGATCATGACGTCGAGGGCGGTCGTCGGCTCATCGGCGATGATGACGTCCGGGTCGCATGCCAGCGCCAGGGCGATCATGGCGCGCTGCCGCATCCCACCGGAGTACGTGTGCGGGTACTCACCCGCGCGTCTGCGACCGATGCCCACCCGTTCGAGCAGCTCCGCCACGCGTCGCGCACCGGCCTCCTTCGTCGTGCCGGGGGCGTGCAGGCGCACCGCCTCGCTGATCTGATCGCCAACCGGGCTGACCGGGTTGAGCGCGTTCATGGCGCCCTGGAAGACGAGCGAGAGGTGGGTCCATCGGAAGGAGCGCAGTGCCCGCCCATCCAGCGAGAGCAGGTCCTCATCGTCGAACCAGACGCTGCCGGATACGACCCGCCCGCCGGGCGGCAGAAGGCGCAGGATGCCGAGCGCGGTCGTCGTCTTGCCGCAGCCCGACTCCCCGACCAGGCCGAGCGTCTCGCCACGGTGCAGGTCGAAGCTCACCCCGTCAACCGCCCGCAGCGGTCCGCCGGGGGCGTTGAACTCGATCGAGAGATCCCGGACCCGGAGGATCGGCGACGTCGTGCCGGGCGTACGTGGTGGACCGGTCGCGGGAATCAGGCGATCCGGCGCGACATCGGTCCCCGAGGCCTCGAGGTGGTGGCGCTTCAACCTGGGGTTGAGCGCGTCCTCCAGCGCCGTGCCGAGCAGTGTCGTCCCCAGCACCACCCAGACGATCGCCAGGCCCGGCGGGATGAGGGCCCACCATGCGCCCGCCGAGACTGCACCGCGGTCGAACGCGAAGTTGAGCATCTGGCCCCAGCTGATCACCGTCGGGTCGCCGAGCCCCAAAAACGCCAGCGTCGACTCGGACAGGATCGCCAGGCTGATGACAAGCACCATGTTCGCCAGCATCAGGGGCAGCACCGCCGGCATGATGTGTCGCCGCAGGATGTGCGCGTCACCCGCACCGATCGCCCGCGCTCGCATGACGAACTTGCGCTCGCGCACGGTCAGCGTCTGCGAGCGAACCAGCCGGGCGGTCGTCGTCCAGCCCAGTGCGCCGATGACCAGGATGATGGTGCCCAGCGAGGGACCGATGATGGCCACCAGCACGATCTGGAGCGCCAGGTCAGGAATGACGAGGAAGAAGTCGGTGATCCGCATCAGCAATGAGCCGATCCAGCCGCCCCGGTAGCCCGCCACGATCCCGACCAGCCCACCGATGACGAGCGCGATGGCAGCTGCCGCAAACCCCACGATGAGCGAGACCCGCGCGCCATAGATGAGCGACGAGAGGACGTCCCTGCCGCCGTCATCGGTCCCGAGCGGGTGCGCCGGCGAGGGCGCCTGGTAAATGTCGAGGATGTTCACCCGCACGTGCGCATACGGGTCATAGGGCGCGATGAGCGGAGCAGCGACGGCGAGGAACACGGCGATCGCGAGCATCGCGGCGCCGACGAGCCCCATCCGGTGCCGCAGGAAGGAGCGCCAGGCCCGCTTCGGCTCGATGGCTGTGACGGGAGCGGTGACCTCCAGGAGCGCGGTCATCGGGTCATCCCTCGCTCACGCGTGGATCGAGCCATCCATAGATCATCTCCGCCACGAGGTTCGCGAGGACCACGGCCAGCGCGATGAGCAGAAAGGCCCCCTGAAGAACTGGGTAGTCCCGGTCACCGACCGCGTTGACGGTCAGCGCGCCCAGCCCCGGCCAGGAGTACACCGCCTCGACCTGGATGGCGCCCGACACGGTGAACCCCAGGTTGAGGGCGATGAGCGTGACCATCGGCAGCATCGCGTTCCGCAGTGCGTGATGGCGAATGATTCGATAGGTGGACAGCCCCTTCGCTCGGGCGGTCAGGATGTAGTCCTCGCCGAAGACGTCCAGCACGCTGCTGCGCATGATCAGCATGTATTCGCCCAGCAGCACGAGCGTCAGCGTCATCGTCGGCAGCAGGAGGTGGCGCCCGACGTCCCATGCCAGGTCCGCAAACGACGCGAACTCGGCGCCGATGGTGATCCGTCCGGCGGTGGGCAGCCCGAACCAGTTCGCTCCTGCGACGAGCAGGATGATCCCCAGGAAAAACGTCGGCAGCGACCACATGAACAGGCTGAAGGTCAGCGCCGAGACATCGAGCGGCCGCCCCCGTCGCCATGCGGCGAACAGGCCGAGAGCGGATCCGAGAAGGATCGCGAGCATCTGCGACGGCAGCACAAGCCAGAGCGTGTTGACCAGCGCGCCACTGATGAGATCGCTGACGGGCTGGTCCCTGAACGCGTAGCTGGTGCCCAGGTCGCCGCGGCTCAGTGCACCGAGGTAGGCCGTGAACTGGCTATCCAGCGGGTTGCCGCCCTCGAGATTGAGAAAGACGGGCTTGTCGATCCCGAACCGCTCGCGCAACGCCTCGACCGCGGCGGGGTTGAGGCGCGGGTCGCGCAACCCCGACTTGGCGGGGTCTCCGGGGAGGACGCGGAACAGGACGAAATTGAACGTGATCACCACGGCTACGGTGAGCAGCGCCCAGCCGATCTTGCGGAGAAGGTACCCACCCCTGCCGCTCATTGACGGGCACCGGGCCAGGTTTGACCGAAATATCGGCTTAGAAGCAGCCTAGATCCCGCGTTCGCGCAGGTCTGGTGCAGGCCGCGCACCGAAATATCGGTCAAAACCGGCGCGCGGGACTGCCCAGGACGGAAACGACCGATATTTCGCTCGACATGGAGCGTGAGAGTCGCGCGAACATGAGCCTCGTGCCAGCCACGCGCTGAAATATCGGTCAAAGCCCGCGCGAGCGCGTGCGTGTGTCCAATCACGGGCATGACGGGCCGAGCGTCACGGGACGCTCGGCCCGTCATCGGTCTATTCGACCGGTCGGAGGGCGCTGAGCGAGGCCGAATCCTCGAGACCCAGCGTCGGGTCGTCCTCCACCCAGCCGCTGAAGGTATCGGTACGCCAGGCCTGGATCGACTGCTGGTAGTACGGGATGATGTACGGCACGTCATCGACGAGCAGCTGCTGCATCTCGATGATCTGCTCGACGCGTGTCGCATGGTCCTGCTCCACCGCCTGCGCGTCGTAGAGCGCGTCGAAATCGGGATTGCAGTACCCGGTCTCGCTGAACCCGGTATCGATCTCGCTGCACAGCCCGACGCCGAGCAGGAAGGCGGGGTCGGGGTCGGAGCCCCAGCCCCACAGCATGATGTCGTAGTCGAAGCTCGGGCAGCAGACGCTGGTCAGCGCATCGGGATCCAGTCCCTGGATCTCGATCGCCACGCCGATCTCGGCCCACATCCCTTCGAGCAGCTCGGCCTCGCGCGGGGCGGTGTCGATGTCATCGGCATAGTTGAAGCGGAAGGTCAGCGTCTCGCAGTCCTGGTCGGGCAGGCACTCGCGAATGCCGTCTCCATCGCCGTCCTCATAGCCGGCCTCGTCGAGGAGCGCGTTCGCCGCGGCGACGTCATAGGCGTAGTCCTCGACCTCCGAGGCGTAGTACTCGCCGAGACCCGGAGGCACCATGGAGAGGCCGGGCGAGCCCGTTCCCAGCGTGGCCACGTCGATGATCTGCTGCTTGTCGGTGGCGTGTGCAAGGGCCTGGCGCACGGCGAGGTCCTTGAGCGCCGGGTGACCCGAACAGACGCCGCCGTCCTCCGGGCAGTCCTCATCGGCGACGATGTTGAAAAACACGTCGCGCAGGCTGCCACCGGCACCGATATCGGCGATATGCACGGTCACGTCCTCCGCGTTCTGGAGCGTGCTGACCGCCGTTGCCGGGAACTCCGTGATGGCATCGACCTCCCCGGTCGTGAGCGACGTGACCCGCGCGTCGGGATTCGGAATGGTCTGGAAGATGACGCCGTCAACACTCGGCGGCGTGCCCCAGTACTCGGTGTTGGAGGCAAGCTCGATGAATTCGCCCTGCGATGCCTCTTCCAGCGTGAACGGCCCTGAGCCGACCATCTCCTCGTTCTCGAAGGCAACGGCATCCTCCTCCGACTCCCAGATGTGCTTGGGAATGACGTAGATGAAGGCCAGGTAGGCGTCGAAGGTGTTGATGGGTTCCGCCGTGGTCAGGATTACCGTCGTCTCATCGGTGGCCTCGACCGTTTCGAACGGTGCCGCGTACGACGGCAGGAACGGGAAGTCCTCCGTGTCGCGATAGAGCTCGACGCTGAAGGCCACGTCCTCCGCGGTCAGCGGCTCACCGTCGTGGAACGTCGCACCCTCGACGATCGTCATCGTCCAGGTCAGGCCGTCGTCCGAGACGGACCACTCGCTCGCCAGCTCGGGCACGTATTCGCCTGCCGAGGTGACCGAGATCGGTGTGTCGTAGACGAGCTCATACACCGTGTATGACTCGGCCAGCACGCCGTTCCCGGGATTCAGGCTGTCCGGATAGCCGCCGACGCCGATGCGCGCGGTCCCGCCCGTGGCCGTCCCGGCGTCACTCGGCGCCGCTGACGCGTCACCAGATGGCGCTGCGCCACTCGTCGATGGATCGCTGCTCGCGTTCGGCTGCACGGCCGTGCACGCGCCAATCAGGAGTCCGATGATGGCCAGCGCGGCCGTGGATGAACGAAGGCGTCGCACCGTCCCAGTACCTCCAAATCGTTGTGCGGCGCGTGGATGCCCGGGGCGGGACGACCGCATCGACCGGCGGAGAATGGCACACCCCACGGAATCCGGTCAACATTCCTCGACACCATGCGGAATCCGCGCAACTCATCTCTCAACGCTCGGCATACTTGTCCACCATGACCGATGCCACCCCACGCGCCCTCGTGCGCGCCCAGGTCGCGCTCGAATCATTTCGCGTGACTCCCGACGGCGAATCCATCGTCTATGCGCTGCGCCAGGTCGTCAGCGGAGCGTACGAGTCACACCTGTGGACACGGCCTTACCGTGGCGGGCGCGCGCGGCAACTGACCCGGGGCCGCGTTCGCGACGGCTCGATCGACGTCTCGTCGGACGGCACGCGCGTCGCCTTCGTGCGCTCACCGGTGGGCGACGACGATGCGCTCGGACAGGCCTGGATCCTGCCGCTCGACGGCGGCGAGCCGTGGCCGATCACGAACCTGAAGCGCGGCGTATCGAGCCTCCGCTGGAGCCCTGACGGCCGACGCCTCGCGCTGGTGGCCCAGGCGGGTGATCACCGCTTCGTCATCGGCGAAGAGGGGCCCAGGGGACGGACGCCGGTCGCGCGCCGCCTCACCCGGCTGGACTTCCGCGACGACGAATCGGGGCATGTCGTCCGACGCGCGCACCTGTGGCTCGTGGCGGCGCGAGAAGGCGCGAAGCCGAGACAGCTGACCAACGGTGACTTCGACGTGCTCCATCCATCCTGGGCGCCCGATGGACGTCGCATTGCTTTCAGCGCCGACCGGGGACCCGACGCCGCGATCCATCCGCGTCTCCAGTTGTGGTCCGTCGGGACCGACTCGGCGCGGCCACGGATCCGTGAGCTCGTCAGCCTTGCCGGCGATGCGGATCGCCCGTCATTCTCGCCGGACGGTCGGCGCCTCGCGTTCATCGGCACGGACGTGGACGATCCGCCCGATGAGACCCCGCCGGCCCTGTGGATCATGGAACTGCCGTCCGGCAGGCCACGGTCGCTGACGGCGTCACTTGACCGGCCCGTCGGCGAGTGGGCGTGGTGCGACCTGTTGATGAGCGAGGACGCGCCCGGCCCGATCTGGCTCTCGAATGAGCGCCTGGCGGCGATCATCGGCAACCGGGGCCGCAACATTCCGTACAGCCTCGACCTTGCCGGTCTCGCGGAGCCGCTGATCGATCCGGGGATGCCGGTCGCATGCGCCGGCATCGATGCCGGAGGTGGACGGATCGCGGTCAGCGCCGCCGTCGACGGCCGGGCCGGCGACGTCCATGCCGTCGAGAACGGCTCGCTGCGCGCCATCACGCGCCAGGGCTCCGCGTGGCAGCGACCCTTCCCGCCCGTCGAGCTGACCGAGATCGAGCTGGACGGTCCGGCGGGACCGATCCATGCCTGGCTCGCGTCGCCGCCCGGCGCCGGCCGCCGGAAATTGCCGACGATCCTGCACCTGCATGGCGGGCCGACCGGCGCCTGGGGTCCTGGCGGCACGCTCGACGCCATGGCGCTGTGCGCCTCCGGCTATCGGGTCCTCATGCCGAACATCCGCGGCTCGGCGACGTTCGGCGGAGCCTGGGTCCGCGCACTCTCAGCGAGCTGGGGCTCCGTCGACGCCGAGGACGCGCTGGCATCGGTCGATGCGCTGGTCGAGCGCGGACTGGCCGATCCGAAGCGACTGGGCGTCATGGGCCTCTCCTACGGCGGCTTCCTCACGCAATGGCTGGTCGGCGTGACGAATCGATTCGCCGCAGCGTCGTCCGAGAACGGCGTGACGAACCAGGTGAGCACATGGGCAAACTCGTACTTCGGCGTCCACTACAACCGGCGCGCCGGCCTCGGAGATCCATTGACCGATGCGGGCATGCGGAGCCTCTGGCGCTCCTCTCCACTGCGCAATGCCGCCAACGTCACGACGCCGCTGCTCATGCTCCAGTCGGAGGAGGATCGAATCTGCCCCGCGGCGGACAACGAGCAATTCTTCACCGCACTCAAGGTGCTCGGTCGCGAAGTGGAGCTCATCCTGTACCCCGACGAGCATCACGACATGAAGAGCTCCGGCCGCCCCGACCGCCGAATCGACCGCATGGAGCGCCTCATCGGCTGGTTCGACCGGCACCTGTAGCCCGCCCCGCCGCTAGACCGATGACTTGCGGCTGAGCCGATCCGCGAGGCCACCGACGGTGAGCGCCAGCCCCAGCGCCAGGATGCCGACCGCCGCGATCAGTCGAAATGCCTCTCCCCCGAAAGCCGTGGCGAACACGAGATAGGCGACCACGCCCCCCACGGCGATCCCCGAGCCGATCCATTTGAAGGCTGGCGCATCGGCGATCCATCCGGCCGCGTACATGCCGAGACCGAAGCTGAATGGAAGGACGCTCCACAGGTACGCCCACGCCGCCCATCGGTCCGTCAGGCTGGTGTAGAGAAGCGCGCCACCCACGCCGGCGAGCAAAGCACCCGGAATCACCATCCCCGCCCGCAGGCGCCGGCTCGGGCCACCGAGGAAGCCCGGGATCAGGAAGAAGAGCGAGGCACCGATGATGAATAGCGGCCACCAGCGCAGGACATCGTCTCCGACGCCGAGACCTCGAGCGAGGTCGAGGAGCGGCTCGCTGGCCAGGACCACCAGGCCGATCATGACGAGCAGCAGCCCGGCGATCAGCTCGATGGTTCGGCTCACATCTCGCCTTCGAAGGCAGGCTGTGGCACGCGCAGCGGCTTGTCCTTCCGATAGCCGAGGAGGTAATCGGCCTGCATGAGGGTGTGAATCTGCGAGGTTCCCTCGTAGATCACTGAGCCCTTGGAGTTGCGCAGGTAACGCTCGACGGGATACTCATTGGAGTAGCCGTAGGCACCGTGGACCTGGATGGCGTCGAGTGCCGACGCGACCGCGTGATCCGTGCAGAACCATTTTGCCAGCCCCGTCTCGCGCGTATTGCGCTCGCCGGCGTTCTTCTTCCAGCCCGCCTTCCACACCAGCAGCCGGCCGGCCTCGATGCCGGCGTACATCTTCGAGATCATCTGCTTGACCAGCTGGTGCTGGCCGATCTCGGAGCCGAATGCCTGGCGCTCATGCGCGTATTTGACCGATGCGTCCAGGCACGCCTGCGC
>JALZJE010000351.1 GCA_030859955.1 Chloroflexota bacterium | reverse complement strand
CTGAGCGGGGAGAAGGAGCGCATCGACGCGATTCGGCACCTGTACGCCACCGGCCGCGGGCGAATCATCGTGCGCGGCCAGGTCGCCTTCGAGGAGGCGCGCGGCGGGATGGCGGTGGTCATCACCGAGCTGCCGTACCAGGTCAACAAGACGACCCTGATCGAGAAGATGGCCGACCTGGTCGCCTCCAAGAAGATCACGGACGTACGCGACATTCGCGACGAAAGCGACAGGGATGGTATGCGTATCGTGGTCGAGGTCAAGCGCGACGGATCACCGCACACGATCATGCAGCAGCTCTTCAAGCACACGCCGCTCCAGACCAGCTTCAGCGCCAACATGCTGGCCCTGGTGGACGGTCAGCCCCAGACGCTCGGCCTCAAGAAGATGCTCGAGCACTACATCACCTACCGCCGCGACATCGTCCGTCGCCGCACCGAGTTCGACCTCGCCCGCGCACAGGAGCGTGCGCACATCCTGGAGGGGCTCAAGGTCGCCCTCGACAACCTCGACGAGGTAATCGCCACCATCCGAGCGGCGGCGGACGTCGACGCCGCTCGATCGGCGCTGATGTCACGCTTCGGGCTGACCGACGTGCAGGCCAACGCCATCCTCGAGATGCAGCTTCGCCGCCTGGCCGCTCTCGAGCGCAAGAAGATCGAGGACGAGTACCGGGCCATCATCCAACTGATCGCCGAGCTGGAGGATCTCCTCGCCAACCCCCGAAAGATCCTGACCGTCATCAAGGATGAGCTGACGGGACTCGTCAAAAAGTACGGCGACGAGCGCAAGACGCGCATTCAGGCCGATGCCAACCGCGAGCTGACGGCCGAGGACCTGGTCCTGGCAGAGGACGTCGTCGTCACGCTCAGCCAGCGCGGCTACATCAAGCGCCAGCCGATCGGGACGTTCCGCTCCCAGCGACGCGGCGGGCGCGGCAAGCTCGCCATGCTGACGCGCGAGGAGGACGCCGTCCGACACCTGGTCGTGGCGAACACGCACGACAACATCCTGTTCTTCACCAATCGCGGGCGCGTCTTCATCACGAAGGTGCACACGCTGCCGGATGCGTCCCGCCAGGCGAAGGGGCTCCCGATCATCAATTTACCCGGCGTGCAGGTCGAGCAGCGCGAGTACGTCAGCGCGATCATCAGCCTGCCCCAGTTCGAGCCGGGTCACTACCTGGTCATGGCCACGCGCAAGGGCATGATCAAGAAGACCTCGCTGGAGGACTACGCGAAGATCCGTGCCAATGGCCTGATCGCCATCAACCTCGTCGACGGCGACGAGCTTCAGTGGGTCGGCCTCTCGGACGGGCAGAACGACATCATCGTCGCCACCAGGCGGGGGCAGGCGGCGCGCTTCCGCGAGACCGAGGTGCGCCCACTCGGCCGCGGGACACAGGGCGTTACCGCGATCCGCCTCCGGGGCGACGACGAGGTCATAGGTATGGAGGTGATCGAGCACCTGGAGCAGCAACTCCTCGTGGTCACCGAGCAGGGGTACGGCAAGCGGACCGATATCGCCGACTTCCCCGTCAAGCACCGCGCCACCGGCGGCGTCATCGCCAATTCGCTCAGTGCCGATACGGGCTCGGTCTCAGCCATCCGCCTGGTGGGACGCGAGGACGAGGAGCTCATGCTGATCACGGAGCTCGGAAACATCATGCGGACCGAGGTCGGCGGCATCAACCGCTACCGTCGCGCCTCGCGCGGAGTGACCGTCATGAAGCCCGTCGCCGACGACCGCATCGTGTCGATCACCGTGTTCGTCGACAATCGTCCACCCGAGGACCTCCCCGAAATCGGGTAGCTTTTACCTCTCCGACAGCCGGATCGCGGATCGTCGCAGGGATGCATACCGGGTCGCCGGGTCGCCGGTCGGCAAAGCGCCGGGAAGCAGCAGGGCGGTGACGTGTCGAAAGATGAGCGCTCGCAGCAGGCACTGACCCATCTCGGCCCTGTCCGCCACGAGCTCGAGCAGACGCACATCGGCTTCCTCCCACACCACGGCATCGGCGACGATCACGCCGATGGCGTAGGCAGGTGGACGCCAGTACGGCGAGAAGTCGATGATTGCCGGTGACAGGTGATCAGCGAACAGGACGTTGCCGGTCAGATCGCCATGGACGAGCTGAGAGGGCGATGCCACCGGTCGGCGGGCATCCAGCAGCTCCCGCAAACCACGGTCGCGGGCGCAAACACCGGGTGGCATCGGCTCCAGGTCCCAGGCGATGCGGTCCGCGACCGCCCATGGATCCGTCCGCGAGGGTGGCGGACGCGTCAGGCTCTCGGGCAGCTCGGCGAACGCAGCATGCAGCGCGTCAGCGGCCGCGATGATCTCCGGCCAACGCCCCGACCGGTGAGCGCCCGGCAGGTGGTCGCGCGCGAACCAGCCGTCGACTGTCAGCGCTCCGCCGAGCGTCCTTCGCGGCCGCTGGAGGCGGAATTCATCATCGGACACGCTGAAGAGCACTCGCTCTTCCCAATCGAGCCAGGCCGCCGAATCGGTGCCCAGGCGCTTCAGCACCAGGTCCGCGACCCGCCACGCTTCGCCGCCGGGCAATCGGCGCGGCACATCGGTCAATCCGAAAGCATTCACGACCGAGACTGGAGGTGGGTCGGCGGGACCGGTGCGCACGTCGTGCCAATGATGGGCCCTACCCGTTAGAATCGGTGTGCCTGACCCGCCCCGCGGAGATCGACGTGTACGCCGACGAGTTCAGTATCTACGCCGGCAACGCCAATAAGCCGCTCGCCGAGCGGATCACCCGTTACCTCAAGACGCAGCTCGGTGAGGTCGAGGTGTTCCAGTTCGCTAACGAGAATATCTTCGTGCGCGTGATGGAGAACGTCCGCGAGCAGGATGTCTTCCTGGTACAGCCCACCAGCCGGCCGGTGAACCAGTCGATCATGGAGCTGTTGATCATGATCGACGCCTTCAAGCGCGCGAGTGCCGGTCGCATCACGGCGGTCATCCCGCATTACAGCTACGGCCGGTCCGACAAGAAGGACCAGCCGCGTGTGCCGATCACCGCGCGCCTGATCGCGGACATGCTGACCGTCGCGGGTGCCGATCGCGTCCTCACCATGGATCTTCACCAGGGGCAGATCCAGGGGTTCTTCAGCATCCCGGTCGATGAGCTCACCGCGGTCAACCTGCTCTGCGCCCACATCAAGGCCAGGCAGCTCGAGGACCTCGTGGTTGTCTCCGAGCTCGGTTTCGCCAAGCGTGCCCGCAACTTCGCCGAGCTCCTCTCGGCACCGCTGGCCATCGTCGAGAAGCGGCGGCTCGGCAACGAGGATCGCACCGAAGTCATGAATATCATCGGCGAGGTGGGAGGCAAGACGGCCATCATCATCGACGATGAGATTGACACCGCCGGCTCGCTGATCGAGGCGGTCGGGGCACTCCAGGCGGCCGGTGCCCGCGCGATCTACAGCTGCGCGACCCACGGCGTCTTCTCTGGCTCCGCCCTTCAGCGGATCGCGGAGTCGGCGCTGACCGAGGTCATCGTCACCGACACGATCCCGCTTCCGCCCGAGGCCGACGACCCGCGCATCACCGTCCTGAGCGTCGCGCCCCTGTTCGGCGAGGCGATCAAGCGCATCCATCGCGGCGAGAGCGTCGGCGCGCTCTTCAGCTCCGAGGTCCGGCTGGTCGAGGAGATGACGTTCTGGGATGAAGAGGCCGACGACGATCCGATTCCGGAGCCCATCCGCGTGACCGCGGGCACGTGAAGACCGACGAGATCAAGATCGGAGTCCTGCTCTGGAGCCAGGGCACCGACTGGGCGTCGTTCGAGCGCACCGCCACGCGCGTCGACGAGCTCGGCTATGACTCGCTGTGGACCTGGGACCACGTCTACGCGATCTTCGGCGACCCCTACCAGCCGATCTTCGAGGGCTGGATGTCGTTGGCTGCCTGGGCCAAGGTCACGACGCGCGTCAGACTGGGGCTGCTGGTCGGCGCCAACACGTTCCGCAACCCGGGCCTGGTGGCCAAGCTGGCGACCACGCTGGACCATCTCAGCGACGGGCGAGCGACGCTCGGGATCGGCGGCGCATGGTTCGAGCTGGAGCATACGGCACACGACATCGAGTTCGGCCGCAGCGTCGGCCAACGCCTCGACTGGCTCGACGAATCCGTCGGTGCGATGCGCGCGCTGCTCGACGGCGAGGAGGTCACGTCATCAGCCGACGGGCACTATCGGTTCGATGGGCTTCGGCAACAGCCGCTGCCGGTCCAGCGCCACCTGCCGATCATGATCGGCGGATCCGGTGAGAAGAAGACGCTGCGGACGGTCGCGAAGTACGCCGACCAGTGGAACGCGATGGGAAGCATCGAGGTGCTTCGCCACAAGGACTCCGTCCTGCGTGCGCATTGCGAGGCGGTCGGACGCGACCCAGCCGAGATCGAGCGCACGGTTGGCTGCAAGCCGATCATCCGGGACACGGAGGCCGACGCGCTTCGGGTCTGGGAAGCCCAGATGGAGCACAACCGCACGCCGATGAGCGACGTGGCCAACGACGACACCTTCTGGGTCGGCACGCCCGACCAGCTGGCGCAGCGGATGGTCGCCTGCCGCGATATCGGCTTCTCGACCTTCCTGGCCGAGATGGCGGCACCCTACGATATCGAGACGCTCGAGCGCTGGATCGGCGAGGTCAAGCCGATGGTGGAGGCCGGCTAACCGAAGACCCACAGGGCAGACGGGACCGTCTGGGCGGGATGAACAAAAGCTGAGCGCGGTCCCTTGAACCGGAT
This sequence comes from Chloroflexota bacterium, assembly GCA_030859955.1. Lineage (GTDB taxonomy): Bacteria > Chloroflexota > Limnocylindria > QHBO01 > QHBO01 > JACDBZ01. Next base: position 763 of record JALZJE010000351.1, on the reverse strand, counting down.
TGGCGTCGGGGCGCCTGCCAAGCAGGTTGGCGTTGTGACCCCTTGGGAACGGTTCCTCGGTCGTCTGGCCGCCTGGCTGGGCGTTGCGACCGAGCACCCGGCGAATCGGTCCGCTGGCCGTTTGCAGCGCCAATCTGATGGGCAGCCCCGCCTGCCGCTGCGGCGGAGTGGCGGATAGAGCCTCGGGCCGATCGGGCTATACTCGCCGCCCGATGTTCAAGTTCCTGTCCCGCCTGGGGGACTCCAACGAGCGCGAGGTCCGCGCCCTCCAGCCGCTCGTGGACCGCATCAACGCGCTCGAGCCGGAGATCCAGGCCCTCACTGACGCGGAGCTCGCCGGCAAGACCGATCAGCTGCGTGCGCGCCTGCGCGAGCGCGTCGGCGAGATCCTGACCCCGATCGAGCTGCGCGAGACAGACCCGGACGAGGATGCGGCCGAATCGGCGCTGGCCGGTGCCGACGCGGCCCGCCTCGCGGATGAGCTCAAGCGGCAGCGCAAGCGAGAGCTGGCCGAGATCAACGAGGCGCTCGATGAGCTGCTGCCGGAGGCGTTCGCATCGGTCCGTGAGGCGATGGTACGGGCGCTCGGCAAGCGCCACTTCGACGTCCAGCTGATGGGCGGCGTGGTCCTTCACCGCGGATCCATCGCCGAGATGCGCACCGGCGAGGGCAAGACCTTCGTCGCGCCGCTGGCCGCCTTCCTCAACGCGCTCGTCGGACGTGGCGTGCACGTGGTGGATCCCAACGACTACCTCGCCAAGCG
>JALZJE010000029.1 GCA_030859955.1 Chloroflexota bacterium | reverse complement strand
GTCTAAAGAAGTCCAGGCCGTCACCGCCTTCGGTCAGATGCACGATGCGGGTCTTCGCGGGCCCGGGCTCAAGGCCCAGGTCCGCGAGGATCGCCGTCAACGCCGCGAGGGCGCGATAGGCTTCCCTGCGGTTCTTGCACATCACGACGAGGTGAGTCGCCGGGGGAGTCTCACCCCCGGCGCTCGCAGAACCCGGCGTGAACCTCTCGGCTCACCGGGCTCCCATCGTCCAGCCGTCGGGGCGCACGCCAAAACGCCAGTGCGCGAACAGGCCGGGCTGCGTCGGGCGACGTCAGCGATGAACCTGCGCGCCCGGCTGTGGCGGCGGCGCAGCCGCTTGTATTTCTTCATGGCCCACCGCACGAGGATCTCGTCGAGGTGGCGGAAGACCGGATCCAACATGGGCTTGTAGAAGCGCCCGTAGTAGTTGATCCAGCCCTGGAGCACGACGTTGAATATCCGCGCCAGGTCCGTGAGGGCCTTGTCCGAGCGAAGATGCAACCGCCAGCGGCGCATCTCGCGCCGCATCCGCGTCTTCGCCTCGTTCGAGACCGCCGGAGAGAAGTTCACGAAGTGCCTCCCGAGCCTGCTCCTCGACAGCCGCGGACGGAACGTGTACCCCAGGAAGTCAAACGACGTGTGCTCGCGTGAGCCGCGCCGATCGTCGTCCTTGCAGTACAGAATGCGGGTCTTGTGCTCGTTGAGCTGTAGCCCGCACTCCGCCAGCCGCGCAGCGACCTGGCTCGCAGCTGCAGGGCCTGCCGCTCGCTTCGAGCGGCGCGCAACAACGCCGACTGGTATCGGCTGCTGGATCTGTGCGGCGTGACCGACACCGTGATCGGCGACGCCGACGGCCTCTATCACCCCGGCTCGTTCAACGACCGGCTGCTGCTCGGGCTGAAGGGGCACGATGAGCGAGGCCGAGCTGCACGTCCTGCGCGCGCGCCTTGACGGCGGGATCCGCGACAAGGCCGCCCGCGGTGAGCTGCGCCGCGGACTGCCGGTCGGGCTGGTCTGGGGCGAGGAGGACGGCGCCGCCAACACGCGCGCCCTCGAACGCTCCCCGCGCAAGAGCGTGAGCAGCTGCTCAGCCTTGGCGCCGACCTCGGGCGCGTGTGGTCGGCGCCCACGACCACCGACCGCGACCGCAAGCAACTGCCGCGCACGCTGATCGAGGAATGATCATCGACGTCGCGCGCCAACGATCCGTACCGACGAAGACACGATCGCGCTGCTGGGGCGGCTCGCCGCCCACTACGACGACGCCACGATCGCCGGCATCCTCAACCGCCTGACCGCCGCTCGGCGACCGGCGAGCGCTTCACCGCCCAGATCGTCGGCTGCCTGCGCCGCTACCGCGACATCCCGCGCGACCAGCCCCCCGCCGAGCCGCCCGACGGACAGCAGGTCTCGATCACCAAGGCCGCCAAGATCCTCGACGTCGCGCCATCCACGATCCACCGCTGGCGCGCCGACGGCTTCATCGCCGGCGAACAACTCACCCCCGGCGCGCCCTGGCAGATCCGCGTCGACGACCAGCTCCGCGCCCGCTTCGTCGAAGACGCCCCCGCCGGCTGGCTGCCGATGCTCGAAGCAACCAAGATCCTCGGCGTTTCGCGCCAGACCGTGTTGCAGCGTGTCAAGCGCGGCGAGCTCAACGCCGTCCACGTCCGCCAAGGAGGCCGAAAAGGCCCTCAGAATCCAGGTAGTTCAAGCCGACCAGCCACTCTTCGAGACACCTGCCATCAACGCGGGGCAGTGTGACGATGCCTCCAAACAGCTAGCGATGTCCGTCTCGACGACCCATCGCTCGCCGTCCCAGGCCTCATGATGAGGACCTGAAGCGCGTCGTACGTCGAGCGCCCGGGCCGAAACCCGAACGAGCACTCGAGCATGTCGGCCTCGAAGATCGGCTCAAGCACGATCCTCGCCGCGGCCTGCACGACACGATCACGAACCGCCGGAATCGACAAGGGCCGCCGGCTCCAGGCTACCGGCCTTCGGGATGAAGACCGGCGTGCCGCAAGCGGGCGATAGCTGCCGTCGTGGAGGTCCGCGGCCGGCTCGTCAAGCAGCCGGGTGACCTCGTAGTGCTCGACGTCGGTGATCGTCAGCTGGTCGATGCCTGCGGCGCCGCGGTTGCGGCGCACCAGATCCCACGCGCGCTCCACACGTCCCTGCGATGGACCTTGTCATGAAGCGCGTGAAACCGTCGCCCGGGATCGGCCTTGGCCGCCCGGTACAGCGTGCGTTGCAGCTCTGTGACGTTGTCTACTTCGGCGGTCCTAGCCACGTCGTGGCACTCACCAAGCCCTTTCGCCGCACCACACGCATGAACGACGCAGCGGCCCTTCCCTCCCCGGTGGTTGTGTTGTCCGCCCGGCTCGATCGGTACTACGGTCGCCTCCGACGCCCTCCGGCACCCGACCACTTCCCGACTCGCGCCGGTTATAGGCCACGACGCTCCGACCGCACGATTCCGCAGGCGGCCGGGCCGGGGAGGGCCTCCCCAGTGCCCGCCATCACCATCTCCACGTTCCACGCCGCCCTACGCCGGGAGGTTCCTCGGGGCTGCGTTCCAGGCTCTACACCCCTTCCATGGCCTTCACCGTGAATACCGCGGCTCGGCTCCTCCTCTCCCCGCCCGAAGGCAGGCCCCTAACGGCGCGGCAGGCTCGCTTGATGTTGTGACCGCCGAGTTGCTTCCCCCGGACGCTGGGCTTCGACCCGGCCCGTTTCCAGACCGATCCGCCAGCCTGCTACCGAGCCTCCTGGCAGCTACTCGGACGGGACTCTCACCCGCTGTCGACGACGAGCTTACGTTGGAACAGCTACTCAATCAGCACCTCCAACTCTGGGCGCACGCACGATCCGGGCTAGACCTGGCGCAGTCTTGGGGCTGCTGGCGCCAGATGGGACATCTGTCCACACATGAATGGCCTGATATGGGTGCTGCTGGAACTGGGCGAAGGAGCCCCATGACACGCCTGTCTCTCAGCTTGGGACGCGCCCCGCTGGCCCGGGCGGAGCACTTTGAAGCCCAATCGACATCCCGCTATCTTTGGCTGGCGCTGGTTCTCGTCATAACCATGGCGTCCGTCGTGGGGGCCAGCCTTGCGTCGGTCGCAGAGGCGGCTGGAGGAGCAAACCCGAGGAAGGGCACCGACACAACTGCGCCGCAGACCACGATCACCGCCGGCCCGGCTACGCCGACGACTTCCACGTCAGCATCGATCTCGTTCGGCTCCACTGAGCCTGGATCGTTCGAGTGCATGCTGGACGCAGGGAACTTCGAGGCCTGCACGAGCCCGAAGGAGTACACCGCCCTCGCGTTTGGAGACCACACCTACCAGGTCCGCGCACGTGACACGGCCGGCAATCTCGACGCCACCCCGGCGAGCACGACGTGGCAGATCATCGATGCGAACGTCTGCGCAATCGATCCGCCGGATGGTCAGGTCGCCATCGCGGAGGCGATCCGCGCCTGCCCCGACGGCTCTACGGTCCGGTTCCCGCCAGCGAGGGTCTACACGCAGACCGCCAGCATCCTCGTCGCCGACCGCTCTGACCTCATCATCGACGGCAACGGCTCGATGTTCCGTAGCATCGTCCCGACCAGCTACGACAGCCCCGACCCGAAGCCGCAATGGCGTGTCAAGTCCGGGCACAACGTCACAATTCAGAGTATGACCATCGTCGGGAACTTCTACCCGACGAGCCGCGCGAAGTACGCCGGAAACCAACTCGACCACGGCGTCGAAATCAAGGGCGGCGACGACATCACTGTCCGCGACAACACGTTCCGTAACGTGTTCGGCGACGCTGTGACCACCGTTCGATCGGAGTCGATGCGCGGCAACGCGGCGGGCGGCGTCGCCTCCGAGAACGTTCGTGTTCTGCGCAATACGATCACAACGATGGCTCGTCACTGCGTGTCGTTTACGGAGCTGATCGGCGGCTCGATCGAGGACAACTCGCTGTCGGACTGCCACTACGGCGGGATCGACCTGGAGATCAACTTCGCCGGTCAGAAGATGCAGGACATCAAGGTGCTCCGCAACCAGCTCCATGGCTACACCGTGGCTGGGATCGCCGTTGAGGGTGCTGTGTCGTCTACGCAGGTATCGGCCCTAGGGGACATGGCGCGCATCGAGGTTCGGGGCAACACGGTCGGTGCGGGCGACACGTGCTGGCCACCCATCCTGTTCAGCGAGAAAGACAACGACCGTGGCCCGATCAGCGACGTCATCGTTGCTGACAATACGGTCTCAACACCGAGCTACGGCATAGGCATCTTCGATGTGATCGGCGGGTCGGTGACCGGCAACCACATCACCCTCACCAGGTCGAAGACCTATTGTGCCAGCACACTCACGACCGTCACGCCGGTCTGGCAGAAACGCTCTTCGGACGTGGTCGTCAGCGGCAACACATCGACCAGCTACTGATGCCGTGATGGTTTAACTGGTATGCAGTGCGGAAAGGCTGTGGCTATGCCAACTCCCACTGCTACTCCGATCGAGTTTGACGAGGACGAGCGCTCGCGGCTCGCCGCGGCCGGGCCGACCGCGGACGATCACCGTCGACAAGGTCGAGAGGTGATCGTCAAGACCCTTGAGACGACGCCCAAGGACGCGACGCACTGGTCGACGCGGTCGATGGCGGCCGAGGCTGGCCTGACACAGAACGCGATCCTGCGGATCTGGCAGGCGTTCGGGCTGCAACCGCGCCGCTCCGAAACCTTCAAGCTGTCTAAGGACCCGTGCCCGCCACCCCTCAGCGCGCCACCCACGACTACAAGCGCCACGGCACGTCGTGCCTGTACGCCGCGCTTGACCTGAGCACAGGCAAGGTCATCCAGCGCGCTGCACCACCGCCACCGCGCGATCGAGTTCAAAAGTTCTTGCAGACGATCGATCAGGAGGTCCCCGAGCACCTCGACGTTCATCTCGTGTCGACGACAGCTCGACGCACAAGACACCGGCGATCAAGAAGTGGCTCACCGCGCACCCCCGCTTCGTGCTGCACTTCACGCCGACCAGCTCGTCGTGGCTGAACCTCGTCGAACGCTGGTTCTCAGAGCCCACGAGAAGCTGCTGCAGCGCGGCACGCACCGCTCCGTCCAAGCGCTCAACACCGACATCCGCCTGCGCAACGGAATAGCTCGTATGCTTCGCCGTGCCTTGATGCTGCGGCATGAAGAAGCACAACCAGGTGCTGCGCGATCGGTTGAGCTCATGACGATGGTCATTGTGGCCAGTGCCCCTCAGCGTCAGCCTGGGGATCGGGCGCTCACGAAGCTGTTCGACGACAAGAGCGCGACCGGGCAGTGGCGCATCCGGCAAGCACCGAAATGAAACGGGACGAGCACCATATCCGCGACTACAGATAGCCCCGTGGTGACCCGATGGGTGCTGTGCGTGGGCGAGGGGCGCGACCGACTGTGGTCGGCGCGTTCCGTAGCGTGCCAGCGGATAGCAGCTGTGCTCGAGGGCGATGGCTTCGCTGGCGCGGCGATGCCCTCCGAGTTCAGGGCGCCGTCCACGAAGGCGTGAGCGCATGTACATCTTGGGCCTGACCACGATGGGAAATGCCGCAGCCGCGCTCATCTGCGACGGTGAAGTCGTGGCTGCCGCCGAAGAGGAGCGCTTCTCGCGCGTCAAGCAGCACATCGGCTTTCCGGACGAGGCGGTGGCGTACTGCTTGAACGAAGCGGGCATCGACTTGGCGGACGTGGCCAGAGTGGGACTTTATTGGAAGCCGTGGGTGCTGCGGCACAAAGCCGTCCAAGCACTCAAGTCGGCAACCATCTCGCGGGACATGTTCAAGGCTCGGGTGGACAGAGGGGTCGCACAGGTCAGTGACAGCTATCTCGGGATGCTCCGCTATCCGGCGAGGCTGCGCAGCACGTTCGGCCCGAGCGACTTTCGCTTCCACTTCCTGGATCACCATCTGTGCCACGCGGCCAGTACCTTCTACCTCTCGCCATTCAAGCGGTCGGCGATCCTCACGATGGACGGCACCGGCGAGGCGACCACCACGCTGCTGGCGAGCGGTGAGGACACGGCCATCCACGAATTGAGGCGCATCAAGCTGCCTCATTCACTAGGCCAGTTCTACTCTGCCGTCACCAATTTTCTCGGCTTCGACATGTTCGCCGGAGACGAATGGAAGGTGATGGGTCTCGCTTCCTATGGATCACCCGTCTACGAGGAGTTCTTCTCCACGCGCGTCCTCGCCAAAACGCGCGACGGAAGCTTCCGCGTCAACATTCGCGTTCTCGATCATCACCTTGCGAAGCATTACCGCTTCGGTCAGGAGGTCGTAGCCAACCTGGGGCCGCCGCGAAGTCCGGACGAGGAGATCTCGTCGCGCCATCAGAACATCGCCGCAAGCGCGCAGCGTGTTCTGGAAGAGGTGGTGCTCCACATGATCAGCCGATTGCACGACCAGACCGGCCACGACAATCTATGCCTTGCCGGCGGGGTCGCGCTGAACTCGGTGGCGAACGGGCGGATCGTCAAGGAATCCGCCTATTCCGACGTCTTCATCCAGCCCGCCGCACATGACGCGGGATGCGCGCTCGGAGCCGCGTTGCTGATCCACCACGGCCGCTTGGGCGCTGATCGCGGGCCTCGGATGAATCACGCCTACTATGGCCCGTCGTTCAGCTCAGCTGAATGCGCCGCCGCACTCGAGGATCTCGGCGTGGAGTACGTCACTCTTTCTGACGAAGAGCTCCTGCCTCGCCTAGCAGCGCTGATCGCCGACGGAGCCGTCGTCGGCTGGTTCCAGGGACGAATGGAATTCGGGCCGCGCGCGCTCGGAAATCGCAGCTTCCTTGCGGATCCGCGGCGGGCCGATATCCGCGAGATACTCAACCACAAGGTCAAGCTTCGCGAATGGTTTCGCCCGCTGGCGCCATCCATGCTGGCGGAGGCGAGCGAAGAGGTGTTCGGGATCGCGCACATGGACCCGTTCATGGTCACCGTGCTGCGGGTTCTCGACGAGTACCGTGAACGGATCCCCGCGGTTGTGCACGTGGATCACTCGGCTCGGCCACAGACAGTCACACGCGAGGTCAATCCACGCTTCTGGAACCTGATCGACGAGTTCAGGAAGCTGACCGGGATCCCGATGCTGCTCAACACCTCGTTCAACGTGCAGGAGCCAATCGTCTGTACGCCACGTGACGCCGCGATGACCTTTAGCCGGACGAAGTTCGAGGCGATGGTTCTAGAGAACCACCTCGTGATCCGACCGTGAAGGGCTGCGAGCCCTCGCCGACGTGCTGCGGCGCCGGTCCAGCAGCTCCCAGTACAGCTGATCCATGTCCGCCACGAAGCGTGAGACAGGAAACGCGCGCTGGACGTGTGCCTGCGCCCGGGCCCCCATGAGCTCGCGGCGCTCCCGATCGGCGGCAAGCGACAGAAGCTCCTCCGCCAATCGCTCCGGGTCGCCGGCGGGAACGGTGACCCCGCAGCCGGGACGGACCACGTCGGGGATGCCTCCGACGTTGGTGGCGAGCGCGGGACAGCCCGCGGCGGCCGCCTCGACCAGCCACATCCCGAGCGCCTCGCTGTCCGAGGTAAGCATGGCGATGTCCGTTGCGGCGGCGATCGCTGGAACGTCGAAGCGATAGCCCAGGAAACGCACGTCTTCCGCCATGCCGAGGTCTTGCGCAAGGCTCTCGAGGTCGTGCCGAAGCTCGCCGTCTCCGAGGATCAGCAGGCGAAGGCGCGGGTCGCGCGGGAGAGCCAGCGCCACGGCCCGCAGCGCTACGTCGATACGCTTGATCGCCACCAGTCGCGCCGCCAACGTGACCAGGATCTCGTCCGACGTCATCCTCAGCTCCCTGCGGACGGCGGCGCCGTCGGACGCATCGACCCCTAGGAACGGCCCAAGGTCTACGCCGAGCGAGATCGTGCGGAACCTCGATGCCGGCGCTATCCGCAGGCGCAGAAGGTCATCTACGGTGGATTGGCTGACGCCGACGAGGGCGTCGCTAACCCTACCCGCCGCCTGCTCCAGCCGACGATAGGCTTGGCTCTTGCGGTGACCGAAGTACCCCTCCAGCACGTGCCCGTGGTACGTATGGACGATGATCGGCCGCGGAGTCAGCATACACGCGGCGAGCCGCCCGATGAACCCGGCCTTGGCCGTATGGGTGTGCACGATGTCGGGACGGAAGCGCCGCAGCATGGCACCCAGCTTGCGCGCCGCTTTGAGATCCGCCGACCAAGACACCTCGGGACCAAGGTCGGCCAACGTCTGCAGCCGAGCACCGTAGCTGACGGCAAGGCCATCAGCCGATGCCTCGCCGGGGCCTACGCGGCCCGCCACGATGAGACTCTCGTAACGGCTGGGATCGAGCAACCCGCCGAGCAGGCTCACGTAGTGCGAAGGGCCGCCGACGTTCATGCGCGCGATGATGTGAACGATGCGAATGCGTTCGTGGCGCATAGCTCTCCCCGAGGTGCGTTGGCGTGGCGCGGGCACCAGCCTACGGCACGCGCCACATCCAAGCGCGAGCTGCCGTTTTGGCGGCAAACCCCAATCGAGCGCTGCGGCTACCATGTTCCACCGACACCCGGCCTGATCACGCGTGCGCTCAGACCATCTCCTATATCAAACTGAGGGATTCTTGCTCGTGCTGGGTCTAGCCACATGTGCGCTGTGGCTGTTGATCAGGCACTTGCGCCGGGGCCGGCCGGATCTACGGATCGGACGAGCGATCACCGCCGCCGTGACAATCCGGCTGACCTCAGCTGTCGCGATATCGCTGCTCCCAAACAGCCGTGCTCTACGTGGCCCTGATGAGCTCGTCTTCCTGGCCAGCGCACAGGACATACGCGCCCGGCCGCTGATAGAGATTCTGACCGGGAGCGGGATCACCCCGCTGCACCAGTGGCTGTTTGCACTGCAACAGCGCCTAATCTCTGCCTCCGACCTAACGCTGCGGCTCACGCAGATTGCGCTAGCCGTGGCGGGGCTGGCGCTCCTCGCAGCGGTCGTCTATGACCTGGCCGGGCCGGCCGCGGCACGGCTCGCCGCCTGGCTGCTTGCGTTTGAACCAACCAGCGTGTTCTTCTCCGGCTATCTTCACAAGGACCCACTGGTCACGTTTGCCGTCGGGGTGGTTGCATACGGCCTGCTCCTCATGTGGCGCCACCGCTCCCTGAGGGCGCTGGCCGCCATATCCGCGGGATGCCTGGTGGCGACCCTGACCAGACCGTATATCGGCTGGATACTGACAGCAGCAAGCGTGACGCTGATCCTCCACGCGGCCATGCGCAGACAGCATGGCCGTCGAGCCGCTCTGCTGGCCGGCGTTGCTATCTGTTTCATGACGGTCGCGCTCTCCGTTGCGCTGCGAGAAGCTCCTGCGAAGCTTGAGCGACTCCAAGCGTCGCAAGAGGCTAACTTCCGGGACACGTCCTCGAATCTCAAATATGAGCGCGTGGACTATTCGACGCCGGCGGCGATCGCGAGGAATCTCCCCACGCGCGTCAGCGCCTTTCTTCTTCGTCCATATCCGTGGCAACTACAAAACACCAACCAGCAGCTGGGCGCCATCGGCGGCGTGGTAGTGTTGATCACGTTAGTCCTGGTGGCGGCGTCAATACCGCGCAGCCGAGGTCATATCATGACGCGCGCCGGTCCACTCATCTACGTCGGTGGCGCCTTGATCTTGGCGTACTCTGTCATCAGTGCTAACGCGGGTACGGCCTTTCGGCTACGCGAGAACGTGACCGCGGTTCTCATCTGTATCGGCTGCTCGCTTCACGCGCCACGCGATGAGTCGCTCGAGGAACAGGCCGGGGAGGACAGGGATACCGAGCTTGCGACGAGCGGCAGCCGTAGCCGGCTGGCCGGCGGAGCTCACCATACGCCAGTGCGCGCACCGGTCCTGAGGTAACCCCACAAGGTCGGATGTGACCATGCGCGCGAGGCGCCTTCCTCGACTGCCGCCGTACCGGTACCGGGAGATGCTAGATGTTCGAGAAGTAGCGGCATGGCGAGACCCAGCTGCAGCAGCGGATACGTCACGAAGTTGTCGCGCCGAGTGGTGACGATGCGAGCCTGATGCAGAATGGGTCCCGTATCGAGCCCGCTGTCCACTTCGTGCAGCGTTACACCGAAGTTGCCCGCATCCGAGGACGCCAGAGCCCAATAGCCTCCGTGAACTCCGCGGTATCGAGGCGTTATCCCGGTGTGGACGTTGACGAAGCGCGCAGGAACGGCCGTCAACGTTTCGGCCGTTAGAATGCGCGTTCCGTTGATCACGATGATATCGGGAGCAAGCCTCTCAAGAAGAGCGTGCGTCTGCGGCGAGTTTGCAGATGTGACACGTATGACCCGCGACTGCGGTATCGGAGCGGTATCGAGTCCGAAGTCCTCTGTGATCTCTGTGATCCTTCGCCGCGACATCTTCCGGAGCAGCGGCGGGACCATCATCTGGAAAAGAACCTGCCCGGCCACTTCCCCATATCCAAGGCGGCGCGCGCGTCTCGTTAGATACTGCCGACGCGACACGCGCTCTTCGATGATCACTCCGGACAACCGGTGCTGACGCTGAATCGTGTTGAAGACGATGTTCGTCGATATCCCGTCCGCCGCCAGCAGAACGATGTTCCGCGGCGTCCCTGAAGTGGGGCTCACAGTTCTGAGGTGTGGCATGACGAGCACGGCGACACCGGAGGCTATCGACAGCGCTGCGGCGCCACCGGCGTCCGATCAAGGTGGTGCCGCCGACGGTGGACAGGCTCGACGAGGGTGTCCGCTCGTCGTGGAACTATTACCACCTCGACGACGCCGCACTCGCGCCGGCGCACCTCCACGCCTGGCTCTCGTGGGCCTCCCGCTCGCGCCTCACGCCGTTCGTCCGACTCGGCCTCGACAACGGCCGCCTCGAAGGCCTCAACAGCCGCATCCGACTCATATCGCGATCGCGCCTGGCGCCGTTCGTCAAGCTCGCGCATACGATCCGCCGCCACCGCGCTGGCATCCTTCACCCCCAACTCGACCGGAGCGCCGCGATATGGTCTGACTCTCTCGGGACCACCTCCGCTCGACGCGCCTTGCACAACACGCCCGTGGACCCGATGTTCGCCCTGCTACTGCGGAACGATAAACTCGCTGCGTTGATGCCTAAGCCTTCCAGCCGCCGTGGGACGCTTGTGATCTCCCTGGATTTTGAGCTGAATTGGGGTGTTCGCGACTGGATCGACCTGGACAGCTATCGGGCCAATCTGCTCGGTGTTCGAACGGCGCTCCCTCGGCTCCTCGAGATGTTCGCAGAGTACGGCATCCACGCTACTTGGGCGACCGTGGGCTTCCTGTTCTTCGATGAAAAGGAAGACCTTCTCGCCGGGCTTCCACGCCTTCGGCCCAGGTACGCCGACACGAGCAAGTGTCCATATACCGCTCTGGCGATGGTGGGCAAGGACGAAGCACAAGATCCGTTTCACTTCGGGTGGTCGCTTCTGCAGCAGATCCAGCAAGCCGGCGGCCAAGAGATCGCAAGCCATACCTTTTCGCACTATTTCTGTTTTGAGCGCGGGCAGGACGCCGCGACGTTTCGAGAGGACTTGGCCGCTGCCGTCAATGCCGGCGCTCGACGCGGAATCGCCCTGGAGAGCTTGGTGTTCCCGCGCAACGAGGTGCGCGCCGACTACCTGCCGCTCTGTGCTCAGCAGGGGATTAAGGCCTATCGCGGCACGCCGCGCTCCTGGCTCTACAGACCGCGAGCAGCGCGGGACGAGACCGTGATCCGAAGGGCACTGCGACTGCTCGACGCGTACGTCCCGCTGACGGGTCAGAACACGCATTGCCCTGATGCGGTGGCCGCAGCTCTGCCGCGCAACGTCCCAGCAAGCCGGTTTCTACGTCCGTACGACGCACGGATGGGCCGCCTCGACCAGCTCAAGGTCAACCGCGTATGCAACGAGCTCTCGGCCGCTGCAAGCGCTGGGGGCCTCTACCACCTGTGGTGGCACCCGCACAACTTTGGAATCCACCAGGATGAGAACTTTGACATGCTCCGACACATCTTGAGGCATTTCGCCGAACTGCGAGAGGCGCACGGGATGCAAAGCCTCACGATGCGCGACGCTGCGCTGGCCACAGCGCCGTGATGGCGGGCGCCCCCAACGCACGGGGGCGCCGTGCGCTCGGCGCGTAGCTGGCGGCTCGTTCTAGTCAGTGTCGTGCTCCGGCAGGCTCCTGGCGCGCCGTAGGAAGCCGCGCGCCCAGAGAGCCGATCCTGCGCAGTGAGCGGCTGCCAGGCCGCTCGCTGCGCCGCGCGCTCCAGCTTCGGCCGTGCCAGCGGCCACGGCGGCGAGCGTGGCGGCCGTCTGCACCGCCCGTAAGATCACGATTCGCCGCGTGTCGTTGAGCACCCGCAGCCCAGCCTGGGCGGGCAGCGCCACATATCGGGCGGCCGACGCCACGGCGATCGCGGCGCAGAGCGGGCGCGCCACGTCCCACGTCGGGCCCAGCAGCGCCGCACCCATGCTTCGCGGGAGACTCAGGATGACGATCGCCCAACCCGCCGTGATCGCTGCCGAGCCCAGGGCGACTATTTCCGCCCGACGGACGAGCACTCGCCGGCCCATGCGCACCGCCTCTGCGAGCGCCGACAGCGTGACGATCCTCACTCCCGCGAATACCGAGTCCAGCGGCGCGAAGAGGATCATCGCGCCCCGCACTCCCGCGACCGCCCGCACCCCTCCGATCAGCGCGACGAGATAGATCGCGAAGTAGCCGGCGCCGATCATGAGGATGAAGTCGCTGAAGAAGCCCCCGATGCGACGCCGGTCGTGAGTGATCCAGCTGATGACGTTTCGTCGCGTCGGGATGAGCCTTGCGTGGCGCATGCCGACGAGGCTCGCGACCGCTGCCCCCAAGCCCCAGGCCAGGATCGCCTTCACCGGGGTAACGTCGCCGCTGAGCAACAACGCGGTCGTGGCGAGGCACTGCACTCCGAGCCACGTCAGGTCATTGGCTGCGGCGCGTGACGGCGCCTTGAGCGCGAAGAAGCAGTAGCGCAAGGCGTCCTGCGTGAGCAGAACGGGCAGCATGAGGGCGAAGGCGAGGAGCGAGCCGCCGAGCGTGCCGCCGAGCGCGAGTCCGAGCGGTGCCGCCAGCAGCCCTACGATCAACCCCAGCCCCACTGCCAGCCCGAGCAGTCGCCGGCAATCGGCTGATGCCTCTGCTGGCGCCTCCTCGACTCGCAAGAGCAGGATCTCGCCGCCGATCGCACGCAACGCGCCGAGCAGCAGCGCATAGACGAGGTAGGCGATCACGAACTCGCCGAACGACTCCACGCTGACGTTGCGTGCAACGACGATGATGAAGGCGAGATTGCTGGCGCTGGATATGCCTTGGTCCAGGATCGACCAGTAGGCCCGGGGCGACAGACGCCACCCCAGGACGCTTCTCAGGCGTGTCATCTACGAAGCGTCCGGGGGGAGTTCGGACATCCTCGGCGGACGGATGCAAGGTTGAGACGCTTCAACCATGCTTGGGCGGACACCCGCGCTTTAGGGAGGATAACGTTGCCCAGCCTATGACGATCGACCAGAGCAACAGTCAGGCCGTGCGTGTCGGGCCGCCGCAGATCCGCGTCCCGGACCGCTTGATCCTCTGCGGCGGGGCGTACAGCGACAACCTGGGAGACGCCGTCATCGCCGACTGCTTGGTCTACGCACTCGGGCGGCATCTGCCTCAAACGCAGATCGTCAAGATGGACATCTCGGGGCGGGTTGAGTCTCGTCGGGTCGGGTTTGGCCCCAAGGGCCGCATCCAGGCAGTGATGAACGCATTGCCTCAAGCTCTCGGCGGGTATCTCGTCCTGCTCGGCGGAAGCTTGTATGTCAAGCGTACGGTCGAGCCGACGTGGCAGCATCTCCTGGAGGACCACGACACCGTCATCATCGGTGGTGGGCAGCTCTTCCAAGACGAGCAGCTGAACTTTCCACTGAAGATGTGGTGGCTCACCCGCAATCTGCGCAGAAGCCATGCCAGACACGTTGTCTACTCGGTGGGTGTAAGCAGCGAATGGTCGAAGCTGGGCAGGATGCTGTTTCGTCCGGTTTTTCGCGGACCCGAACTGCTCTATTGCTCGGTACGCGACCGTGGTTCCAGACGCAATCTGCTGGCCCATCTTCCTGAGACCTCAAGGGTCGATGTCCAGATCGACCCAGATCCGGCTCTGCTCGCGGGATTTGCCTACGAGGCGGCCACGAGGACGGTCCCAAAGCAGTTCGACATCGGCATCGGCATCATGCATCCACGTACGGTGCGCATCGATGCTCGGCAGAGGCACATGACGCCGGCGATGCTCTCTCACCGCTGGCGCGCACTGATCGGCGCGCTGCTGGATCGAGACCTGCGCGTGGCGCTGTTCACCAACGGTGCTCGCGAGGATGAGGAGTACGTTCAGCGGTTGGTCGACGATCTGCGCGGGCAACCAGGTCTCGTTGTCCTGCCACGTCCGATCAGCGCCACTGATCTCGTGATCAACATCGCGCGAATGCGCACGGTCATCGCCCACCGGCTGCACGCGAGTATCGTCGGCTACGCGTTGGGCACCCCGACGCTCGGGTTGCTATGGGATCCGAAGCTCGAGGAATTCTATTCGGCATGCGAGCGCGACCGGTGGATCGTGGACTTCTCAACGACCTCGACGGAGCAGCTTGTCGCGAAGGCGGGCGCGCTCCTTCGTGTATCGGTTGATCCCATGCAGCAGGATCGTCTCATCGACAGTTGTCGTGCAGGCGTTGAGCGCCTCGCCGCTCATGCGACTGCGTGAGCCGGGGACCATTCTCGGTCCTGCGCCCGCAGACGCCAAAGCCGCGGCGCGTCTCGTTTACCGGCCAGGTCTCGTCAAAGCCCTCGCTCTTCAGCCAGGCTTCTACCTCCGGGATGGAGTGGTAATGCGCGAAGGGTGCGCCGAAGATGTCGGTCACCGCAAGCGCCGCTTCGCGACGACTGAGCCGACGATAGCTGCGCACTCCGAGGCGGTCGACCAAACGGCAAAAGAGCCGGAACGGCTCGGCTGCCACACGAGCGAGGACGGCGAACTGTCGCGGCGGCAGCCGCGTCGTCACCGCCCGCAGGGTGTTGACGATGGGCGTCACCACGCGTTCGTACTTGTAGACCCAGATGTAGCAGGTGCCGCCGGGACGGACCAGCGGAGTGAGCCGGCGGAACGTCGCTTTGGTGTCCGGCGTGTGATGCAAGACCCCGGCCGAGTGGATCAGGTCGACGCTCGATGGTGGCAGCGGCGGGTGCTGGAGGTCGGCTTGCACGAAGTGCACACGATCGGGACGAGCGCCCGGATGCTTGCGGCGAAACTCATGGCCACGCTCGAGCCCGGAGCTCAGATCGATCGCGATGACCTCCAGCCCGAAGGCCGTATAGGCCACGGACTGGCTGCCGTTTCCGCAGCCAGCGTCCAGCATGACCTTTCCGTCGAGCTCCTCGATCGGGATGTGCACGCTCTGCAGGAAATACCTGTCGACGCGATCTTCGAGGTTATAGCCCCAGGTGCGATCGCCCACCTCGTGATGCTCCCATTCGTTGCTGAAGCTCTCGCGCGTGCGGCGGTCATAGGCCGCTGAGCCGCCGGCATCGGCGGCGAGGCTGTGCTGGATGAACTCTCGGGCTGCGGTCGTCGCAGCTGACACGTCGAACCGTTGCACCTCACCGCGGAAGGTCTCGAAGGCGTCGGGCAGCAGGCGCGGGATGGCGCGGACAATCGGGTATCCATGCTCGCCGCGCGCACATCGCAGCAGCCCCTCGACGATCTCCTGCTCGCCGTCACCGGATTGCGTGGCGAAGACGTCGACCTCAAGCGCGGTGGCGCACGCCGGGCAGACGAGGTGGTCAAGCAGTCGTTGATACATCGTCAGCTCATGCTCCTTTGCCCGCGGCGAGAGCTGCCGTCGCCTATTGCTGTTGCGGGCTCGTCCAACGCGCCCCGGCTGACGGCCGCCTGCCCGGCGGGAGCCTGCCCGGCGGGAGCCGGCGGCCTATCTCTCTGGGGCCGGTCCATGAGCCCCTCGAGGCGCACAATCGTAGCGACCCCGGCCACGACCGCCACCGCCGAGATCCAAAACAGCGCAGCCTGCCCCTGATCCGCACCTGCGAGGGCAAGTGCACAAAGGCCGAGCTGAGCGGCGGCCAGTATCCCGGCAACACGCCGCGGCGACTTGGCGATGACCAGGAGTCGGTGGGTCAGATGGTCCCGCCCGCCGGTCATTAACGAGACGCCGCGCCGCCGGCGCGAGATGACGACGAGTGTCGTGTCGAGGATCACCAGCCCGACCAGCAGCGCGGCGGCCAGTACTGCGGTCACTTGCAGCTTGGGGACCGGCGGAGCTGCGATCGCCAGCGCCGCAACGAGGAAGCCGATCGGCATGCTGCCGCCGTCGCCGAGGAAGATGCGGGCCGGCCGCGCGAGGTTGAAACGCAAGAACCCCAAGCACGCCCCGACGAGCCCGAACGACATCGCGGCCAGCGCGGCATCGTCGTTCAGCGCTGCAAACGTGCCGATGCCTACGGATGCGGCGGCAGCGACGCTGGCAGCGGCACCATCGAGATTGTCCATGAGGTTGAAGGCATTGACTAGACCGAGCACCCACACGACGGTCAGCGCAAGATCCAAGCCGGGGACCGAAAAGACGTTCCAGCCCAGATCGGCTGCCCACAGGGCGAAGCCGACGACGACCGTCGCGCCTATGCGCCACGCCGCCGAGAGGTTGACACGATCGTCGATCGTCCCGATCGCCCAAAGGCCGGTTGCGCCGAGCGCGAGCGGTAGAAACCGGTCCGTGCCACCTCCGAAGGCGGCAGCTGCCACGAAGAAGGCCAGCACGACAGCGGTGCCGCCGAGGTACGGCGTGGGAGAGCCGTGCTTCTTGTGGCCCACGGGACGATCCAAGAACCCGGTGCGCCGTGCGACCCACGCCGCGACCGGCACGGCAGCAAGAGCAGATGCGGCGCCCATGCCGAGGGACAGGATGGCGGCCTCCGCGGCTAACATCACCGTGCACGCGCCCGACGACTCGATGACGAGGCGAGGCGAGCACCGATCCTGGTGTGGGTCACCGATCCTCCCATACAGCCTGCGGTTGCCCGCAATGCCCCGAAATCAGGAGCTGCCGGCTAACGAGCGCACATGTTTAGCACACGATGAGCCAGGCCGAGTTTGCCCGAGCTCATCGCCGATCGCTCGGCCTACCCGCTCTGCAGCTCCTCGATTGATGGGCACCCGCCGCGATGCGTTTGCTTGGTCGGGTGAAGGGTGCCTGTTGATGCCGAGATTCCGCGTGTTTCGCGTCATCTGACGGCATTCGCTGCCGGGGGGTCTAGCCCTTCTTGCGGTGCGACGCCCGGCGTGTCGCCAAGCCAAGGCTCACGAGAAGCAGCCCAGCTCCGCCGAGCACGCCGATGGCGAGGCCGGTGAAGGGAAGTGCCCCGCCGGCTTGGCTCGGTAGCGCGCTAGCGCGCAACGTCCGAGCGACTGGAGGCGCCGCTGCTGCCTGCCGAGTCGCTCCTGGCACTCCCTCCGCTTCGGTGGCTTCCTCCGCTCCCTCCCCCGGGGCTCCTGGGGCTCCTGGGGCTCCAGGGGCTCCTGGAGCTCCTGGGGCTCCGGGGGCTCCCGCGGCTCCGGGGGCTCCCGCGGCTCCGGGGGCTCCCGCGGCTCCGGGGGGTCCTGGCTGACCGATCGTCACGATCGGTGCACCGGGTCCACCGTAGACCGCGTCGGATGCTGACTGGGCCATCGCGGTGGACGCAACCAAGGCGGCTCCGGCCGCGCAGGCCACCGTGCAGCCAGCGATGCGGATCGTGTATAGGCGCAGACGTGCGAGCATCTGGACGAGAAGGATGGCAGGTGGTCCGGCAACCCACAAGTCCGACTGGTCCACTCGCTCAACGAGCCACGTTCTGTCACCGCCACAGCGCCGAAGAGCGGCAGCATGCAGCGAGTGTGATATTCGCATCATGCTGACGGCTCCTCGACTCTCGCGTGACCCAAATGGGCAGCCTGATCGGACGACGGTTGAGCCATCCGGCTCACAAGAAGACACCTACAGCGCCAACGCGCCGGTCCCCCGCTTCGAGCGTTGGACATGGAGCTACCGATGAGTCGCAGAGCCACGTTGTCGCGATGGGCGCCGCCTGCGGCCCTGGCAGCGCTGACCGTCGCCCTCGGCTTTCGCGCGGGAGGGTTCTTTCCGTCGACGATAGGCGTTGCCGCGGTCGTTCTCACGATCCTCATGAGTGCACGGCTCCTGCTTGCACGCCGGCCGCTCGACGGGATGAGCCGGCCGCTGACGCTCGTCATCGCGGCGATGGTGCTGCTGGCCGGTTGGATGCTCATTTCCTCCCGCTGGTCCGATGCCGAGTTCCGATCGCTGCTCGCGGCCGATCGCGTGCTGCTGTACTCCCTCGCGCTGATCTTCTTTGGCTCGTGGGGTCGAAGCGACGACCGCCTCAGCGCGATGCTCAAAGGGATCCTCCTCGCGTGCATCGTCCTCTGCGTGGCCGGCCTGATCAGCCGCCTGCTCCCTGACGTCTGGCCGCTGGGCGTCGAGCAGCGCCGGCGCCGCCTGCAGTATCCGATCACCTATGCC
>JALZJE010000318.1 GCA_030859955.1 Chloroflexota bacterium | reverse complement strand
GCCCCGCGCGTTGCAGGCGGCTGACCGCCTGCGCCGAGGCGGGCTTGACCGTATCGGCCAGTCCGATGAGCCCGATCAGGATGCCGTCACGGGCCACGTAGGCGGGTGAGGCGGCACCGACGTCGATTGCCTCGGCCGCCGCAAGGTCCACGCCGGCCTCGGCGAGGAATGCGGCCGTCCCGACGAGCAGCGTGGAGCCGTCGACGGTTGCACGCACGCCGCGTCCGGCCACCGCTTCGAACGAGGTTGCCTCACCCGGCGGGATGCCCGCCGCGTCGGCGTGCCGCACGATGGCCTCGGCCAGCGGGTGCTCGCTGCCGCGCTCGGCGGTCGCGACGAGCCGAAGCAGCTCAGGTTCGTCCATGCCGGCCATCGGCCGCACCAGCGTCACCGCGGGCTCGCCGCGCGTGATGGTGCCGGTCTTGTCGAGGACCACCGCGGTGATCCGCTGCGCATGTTCGAGCGCCCCGCCGTCGCGGATGAGGATGCCGTTCTCGGCACCCTTGCCCGTTCCGACCATGATGGCCGTCGGGGTGGCGAGCCCCATGGCGCATGGGCAGGCGATGATGAGAACGGCGATCGCGCTCGTCAGCGCATAGGTGACCCTGGGCTCGGGGCCGAGCAGCATCCAGCCGATGAAGGTGAGCGTAGCAACGGCGATCACAGCCGGAACGAACCACCCGGTGACCTGGTCCGCAACGCGCTGGATCGGTGCCTTGGAGCCCTGCGCCCGTTCGACCAGCGTCACGATCTGCGAGAGCGCCGTATCGCTCCCGATCCGCTCGGCGCGCATCACGAATGAGCCGCTGGCATTGATGGTCGCGCCGATGACGCGGTCGCCCACCGCCTTTTCGACCGGCAGGGACTCGCCGGTCAGCATGGATTCGTCCACCGCCGATGCTCCATCGATGAGGACCCCGTCGATGGGCACGCGATCGCCGGGACGGACCCGCACCAGGTCGCCGACCACGACCTGGTCGATCGGAATCTCCCGCTCGCCGCCCTCGCGCAGGACGCGGGCCGTGTCCGGGCGCAGCTTCAGGAGCGCCTTCACGGCACCGGCGGCCTGTCCCTTGGCGCGTGCCTCGAGCCATCGGCCCAGGAGGATGAGGCCGATGATGATGGCCGCGGAGTCGAAGTACGTCTCATGGCCGACCCCCGACGCCATGAGCAGGTCGGGAAGCAGCGTGACCACCAGCGAGTACCCGTACGCCGCCAGGGTGCCCATGGCCACCAGCGTGTTCATGTTCGCTTCGCCGTGCCGCGCGCCGCGCAGGGCGGCAACGAGGAAGCGACGCCCGTACACGAACTGGACGATCGTGGCCGGGACGAGGAACCAGCGGTTGATGTCGAGCATGGGCCACGGCGGTCCACCGGGCGCGAACATGATCGCCATCATCACGGCGCCGATGCCGAGCGAGACGATCGCGCCGGTCAGCAGCTCACGGCGCTCGGCGGCGTGCTCGACCTCGTCGGCGGCATCGGACTCCTGGCTGCCCGCGGCGGCGGTCGCTTCGCGGCCGACCTCGTAGCCCGCCGCCTGGATGCTGGCCACGATTCCCGTCCGATCGATCAGCGCGGGGTCGAAGCGAACGGTGGCTCGCTCGGTCGCCAGGTTGACGTTGGCGGTGGCCACGCCATCGGCGCGATTGAGGTGGCGCTCGATCCGGTTGACGCAGCTGGCGCAGGTCATGCCGACGACGGGCAGCGAGAGCTCGGCCGAGACGTCGATCACGGGTGCTGTCATGGCGTCAGCATACTACAGGGGAGTATCTTTCGCCCACCGGCGAGTGCGTGGCATGACCCTTGCTGACCCACGCGATCATGGACAGCCATGTCACGACGGATCGTCCCACGTTGTTTGTCGTGGACGACGACACGGCAACCTGTGACCTGATCTGCGAGATCGCTCAAGATGCGGGTTGGGTTGCCACGGGATTCTCATGCCTCACCGACCTGCGTGGCTCGCTCGGCGAGGCAAAGCCAACCCTGCTCATCCTCGATGACGATCTGCCGGACGGTCGGGGTGGCGATCTGGCGCGGGAGCTGCGTACCAGCCCGCGAATGGCGGACATTCCGCTGGTCGTCTGCACGGCAGCGCATCCGACACGGCGTGCGGAGATCGGCAACTGGGCTCCGGTGATCACCAAGCCGTTCGAACTGGCCGAGATCGACGCCTTTCTGGCTGCCACGCGCAGACAGTCCTTCGGTCAGCGCGCAGGTTAGGCTTGGCGCGTGCGCGCGCTGATCCTGACCAACGAGTTTCCTCCGTCCGTCTACGGTGGCGCCGGCGTCCACGTCGACGAGCTGACGCGTCACCTCCGACCCCTGATCGAGCTCGACATCCGCACGTTCGGAGCGCAGGCGAGCGCCGGAGCGGGGTGGCGGGCTGAGGGATATGCGCCAGCCCACGACCTCTCGGGCACCGCTGAACGCCTTCGGCCGGTATTCGCCGCGCTCTCGCGCGACCTTGCCATGGTCGCCGACCCCGTCCACGCCGATGTGATCCATGCGCACACCTGGTACACGCACCTCGCGGGCGTGGTCGGCCGCCTGGCGTACGGCATCCCGCTGGTCGTCACCGTCCATTCGCTTGAACCCCTGCGCCCGTGGAAGCGCGAGCAGCTCGGCGGTGGGTACGACGTGAGCTCCTGGATCGAGCGTACGGCGCTGGAATCGGCCGATGCCGTCATCGCCGTCAGCGCTGAGACGCGGGACGATGTCCTGCGACTGTTCGACATCCCGCCGGAGCGCGTGCGCGTCATCCACAACGGGATCGACGCGGAGTTCTACCAACCGGACCCGGCGACAACGGCACTCGAGCGCCACGGCATCGATGCGAGCGTGCCGTACGTGTTGTTCGTCGGTCGCATCACCAGGCAGAAGGGGATCGTGCACCTCGTTCGCGCCATCCGGCATCTCGACCCGGGCATCGGCGTGGTGCTGTGCGCTGGGCAGCCGGACACGCCGGAGATCGCGGCCGACATGGAGCGCGGCGTCGCGGCCGCGCAGGCTGAGCGCCCGAACGTCGTGTGGATCGGCGAGATGGTCAGCCGCACCGACGTGCGCCAGCTCTACTCGCACGCTGCCGTCTTCTGCTGTCCATCGGTCTATGAGCCGTTCGGGATCATCAACCTCGAGGCCGCCGCCTGCGAGACACCGGTCGTGGCGTCGGCGGTCGGTGGCATTCCCGAGGTCGTGGTCGATGGCGAGACGGGCCTGCTCGTCCCGGTTGAGCTGTCGGTGGACGACCCGATGACGCCAGTCGACGCGGACCGCTTCGAGCGCAACCTGGCCGGCGCCATCAACGCGCTCATGGCCGATGCCGCCACGCGCGAGGTGATGGGACGCGCCGGGCGTCGCCGTGCCGTCGAGAACTTCAGCTGGGGCGCGATCGCCCGCCAGACCGCCGACCTGTATCGGTCCCTGCTCGTCCCCTGATCGCGGCGCTCCGCCCGCGCGGCGCGTCATCGCACATTCATGCGGACGCGTCGCGACAGGAGGAAGGCCGCCATCAGCTCCTCGCCCTGCTCGGATAGGATCGACTCGGGGTGGAACTGGACACCCTCGACTGGGTGGGATCGGTGGCGGACACCCATCACCATGCC
>JALZJE010000272.1 GCA_030859955.1 Chloroflexota bacterium | reverse complement strand
GCGCCGATGCATGGCTGGCGCGGACACGACCCCGACCTGGAGCTCCCCGCCGCGCTCGAATGCCAGCAGTGTGGCGAAGATCTCGATGCCACGCACCACGTTGTGCGTCGCATCGATGGGATCCATGATCCATCGGCCGTCGCCGCCATCTTCAGCGGTCCCGAACTCTTCGCCCGCCACGGTGTGGGTCGGAAATGCATCGGCGATGCGGTCTCGGAGGTGCGTCTCGATCTCGGTATCGGCCTGCGTGACCAACGTGCGATCCGGCTTGGCGCTGACTGTGAGCCCGGCGGCGACATGCCTGAGGGCAATCGCATCGGTCTCGTCCAACAGCTCA
Organism: Chloroflexota bacterium; assembly: GCA_030859955.1. Lineage (GTDB taxonomy): Bacteria > Chloroflexota > Limnocylindria > QHBO01 > QHBO01 > JACDBZ01. The sequence goes on along the minus strand of JALZJE010000272.1, from coordinate 2,939 downwards.
TGCGCAAATCGGAGCAGGGATTCCGCGTCGGCGCTCATTTGATCGTCACGACCTCGACGTCCCCCCGCAGGCTGATCACATCGACTCTCATTCGCTGCGGCTGGCGCCCCAGGAGAAGATCCACGCTGGCGTCGCCAACGGCAAGATTTTCGATTCGCAGATGATCAAGCAAGACCGGCAGCCGCGCATGGTTGAATCGCAGTGTGCGCTCTGGCGCATCGACCTCGAGCCGATACAAGCCCGGAGCAACAGCGCGGCTGGCCCGCCGCCAGTGTTCGAACCCCCACCCGGAGAATATCGTCGCTGAGCAGGTCGTCCGCCGCGCGCGCCGCCCGATCCGGCCGCACGATGCCGGCGAACAGGCAGCGGCCCGGATTCGAGGTCCGCACCCGACACATGCGCTTCTCACCGTCGAGCGCGATGCCAGCCCCGAGAGGAATCGGGTGCCCCGGTGATAGATGCCCTCACCCAGGCCGATCGGCCGGATATCGCCGTGCCGGCCAAACACCGCGAAGGAGTCCCCCTGCTTGAGAACGCGATCTGTTACGTCCGCGGCCGAGCTCGTGGCGAGGATGTAGTAACGCCCTTCGATCTCGACGACCGTGCGCGGATCATCGGAGCTCGAGATGCCGTCATTCGCCTGCGTCGCCATTCATCTCCAGGTGTGCGGTCCGGGCTCAAGCCTACACACCCGCGACCGGCTCCCTTGTCCCAACCGGGAGCGCCCGGATGGACGGATGCGCGGTGTACATGACCAACCCGTCATAGACCCGGAGGTAGTCACGCGCCATACGCTCGACGGTGAACCTCTCCTCGAACGTTGCGCGGCATTGCCGGCGATCGATCTCGGCAAGCCTTCCCACGGCCGCCACCGCGCCGTCGATGTCGTCCACGATGAAGCCGTTGACGCCGTCGGTGATCACCTCGGGCACCGATCCAAGGCCGTATGCGATGACCGGCGTACCGCAGGCAAGGGCCTCGATCATCACGAGCCCGAACGGCTCCGACCAGTCAATCGGAAAGATCAGCGCGCGAGCGTTCGCGAGGAAGTCGCCCTTCGTGTCGGGACCGACCTCACCGATGAACTCAACGTGCGCTGCGCCAAGCAGCGGCTCGATCTCCTGCTCGAAGTACTCGCGATCAACGCCGTCAATCTTCGCGGCGATCCGCAGCGGCACGTTGGCGCGCCGAGCGACCTCGATGGCACGATCCGCACGCTTCTCCGGCGAGATGCGCCCCAGAAAAGCGAGGTAGTCGCCCGGTTTCGCGCTCGGGCTGAGCTCATCGGGTGGCATGCCGTGATGCACGGTTGCCACCCAGTTCGCCTGCGGCAACGGCGTGCGCTGGTCGTTTGAGATCGAGACGACCGGCATATCGCCGAACTCGTCGTAGACCGGCTTCAGGTCGGGGATGTCGAGCCGCCCGTGGAGCGTGGTGAGGTGCGGCACCCCCAGACGGCGCGACATCGGGAAGTGGAAGTAGTCGAGGTGCCAGTGAATGACGTCGAACCGACGTGCCTCGGCGGCCACGCATTCCAGCTGGTACACGAGATGCGCGATCGGGTCGATGACCCCCTCGTCGAGGCGCAGCGACGCTGGCGCGCAGGCAACCAGCCGCGCTTCGGTCGTGGAGTCACCGCTCGCGAAGAGGGTCACGTCGTGGCCCTGGCGAACGAGCTCCTCGGTCAGGTACGACACGACGCGCTCGGTCCCACCGTAGGTATGTGGCGGCACGCTTTCGTACAGCGGCGCGACCTGCGCAATGCGCATCGGCTCCCTCAGTTGTGGATGGGCACGCAAGGGGGCACCACGCAGGTCCCGTGCCAGCTTGTTCAGCCGTCGAGACGGCGCCGGAGCTCCTCGTTGACCATGCGGGCGTCGGCGCGTCCCGCCGTGCGCTTCATGATCTGTCCCACCAGGAACCCGAACACCGCGACCTTGCCGGACCGATACTCCGCGACCTGGGACGGAAACTCCTCCAGCACGGATCCGATCTCGGAGCCGATGGCGCCGCTGTCGGATACCTGCCCGACGCCCTCGCGCTCGATGACCGCGCGGGGCGACTCACCCGTCTCGAACGTGGCCGCCAGCACAGTCTTGGCATTCGTCGACGAGACCCGGCCAGCCTGGACCTCCCTGATGAGCTCTGCCAGCCCTGCCGGTCCGAGCGCCACGCGATCCGCGCGCAGGCCATCGGCCGCGTGCTGGTTGAGAAGGCGGCTGAACTCGCCGGTGATCCAGTTCGCGGCGCTCTTCGCGGGCACGCCTTCATTGACCACGGCGTCGAAATATGCGGCGAGCGGCGCATCCGCGGTCAGGACGCCGGCGTCGTAGGACGATAGCCCCAGCCCGTCGATATATCGCGCCCGGCGCTGGGCAGGCAGCTCGGGGAGACGATCTCGGAGCTGGTCCACCCAGGCCTGCGAGGGCCGCAGCGGTGGAAGATCCGGCTCGGGGAAGTAGCGGTAGTCGTTGGCCTCTTCCTTGGTGCGCTGGATGATCGTGCGACCGTTCTCCTCGTCCCAGCCCCGCGTCTCCTGCACGATGGCCTCGCCCACGTCGAGCGCGGTGGCGTGGCGCTCGACCTCGTACTCGAGCGCGCGCTCCAGGGATCGGAAGCTGTTGAGGTTCTTAACCTCGACCTTCGTGCCGAACGCATCAGCACCGATCGGCCGCAGGCTGATGTTGCCCTCGATCCGCATGGATCCCGCCTCCATATCGGCGTTGCTGGCGCCGATGGCTCGCAGCAGCTCGCGCAGGGTCTCGCCATAGGCACGTGCCTGCGCCGGCGAGCAGATGTCGGGTTCGGTCACGATCTCCATCAGCGGCACGCCGGCGCGGTTGAAATCGACGACGCTGTACCCGCGCCCGGCATGCTGCATCCGGGCCGTGTCTTCTTCCAGATGCGCTCGCGTGATGCCGATCGTCACCTCGCAGCCC
>JALZJE010000262.1 GCA_030859955.1 Chloroflexota bacterium | reverse complement strand
TGGCTGCGCCGCATCTGCGTGAACCGATGCCGCAATTGGCTCCGTTCCCGCAGTCGCCGCAGCCAATCTTCCTCTTTGGAGACCGATGAAATCGCCGGCATGCCCGATGGCCGCCGCGACTTCCGTGCTGCCGTTGAGGCCCGCGCGCTCTTGGAGCCGGCGTTCGAATCGCTCTCGCCGGACCAGCGGGCGGTCCTGGCGCTGCACTACTCGATGGGCTACTCGATCGCGGAAGTGGCCGAAGCGCTCGATATCAAGGTCGGTACCGCGAAGTCCCGGCTAAACGCCGGCCTCACGGCGCTGCGCCGGGCAATCGGTTCGGACGAACGACCGGTTGCCCCGGAGGTGGCGTCGTGAACGATCAGCAGATCCTCGACTTTCTCCGTGGCCGGGGCCGAACGGAACCGCCGCTCGACTTCATCAGCGCGGTGGCGGGGGCCGTCGCCGATGCGCCTCAGCGGCGGGCGTCCTGGTTCGCGCCCCTGATCCCGGCAGCCGCTGCCGTCGGAGCAGCGGTCGCCGTGACGATGCTGGCAATCCTCGTCAGCCAGGACCCGAATGTGGGACCGCCGCCCGCACCATCGACATCGGTGTCGGACAGCGCTGCGCCGGCCGGCACACCCAGGCCGGCGGCGTCCGCTTCGCCTACGCCTACGCCTACGCCTACGCCTACGCCGGATGACGCGGATCTGCTCGAGGCCGGGAACACGGTGAAGGTGCCCGTGATGTCCGAGGACGGCGTTACTGGCACGATCACTCTGGAGCGCGGTGCGGATATCGGCGGCTACCCGCTCGTCACCGAACCGAGCAGCGAATCGCACTTCTTCCTCGAGGTCTTCGCGACGTACGAGCTCGAGAACGCCACCGAAGAAGGCCAATGGGGGGCGCTCGACTGGGGCGTGGCGAGCGCCGATGACACGGTCGAAGGCCAGTTGGTTGACAGCTTTCCTCCGCCGGAGGATCGAGGGCCGCTCGGCCAGTGGCCGGGCGCAACCGTCCCGGAGACCAGGTACGAAGGCTGGATGATATTCGCCATCGCGCGCGAGGCTGCAGCGACGAGTTTCGACCTGGTCTACCAGCCTGAAGGGGTCTCCCAGGTGATGCGGATCCCCCTGCGGGCGCCTGGAGACGCTCCGGAGCCGGTTCAGGCCGAGTGGCCGCGTCCAGACCCGGTTTATGTCGCGAAAGATGGACTCCCATTTACCGTTCTCGACAGCCCTGAGGCAGACGCGCTCTTTGCCGATGCGGATACATGCACGAATCCCGACGGTAGTTTTACCGTGAGCTTCCCGGAGTCGTGGTACACCAACACGGAGATCGGCGACGTTTCCGCTTGCTCCTGGTTCAGCCCTGTGTTCTACGCGGCCACGGAGGGAGGGCCGCTGCCCGAGGAGATCGCAATCAAGATCACCGTGTTCGACGGTGCGGTCGGGTTCATCTGGGCGGACCTCTATTCCGAGGAGGTCTCACTCGACGGCTTAACCGCCAGGCGAAGCGAAACCGGAGAAACGAAGGACCCGGCGACGCCCACCGACCGATTCCAGTACAGCTATCTCGCTTGGCTCGACGCCAGCCATGATGGTCGCAAGCTCTGGGCTTTCACGGGGGTGGACTACGGCGGAGACTACGAGCTCAACAAGGCGGTCTTCGACCGGATCATGGCCAGCCTGGAGTTCATTGACTAGCGTCGAGGGAACGTCCGGCAGGCGCGCTGCTTGCATCGCTTGCGCACAGGAGGTGAACACCATGGATACGGATCGCACCCCGGACAGCATCGAGCAACTGGAAGGCCAGGATCTGCCGAACCCGATCACCGATGATGACGCCACGCTCGGAGAGGTCGGTGACGCGGTCAATCCCCAGGGCGAGGCGCCCGAGACCGACAAGGACGACGCAGAGGGTCCGGCGGCTCACATCACCCAGATGCCCCGCTGACAAGAACCAGACCGCCACGGCGCGGACCGGCGCACCGGTAGGATGACGCCGTGATCGCGAACGAAAAAGCGGGCGACCTTCAACAACTCGCCGATGAATACTGGACCGCATGGCTCGAGCGCCATCCGGTGGCTGCGACGTCGCTCGGCGATCGTCGCCACGATGCGCGGCTGACGGACAACTCCCCGGCAGGTCGCGATGCCTGGCGCTCGCAGCTCGACGCCCTCGAGCGCCGTCTGGCCGGTACGAATCCAGACGCGGAACCGGTGACACGCGCCGCCCTTGCGGAGGCGCTGATCAGCGACCGATCATTCCTGGACGCGCATCTCGGCGCCTTCAGCATCGACCCCATGGACGGCCCGCAGGTCGAGCTGCTGAGCATCCACTCATATCAGCCGATACGCTCCCCAGTCGAGGCCGACGCGCTCCTCGAGAGGTGGCGCGCCATGCCGGCCTACCTGGACCAGGCCATCGAGAACCTCACCGAAGGTGCAGCCGCGGGGCGCATCGGCGTGGCGATGCTGTGCGCAAAGGTCACGGAGCAGCTGGATGAGCTTCTCGCGCGTCCCGTCGCCGACTGGCCGCTCATGGAACCGGCAAACACCAACCCGGATCTACGTGATGGCTTGCTCGAGATCATCGGCGAACAGATACGCCCCGCTTTCGAGCGGTACCGCAGCGTCGTCGTCGACGAGCTGACCCCGCGCGCACGCCCCGACGATCGGCCGGGTCTCTCGCACATTCCGGGTGGCGCAGAGGCATACACGAGGCTGGCGCGCGCTCACACGTCGCTCGACCTGGCTCCCGAGCGCGTGCACGCGACCGGGCTCGAGGAGATTCGACGGATCGATGCGGAGTTCGAGGAGCTGGGTGAGCGACTGCTGGGCACCACCTCGCTGGATGCGACGCTCAGGGCCCTTCGCGGCGATCCTGCGCTGCACTTCACGACGCGTGACGAGGTGGCGGCCGTGGCGGAAGCGTCACTGGCGCGCGCCAACGAAACGATCGGCGACTGGTTCGGCAGGCTGCCGGCGGCGCGCTGCGAAGTCGTCGTCACGCCGGCGAATGAGGAAAAGCACTCGACCATCGCCTACTACCGCGAACCCGCGGCGGATGGCAGCCGCCCGGGTCAGTACTACATCAACACCTACGCCCCAGAGACGCGGCCGCGGTACGAGGCGGAGACACTGGCGTTCCACGAGTCGGTGCCGGGGCATCACCTCCAGATTGCCATCGCCCAGGAGGTCAAACACCTGCCCGCCTTCCGCCGGTTCAACGGCAGCACCGCCTACATCGAGGGCTGGGGCCTGTACAGCGAACGCCTCTCCGCAGAGATGGGTCTGCTGTCGGGCGACATGGATCGGTTCGGCGTCCTCTCCTTCGACGCCTGGCGCGCCTCGCGGCTGGTGGTGGACACCGGCATCCACGCGCTCGGCTGGACGCGGCAGCAGGCGATCGACTTCATGGCATCGCACACTGCCCTCGGCGAAAACAACATCGCTAACGAGGTGGACCGATACATCGCCTACCCGGGCCAGGCGCTCGCCTACAAACTCGGACAGATGGAGCTGCTTCGCCTGCGCGCCGAAGCTCGGACCCGGCAGGGATCGGCCTTCGATATCAAGCGCTTCCACGATGTCGTCCTGGGCGAAGGAGCGTTGCCGCTGCCGGCCCTGCGTGGCGTCGTCGAGCGCACGCTGGCCTAGACCGATGGAGCGGCGCGATCCGTATCGGATTCTCCAGGTGCAACCGGATGCCGATGCAGACGTGGTCAAGGCCGCTTACCGCGTTCTGGCACGCAAGGCACATCCCGATGCTTCCGAGCCGCTCGACGAAAATGCTGAGCGTCGCATGACGGACCTCAACTGGGCCTATGCCCTGGTGCGCGATCCCGCCAAGCGACAAATGTGGGAGTCCGACCGGCGACGTGCGCCGCCACCCACTCCGGCCGGGGATCCCACGCACGGTGCGGCACGGGGCCCGTTGGGCGCCGATGGTGCCGGCCTCCGCCTGGACTTCGGCCGCTACCAGGGCTGGACGCTGGGCGAGGTCGCAGCACGGGATCCGGACTACCTCGACTGGCTTCGCCGGCACCAATCCGGCGCGCGCTACCGCGACGCCATCGACATCCTGCTCCGTTCGGTGCGACGCAAGTAGTGCCTGCCGAACCTGGGTATTGTCCCAATTCGGCACAACCCGTGGCGCGGGGCTAACGCCCAACGAACGCCGGGCCCGGCATGGTCCGAGGCGGAACGACCCGTGGCGCGGGGCTAACGACCAACGACGGGCATCTCAGGCGCCGTTTTCCCGTACCACGGGTCAAATCGCGCCTGTGCGAGCCGCCATGGGTCGCTCCTTTGCCGATAGCCCCGCCCCGCGGGAGAGCGAAGCCCGGCAGCGTCCGACGACGCCAAAGGTATAGGGCTGGTAAGGACGCTAGTACCGTCGGCATGCGTCAGCCCGGCTGCGATATTGGTTATGCCCTCCGACTCACCTCCACGCACGGCGGTCCACGCTCGTGCCTGAAGGTTCTGGTTTCGTCCCGCTATCGCTTCTCAGGAGATCGACATCGCTACTCAGCCGAACACCACGACCATCGCAACACGATCGCGCAGGGCCGTCGGCCTGGCCCTCTCGGTCATGTTCACGCTCGGTCTTGCTGCAACTCCGGCGCTCGGCTGGGCGAATGGTCCCGCGACTCCAGCGGGCTCCACGAACCGCGATGGCTACGGTACGCACGACTACATCATCGATCAGGCGATGAAGGTCGTCGCCGGCCGCAACAGCGGGTGGCTGGACGTCAGGGTCGCCCGCCTCACCAGCGATGATCCCGACACCTGTGGATGCTCCGTGCCACTGAACCATGTTTATCGCGAAAAGGGTCAGCGTGGTGGGGCGATCCACATGATCACCGAGTCCTATGCCAGGGCCCAGTCCTACTACAACAAGGGCAAGGCCGCCGCAGCAGCGGGCGACTCGACCGGTGCCACCGCGCATTACCGCAATGCCAGCAAGCAGGTCGGCCTGATGGCCCACTATTACGGCGACATCCTGATGCCCTGGCACGCGAACTACGCCGCGGTCGGTGAAACCACCTCCCATGAGAACTACGAGTCCATCGTCGATAGCAAGCACCGCAAGAGCAGCGACAGTCCCGCGTGGTCGAGCTCTCGTCGGACGGTGAGCACGGTCACCAACGTACGAACCAAGGCCCTGAGCGCCGCTGCGTATTCGCGTGGTTACTACAGCGAGCTGTACTCCCTCTTCATCAAGAATCAGACGGTGCTGACCCCGCGCGTCTACGAGATCACCGGGTACCTGCTCAAGCGGGCAGCCAACGATCTGGCGGACATCATCTATTCGATCCCGCTCGGCGTGGGCAATCCTCCGCCGGTTGCCAGGCTGGCGTCCAGCGTGCGGTGGGTGTACCCACGAGTCAACGAGCCCTACGAAGTGGTTTACGTGACCGCTACCGATACGAATGGCAAGGCCGTCGAGGGCGTGGCCGTGGATGTGGCCTGGCCCAACCCCAGCGTGACCGGCTCACCGACAACCATCCGGATCTATACCGATCCGTCCGGCAAGAGCCACTGGACGCGAACGGTTGGCGCCAGTCCGCTGATGGTCAAGCGCACCGTGGGGCTCAAGTCCACGAACAACGGGAAGACCGCCACCGGCTCCACCTGGTTCATGACCACGCCCAAGCTGGGCTATAGCACCGATGGCTTCAAGACGACTGCCAGTACCTACGCTCCCAAAGTCGGCCAATCGGTGACGGTCAGCTCGATAGCCAAGGACACCGCCGGGAAGCCCGTGGCTGGCCTGCCGATCACCTGGACGTGGCAGTACTCCTCCGGATACGTCACCACCAAGGGCGTGACGAACTCATCCGGCATCGCGACCTCGACGCAGACGATCACCTCGTCCACGCAGACGACCAAGGTCACCGTGACCGCACGTGTTCAGTCAGGCAGCGAAAACCGCAGCTCCACGACCGGATTCACACGACAGTAGCCTCCCCTGACATGGAAAGAGCCCGGGCCAATCGGTCCGGGCTCTTTCCGTATATCGCGGGCGACTGTCAATCCCCGCCCTCGGCGGGACTTGCCGGTCCATCCGGAATTCCCGGCTGGCCTTTCGGGTTCGTGCCAGGTCGATCATCGATCCCCTGGTCCTTCCGATAGCGCTCGTTCTCGGCAGTCTGGCGCTTGTCATCGGCGGCTAATTGCGCCTGGTCGATGTTCTCGTTGACCCGATCCTGTGGAATCGGGCTCTGGCGTGCATCACTCATGGCCCGATGCACCGCACCAGACGTGCCAGAGCCGTCCGTAGAGGCTCAGGCATCGAACGTAATAGGCGCGAAGGCCGGTAAGCCATCTTCAATGCCTTGCGGGCGACGCCGGCAGCCGCGCCGCCATGATGATGGCCCACGATCATCGAGAGCTAGTGGTTGGAGACGTTGTCCCACGTTCCAGTAGTACGGCGGGAACGCCCCGGCCGTCGTCGGCTGGAAATGCTTGAAGCACAGACTTCCATCGCCATTGCGATCGAAGGAGTAGAAGCCAGCGAGCGCAGCGGCGATAATCGGTCGACATCAGCCATCCATCGCGACAGGAGCCTTTCGTGCTTGACCAATTCCCCATAGCTCCCACCCTTGCGGCCTCGGATATCGCACGCGCCAAGGGTTGGTATTCGGAGAAGCTCGGACTTGAACCTACCGCCGAGTGGGAAGGTGGGCTTCTCTACCCTGCCGCCGGCAACCCGATGGGCTTTGGCATCTACCTCAGCCCGAACGCCGGATCAAACCGGTCCACATCAGCCGCTTGGGTCGTGGACGACCTCGACCGGGTGATGGCCGACCTTCGCGGCCGCGGAGTCGAGTTTCAGGACTACGACGTCCCCGGGTTGCTGACCGTGGATGCAATCGGAACATCCGAAGACGGCAGCCGGAGCGCCTGGTTCATCGACAGCGAGAGTAACACCCTCATGATCTTGCAGCCCGCAACCGCCTTTCCCGGCTGACGCCCTCAGCTTCGCCGATACCGGAGCTGTGGCTTACCTCAGTAGACGATGACGCGCCGTGCGCCATCGCCGCGTCGCATGGCCGCGAAGGCGTCGTCCACCTGGTCGAGCCCGATGCGCTCCGTGATCAGAAGGTCGAGCGGCAGCCTTCCGTCGAGGTACTCGGTGGCGATCATCGGGAAGTCACGCGCGGGCACGGCCGACCCGTAGTTCGACCCTCGAATCTGCTTGCCTTCCTCCACGAGCCGATACACGTCGAAGCTCGCCCGTTGACCCTGCGGCGTCATCCCGACCAGCGTGACCGTCCCGCCCGGCCGCGCAAGCTCGATCGCCAGCTCGACGGTCTCGACCAGGCCGATGCACTCCAGGACGTGATCGGCTCCTCTTGCCTGGTCAGCTTCGTCTGCCAGCAATGTCCGATGCGCGCCCGCCTGGCGCGCGAGCTCCAGCTTTTCCGGTGAGGTATCGATGGCCGTGATCGGACTCGCGCCCGCCGCAGCGGCACCCATGACGGCCGACAGGCCGACGCCTCCAAGTCCGATCACGACCACCGACTCCCCCGCCTGAACGCCCGCAGTGTTCCTGACAGCGCCGATGCCGGTCGTCACCGCACAGCCGATCAGCGCCGCGATCTCGGGCGGCGTCCTCGGGTCAACCTTGATTGCAGCGGATCTTGCGACCACCTGGTCCTCGCCGAAGGTCCCGATGCCGGAGTACGCCCCGATCGGCGTGCCATCCGTCCGACGAAGTCGAACGTCCTCGTCTCGAAGGCGATGACCACTGCCATGCGGCTGGGAGCAGAGCCACGGCTCCTCCCGTCGGCATGCCGGGCAGCTCCGGCAGGGCGCCGTCCAGGCGAGGACAACCAGGTCGCCTCTCTCGAGGCCGTAGACACCCTCGCCGATGGCTTCCACATGTGCGGCGCCCTCGTGGCCGAGAACGACTCCGCTCGGACGCTCCCATTCGCCATCGACGACATGGAGGTCGGAATGGCACACACCCGCGGCCGCCATCCTGACCCGCACTTCGTTGCGTCGGGGCGGATCCAGAATCAGCTCCGTAACCAGGGCCCGGCGGCCGGGACCTTCGAAGATGACTCCATGTGTCGGGATCTGCTCGGTCATCGCAGCGCATGCTACCTGGGCAGGCGCCACGAGTTTCGGCCCGTAGGCTGGCACTCCATCTTCAATACCTTCGCCTGCGACGCCGGCAGCCGCGCCGCCAATGAGGCCCACAATCAGCGAGGGCTAGTGGTTGGAGACGTTGTCCATCAAAGCACCAGTATTGCTTCCACTATCGCCTCTGGCAGGCGACACGCGGAAGGG
>JALZJE010000255.1 GCA_030859955.1 Chloroflexota bacterium | reverse complement strand
TACCTGCCCGAACAGGCACTGCGCCGCGTGAGCGACCGGATGAGCATCCACTGGGCGCAGGTCTTCGGGGCCGCCGGGCTCGGCGGTTTCCGGCTGCTCCCGACCGAGGGCCACGTCATCACCGTGTGCGATTGCGCATCGTGCCGGTTCAGCGGCGGGGACCGCCTGCTCGGGGCACTCGAGGCGGAGCTTGGCATCCGAGCCGGGGAGACGAGCGCGGACGGGCGCTTCACGCTTGAATCGCGCAGCGACGTTGGGGCCGGTGCCATCAGCCCGGCCATGCGCGTCGATACGCTGGTGTATGGACCGTTGAACGAGGAGAAGGCGCTGCACATCGTCAGGGAGCGGCGGGCGGCAGCCGCCGGCTCCCGAGGCCACGCCTGAGATGGCGGGCGCGCTCTCACCCCAGATTCGAATCCTCGACGGTGGCGAGCGCCGCCTGCTGACCGATATCGGCAGGGTGGATCCGACCAGGCTGGCGAGCTACCGCGACCACGGTGGGTATGCCGGTCTGGAGCGCGCGGTCACGAGGCTCACGCCGGCCGACGTGATCGGCGAGATCGAGGCGGCCGGTTTGCGCGGACGCGGAGGCGCGGGCTTCCCTACCGCCGCCAAGTGGCGCGTGGCCCGCGACATGGATGCCGACCGCAAGATCGTGGTCGCGAACCTCATGGCCGCGGACCCCAGCGCGCTCGGAGACCTGGCGCTGGCCGAGGGGAACCCGCACCTGGTGGTCGAGGGGTTGATGATCGCCGCCTACGCGGTCGGGGCGAGCGAGGCGATCATCGCCGTCCGGCGCGACTGGCCCGAGGCTATCGAGCGGCTTCGGCAGGCGATCCGCGAGGCAACCGAGTCGCACCTCGGCGGATATCTCGTGCTCGGGACCGACACCAGCGTGCAGCTGAGCGTCTGGGAGGGATCCGGGGCCTACGTCGGTGGCGAGGAGACCGCCCTCATCAGCGCCCTCTCCGGCGACCGGGGAATGCCGCTCATCCGCCCGCCGTATCCAGCGGAGAGGGGACTCTGGGACGCACCGACGATCGTGCAGAACGGGGAGACCCTGGCTCACGTTGCATGGATCATGGCCCATTCGCCGGAGGCGTTCGCATCGGTCGGCACGGAGACCAGTCGCGGCACGAAGCTCGTGACCGTCATGGGTCGCGTCGGCGAGCCTGGCCTGCTGGAGGTGCCACTCGGCACGTCGCTGCTCGACATTCTCGGGATGGCCGGTGGCGGGACGGGAACCACGAAGGCACTCTTCATTGGCGGGCCCGGGGGCGGCGCCATCGACGCAGGCTCGCTCGACATGCCGTACGACTTCGGCGATCTCGAGCACGCAGGTGCCATCATCGGCTCCGGATCCGTGCTCGTCACCGATCGCGCCACCTGCATGGTCGACACGGCGCGATTCTTCGTCGACTTCAATGCGCGGGAAGCGTGTGGCAAGGCCGTTCCGTGCCGCATCGGCACGAAGCGCCTGGTCGAGACGCTCGACCGTATCCTGGCCGCGACCCCCCGCCCGAACGACTTCACGCTGCTGCGCGATCTTTCCCGCAAGGTGAGCGACACCGCACTCTGCAAGCTGGAACGGCTCGCATCGGGACCGATCCTGACGACGCTCGATCGATTCGGCGACGAGTACCGGGCGCACGCCGAGCGCGGCGTCTGCATCGCGGGCGCCTGCCGGACGAGCGAGCTGATGCCCCTCCTCGAGCCGCTCTCCGGCGTCGAGCCCGTGGCCCGGCTAGAGTAGGAATCGATGAGCTTCGGAACGACGAACGGCCACGCCGCCGGCAACGGCAACGGCAGCGGCAATGGCAGCGGCAACGGACAGGGCGACGCGACGATCGCCGGCGACTACACCCCGCTGTGGCCGATGGTGCCCGGCACGCGCGAGATCGGCGTGACGATCAACGGCAAGGAGCTTCGCGTCGAGGAGGGCCAGACGATCCTCCAGGCCTGCCGGGTGCTCGGCATCGACGTGCCGACCCTCTGCTACGAGCCGAAGCTGGCTCCCTATGGCGCCTGCCGCATCTGCGTGGTCGAGGTCGCCGGCAGCGAGGACACGCCGATCAGCTGCGGCACGCAGATCGAGCCGGGCATGGTCATCACCACCCACTCGGAGCGGGTCATCGAGAACCGCCGCATGGTCCTCGAGCTCATCTTCAGCGACCACGATGCCTATTGCCTCCCGCCCTGCCAGTTCAAGTGCCCGACCCGCGTGGACATCCCGGGGTACCTGAAGCAGAACACGCTCGGCAACTGGGAAGAGGCGACGCGCATCCTCAAGCGCTCCCTCCCATTCCCCGCGATCCTCGGTCGCGTCTGCCCGGCGCCATGCGAGACGCATTGCCGGCGCGAGGAGGTGGATACCGCCATCGCCATTCGCGACTCGCACCGCTACTGCGCCGATCGCGTGCTCGAGGTCGATGCCCCGGCACCCATCCCGTGGCCGAAGGACCCGCCGACCGGGCGCCGCGTGGCGATCATCGGTGCCGGGCCCGCCGGCATGAGCGTCGCCTACTACCTTCAGCTGCGCGGCCATGCCTGCGATGTCTATGAGGCCGATCCCGAACAGGGCGGCATGCTGCGCTACGGCATCCCGCAGTACCGCCTGCCGAAGGGCTGGATGGACCGCGAGCTCAACCACGTGTGGGAGCTCGGCGCCACATTCAGGCCGAACATGCGCCTCGGGCGCGACTTCCACCTGGGCAACATCATCGACGAGTACGACGCCATTTACGTGGGCATCGGCTGCTACAAGTCCAACGAGCTCGGCATCCCGGGTGAGCACGCCGATGGGACGGTCAACGCGCTCGAGAACCTGTACAACTCGACCCGCGGCATTCCGATTCCGCGACTGAAGGGCGCCCGCGTCGTGGTCATCGGCGGCGGCTTCACCGCCATCGACTGCACCCGGACCAGCGTGCGCCAGGGTGCCGCGGAGGTGACCCTGGTCTATCGCCGCGACCTGAAGGACATGCCCGCCGCCGACGAGGTGCACGAGGCAATCGAGGAGGGCGCGCGCGTCATCTTCCAGGCCGCCCCGACGCGCATCGTCACCGGGGAGGACGACCGGGTCACCGGCGTCGAGTTCCAGCGCATGAAGCTCGGCGAACCCGACGCGCAGGGCAGGCGCCGTCCGGAACCGATGCCGGGCACCGAGTTCATCGTGGAGTGCGACACCGTCTTGGGAGCCATCGGCCAGGGCCCCGAGCTGTCGTGGATCGAGTCGGAGCCCGAAGAGATCCGCAACGGACTCGAGGTCGACCGTCGCGGCAACCTGGTCGCCGAGGAGCACATCTTCCGCACCAACGTCCCGAAGATCTTCGCCTCCGGCGACGTGCGCACCGGCGCCGCGACCGTGGTCGAGGCCATCGGCGAGGGCCGGCGTGCCAGCTACGCAATGGACTACTGGCTGCGCGGTCACGACCTCGACGATCCCCAGGTTCGCCGCATCGTCACCGAGCCGCAGCCGAACTTTCTGAGCATCGTGCCCTTCACCGATGACGTGAAGGAGCCGCGCGCCATCATGGGCAAGCAGGAAGCCGACGAGCGCAAGGGCAACTTCAACGAGTACGAGTTCGGCTACACCGGCGACCAGGCCATGGCCGAGGCCGGGCGCTGCCTGCAGTGCACGTGCGAGGCGATCGGTCACTGTGACCTGCGCGAGGCGGCGATCGAGTACGAGACGACGCTCAACATGGCCATCGACGAGCGCTCGATCCAGGACAACCCGTACGTCGGCGTCAACCACGGCTACGGCCGGGACGAGACGCACTCCTTCATCCTGCGGGATTACAGTCGCTGCATCGACTGCGGCAGATGTGCGCAGGTGTGCAAGGAAATTGTTGGCGCCGGCTGCTACGACTTCATCGGCAAGGGCTTCGACTCGCTCGTCACCACCGCCGACTTCGTGTCACTCAACGAGACGCCGTGCGTCTCCTGCGGTCGCTGCGCCGAGACCTGCCCGGTCGGCGCGCTCATGCCGCGACCACGCATCCTCGAGACGTACCAGCTCGACGTGAGCCGCTGCATCTTCTGCGGCATCTGCGCCGACGCGTGCCCCTACGACGCCCTGCGCTGCGGTCCCGAGTTCGAGTTCAGCGAGTACCAGCGCGACCTGCCCATGCTCGACATCCTCGAGATGTCCGACCGCGAGCGCCCCACTCGGTAGCCCGCTCAGCCGCCGAGTCGGGCGAGCTTGAGATTCCAGTCGGTGCAGGCTTCGTTGGTCTGCTCGATAAAGAAGTTGCCGCCGGGCACGTCGTTCACCAGCACGATCCGGATCGGCGAGTTGTCGACGGAGTAGACGAAGTCGCCTCCCTCCTGCGTGATCGAGACGGTGTAGTCGTCGCAATCCTCGGTGATGGTGAGCCGATATCGACCCGGGGCGAGCGGATGGGCGACGCGCTCGGCACCGGCCTCGACGGTGGCGGAGGTCGGATTGTCCTCGCCCTCGTTGGTGCCGCCGTCGCCACCTCCACCACAGGCGGCCAGCGTCAGGGCGAGTCCCGCCAGCACAGGGGCGATCCGTCTCGTCATCGTGATGTCGACCTCCAATATCCTCTCTCCACCGCCGGGACCGGCGGCGTCCCGAAGGTTACGGGCAGATCGCGCGACCGCGCAATGCCTACGCTAGAATCGGTCGCGGTCCCGCTCGGGATCGCATGAGCACGAAACCTCTCTAGGGAGCTTCGACCCTGGACATCTCCAGCGTCCTCTTCTTCCTGCTCGCCTTCGGTGTGGTGGGAGCCGGGCTCGCCGTCGTGACGCTGCGCAACATCATCCATTCGGCCGTGGCGATGATGATCTGCTTCGGCTCATTGGCCGGGATGTACGCGCTGCTCGGTGCACCCATCGTGGCTGCCGCCCAGGTCCTGATCTACCTCGGGGCGATCAGCGTGCTCATCCTGTTCGCGATCATGCTGACCCAGGCGGGCGACGCGAACCTGCCGACCCCGTTCCATCGCCAGGTGCCGATCGCGGCGGTTGTCGCGCTGGCCATCATCGGCATGGTCGGCTGGTCGGTCATCCAGACCGACTGGGGCGTCGCTCCCCAGGCCGTGGGAGCCGCGGTGGAGGCGATTGCCATCGCGCTGTTCACGACCTACGCCCTTCCCTTCGAGATCATCAGCCTGTTGATCCTGGTCGCCATCATCGGCGCCATCTATCTGGCGCGGCGGCCCGAAGAAGACGAGCGGGCGAACTGACCGATGGGCGTCGAGGGATACCTGATCGTCTCCACCCTGCTGTTCGGCATCGGCACATTCGGCTTCATGGCGCGACGCAACGCGATCCTGATGCTCATCAGCATCGAGCTCATGTTCAACGCGGTGAACCTGAGCCTGGTCGCGTTCAATGCCTTCCTTCCCGCCGATGCGAACGCAGGCGCCGTCTTCGCCCTGATGATCATGGCCGTGGCCGCGGCCGAGGTGACCGTGGGCCTGGCCCTGGTCATCGCGATCATTCGAACCCGTCAGACGGCCGAGGTCGACCAGTACGCCGACCTGAAGGAATAGGGCGCGCAACCCGTGATGGAGCTGCTGATCGCGCTCATTCCCGCGCTGCCCCTGGCGGGCTTCCTGTTCGCCGTCTTCGTCGGGGCGCGCCTGGACCGGGTGCCGGCGCACGGCCACGGGCACCCGGATGAGCACGACGTGGCAGACCACTCCGGCGGTCATGACGACCACGATGTCGACGATTCGAGCTTCCGCGCGATCCCGACCGAGGAGGAGCAGCGGGTAACCAGCCCGCACGCCGGCCACGCCGATGACCTGGCCAACGCGGAGGGCGCCGACGGGGTGATCCCGGCGCAGTTCAACGACGGCCTCGGCCAGGCCGGACACGTCGCGCCGGGGGCGGAGCGGCCACGTTATCGCTCCTGGATCGTGCCCACCGCCGTGGTCGGGCTGATGTGGATCTTCAGCATGATCGTCTTCGCCGGTGTCATCTTCGGCGGGAACGAGTACGAGGTCACGGTCTACGAGTGGATCGCCTCGGGCGACTTCATCATCAACATCAGCTTCCTGGTCGACTCGCTGACCGCCATGCTCCTGCTGGTGGTGAGCACCATCGGGCTCCTCGTCCACGTCTACAGCATCGGCTACATGGACGGCGACCGAGGATTCTGGCGCTTCTTCGCGTACCTGAACCTGTTCATGTTCAGCATGCTGCTGCTGATCCTGGGCGACAACTTCCTGATGCTCTATGTCGGCTGGGAGGCGGTCGGCCTGTGCAGCTACGCGCTCATCGGCTTCTGGTACAAGAAGCCCTCCGCCGCGGGCGCCGCCAAGAAGGCCTTCATCGTCAACCGGGTCGGTGACTTCGGATTCGGCCTGGGAATCATGATGATCTGGGTCAATCTCGGAACGCTGAACTTCGGCGAGGTCTTCGAGCGCATCGGGACGCTCGACGAAGGCACGATTACCGTGATCGCCCTGCTCCTCTTTGCGGGCGCCGTCGGCAAGAGCGCCCAGTTCCCGCTCCACGTGTGGCTGCCGGACGCCATGGAGGGCCCGACCCCGGTCAGTGCCCTGATCCACGCCGCCACCATGGTCAATGCCGGTGTCTACATGGTGGCGCGCGCCAACCCGATCTTCATCGAGGCTCCGACCGCCATGTGGGTGGTGGCCATCATCGGCGTCTTCACTGCGGTCTTCGCGGCGGCAATCGCCCTGACCCAGAATGACATCAAGAAGGTCCTCGCCTACAGCACCGTCAGCCAGCTGGCGTACATGTTCTTCGCGCTCGGCATCGGTGCGTGGACGGCGGCCATCTTCCACCTGGTCAGCCACGGTTTCTTCAAGGGGCTGCTCTTCATGGGGTCCGGCTCGGTGATCCACGGGGCGGGCGGCGAGCAGGACATGCGGCACATGGGCAACCTGCGCGCAAAGATGCGCTGGACCTACGTGACCATGGTGATCGGTTCGCTGGCACTGGCCGGCATCCCGATCTTCTCCGGCTTCTTCAGCAAGGACGAGATCCTGGCCGAGTCGTTCAACCGCGGCTATCTCGTCTTCTACGCGGTGGGCACCATCGTCGCCTTCATGACCGCCTTCTACACGTTCCGCATGATCTTCATGACCTTCTGGGGCGAATGGCGCGGGCCTCGTGCGGTCTGGGATCACATCCACGAGAGCGGACCGACCATGGTGGCGCCCCTCGTCATCCTGGCCGTCCCGACCGTTCTCGCCGGCCTCGTCCTGGGCATCCCGCCGGAGGGCGGCGTCATCCACGCGTGGCTGGAGGAGGTCTTCCACGACGCCGAGGAGGCGGGCATCCTGCCCGGCTCGATCTTCGCCGACGGCCACCACGACTTCGAGCTGTTCGGCCTGGGCGGACTGCTCCTGCTCATCGGCGCGGTGGTCGCGGCGGCCGGCATCTGGCTGGCGCATCGCTGGTACGTGCGGCGTCCGGAGTCGGCCGGTCGGTTCGTGGAGCGCATCCCGTTCGGGCTCGGCCCGGGGATGTACCGGGCCAGCGTCAACAAGTACTACGTGGATGACATTTACCAGCTGGTCTGGTCGCGCGGCGGCGTGCTGGTCAGCAACGCACTGTGGTGGTTCGACGCGAAGGTCATCGACGGCGCGGTGAACGGTGCCGGCTGGATGGCGCGCGTGATCGGTGGAGGGCTTCGGAAGAGCCAGACGGGGCGGGTCGAGAACTATGGCCTCGGCATCGCCGCCGGACTGGTCGTGGTGCTGATCATGTTCGCGACGGTCGTGCGATGATGGTCATCGCGTGGAGTATATACCTATATACTCGGGGGAGCCGCCAGTCATGAACGGTCTCCCGGTGGTCAGCCTCATCGTCTTCACGCCGCTCATCGGCGTGCTGCTGCTGCTCCTGGTGCCGGGCACGAACCATCGTGCCATTCGCTGGATCGGCCTCCTTGCCGCGCTGGGCAGCTTCGCCTTCTCGCTCCTGCTGCTGGGGTACGAGCCCGGCGGCAGCGAATTCCAGTTCCGCGAGGACCTCGCCTGGATCGACGCGTTCGGCATGCGCTACACCGTGGGCGTCGACGGGCTTTCCATGGTGCTCGTCCTGCTGACCACGCTGCTGAGCACGGTCGCCATCTTCTACTCCTGGGAGCCCATCCAGGAGCGGGTCAAGGAGTACTACATCGCGATCCTGCTTCTGATGGTCGGGATGCTCGGCGTCTTCGTCGCGCTCGACCTGTTCCTGTTCTACGTGTTCTGGGAGATGAGCCTCTTCCCGATGTACGTGATCATCGGCGTGTGGGGCGGTCCACGCCGAATCTATGCCACGGTCAAGTTCGTCATCTACACGCTGGTCGGCTCGCTGCTCATGCTGGTCGCCATCCTTGCGGTCGCGATCGCGCACGCCGCCAGCGGTCAGCCGTTCACGTTCAGCTACGAGGCCCTGCGCGGGTTCGCCTACGCCGATAGCCTCCAGGCGCTCGCGTTCGTGGCGTTCTTCCTGGCGTTCGCCATCAAGGTGCCGATGTGGCCCTTCCACACCTGGCTGCCGGATGCCCACGTGGAGGCACCGACCGCCGGCTCGATCATCCTTGCCGGCATCCTGCTCAAGCTCGGCGGTTACGGATTCCTGCGCTTCAACCTGCCACTGCTGCCGGATGCGGCCGTCAGCTTCGGGCCGATCATCATCGGCCTGGCGCTGGTCGCCCTCATCTACGGAGCGATGGTGGCCATGGTGCAGCCGGACCTCAAGAAGCTGGTTGCCTTCTCGAGCGTCAGCCATATGGGCTACGTCACGCTCGGCACCTTCGTCTTCAACGAGCAGGGCCTTCAGGGCGCCATCTACCAGATGATCAGCCACGGCGTCACTACTGGGGCGCTCTTCCTCCTCGTCGGCATCATCTACGAGCAGACGCACGACCGCCTCATCGCGCACATGGGCGGACTCAACGCCCGGGTCCCCCGCTACGCGGCGATGTTCGGCCTGTTCACGTTCGCCAGCATCGGCCTGCCCGGGCTCTCCGGATTTATCGGTGAATTTTTGGTCGTCCTGGGCGCCTTCCGCTACAACGGCTTCGTCGCCGTCGCGGCCATGGTGGTGGTCATCATCAGCGCCGTATACATGCTCTGGATGTTCCAGCGCGTGTTTTTCACCGTGCCGTCCGACTGGATGCAACGATTCTGGCCAACGTTGCGCGACATCAATCGCAACGAGTGGCTGGCCCTCGGTCCGCTCATCGTGCTGGTGGTGGCGCTCGGCGTGTATCCCGGACCGGTGCTCGAGGCGATCGCCGCGCCGGTCGATCGAATCATCGAGGCCGTCAACGGCGCCGGCCTGACCGGCTTCGGTCCGCTCTGGTGACGGCTGGCTGATGGACATGCTCGACGATCTCGTCACGCTGCTGCCGGAGCTGATCCTGGTGGCGCTGGTGCTGACGATCATCACCGTGGATCTCTTCCTGTCGCGTCCCAACAAGTGGCTGCTCACGCCGCTCACCGTCGCCGGGCTGATCCTGGCGGGGGCGGCCTGCGTGGTCGTCTGGGACATCAACGAGACGGTCTACGCGGGCTTCTACGTGGTGGATGACCTGTCGGTGTTCTTCAAGGCGGCCACCATCCTGATCGGCATCATCTCGGTCCTGTTCGCACCGGGCTACCTGATCGTGCGACGGATCCCGCTCGGCGAGTTCCACATGATCCTGGTGACGGCGCTGCTCGGCATGTGCGTCCTCGCCTCGAGCAGCGACATGATCACGCTCTTCCTGGGCCTCGAGCTGATGACGATGCCCAGCTACCTGCTGGCCGGACTGCACAAGACCGATCGGTACAGCAACGAGGGCGGCCTGAAGTACTTCCTGCTCGGCAGCTTCGCGAGCGCCATCGTGCTGTTCGGGATCAGCTGGCTGTACGGCATCACCGGTTCGACCAACATCGACGAGATCGCTGGCGCGCTCGAAGGTCAGATGAGCGGAGCGCTGCTCGTCGCCATCGGCTTCCTGCTGGTCGGCGGCACCTTCAAGATCGCGGCGGTCCCGTTCCACTACTGGACCCCGGACGCCTACCAGGGAGCGCCGACGCCGATCACCGGGTTCCTGTCGGTCGGTCCCAAGCTCGGCGCCTTCGCGCTGCTCATCCGGGTCTTCGCCGAAGCTCTGGCGCCGCTGCGCGCCGATTGGCTCGGCATCTTTCTGATCCTGACCGTCCTGACCATGACCATCGGCAACGTGGTCGCCCTGGTACAGGTCAACGTGAAGCGCATGCTCGCCTACTCCAGCATCGCCCACACCGGCTACATCATGGCCGGCCTGGCGGCGTACGCGAATGCGTCGGACACCGATGCCGCGGCACAGGGCATCGAGTCGGTCCTGTTCTACGTGCTGGGCTACGCCGTCATGAACATCGCTGCCTTCGCCGTGGTCGCCATGCTCCAGCGCGACACCACGCGCTTCGGGGGGCTCAACTCCTTCTCCGGCCTCGCCACACGCTCGCCCGGGCGGGCCGCCGCCATGGGCATCCTCATGCTCAGCCTGACCGGCATCCCGCCGACGGTGGGCTTCTTCGCCAAGCTCTACGTGCTGCTGGCGGCCGTAGACGCTGGCCTCGCATGGCTGGCGGTGATCCTGGTCCTGAACGCAGCCCTTGCGGCCTTCTATTACCTGCGCGTCGTCGTCTACATGTACATGCGCGACCCTGAGCCGGACCCCGCGCCGATCGACACCTCTCCTTTCGGTTCGGTGGCACTCGTGCTGTCGGTGGCTGGCGTCGTGATCCTGGGAATCTTCCCCGGCGCCATCCTTGGCCTGCTCGAGGTTTCTGCGGCGAGCCTCTTCTAACCCGATGACGCTCGTCGAAGCCGATACCGCACTTGGCGCGGCCGCGACCGCGCTCCTCGGTGACCGACGCCTGATCATCGCCACCAACCGTGGCCCCGTCACGTTCACGTCGGGTGCCGACGGATCCGTGCGGCCGCGGCGCGGCTCCGGTGGCCTTGTCACCGCGCTCGGACAGATCGGCAAGCATGTCCCGGTCACCTGGATCGCGGCGGCGATGAGCGATGGCGACCGACGCGCTGCTGCCGATCCGAGGCTCCTGCGCCAGGCGGCAGGCGACGATGCCGTGCGCCTGCGGTTCGCATCGGTCGACCGATCCGTCTACGAGCAGGCCTATAACGTGATCGCCAATCCGCTCCTGTGGTTCCTCCAGCACCAGATGTGGAACCTGCCGGAGCGTCCGGTGATCGATGCGGCCACCATGCGCGCCTGGGAACGAGGCTACGTTGCGCTGAACGATGCCTTCGCGACGGCCGTCCTGGCCGAGACCCGCTCCGACCGGCGGCCGCGGATCATGCTCCACGACTATCACCTCTATACCGCGGCCGAAACGATTCGACGTGTCCGCCCCGGCGCCGTCCTCAGCCACTTCACCCACATCCCGTGGCCGCCGTCGAGCATCTGGCAGAACATCGCGCCGGCGATCCGCGAGGGGATCGCCAGCGGACTGCTGGCAAACGACGTCGTCGGGTTCCAGACCCAGCGGTACGCGCACAACTTCCTGCGGATGGTCGAGTCGTTCGTGCCCGACGCGACGGTCGACTACGACGCGCGCACGGTGTGGCGCAGGCGCCGAACGACCCACATCCGCCATTACCCGATCAGCATCGATGTCGAGGCCACCCGGCGGGTCGCCGGCTCGCGAGCGGCTCGGCGCCGTGCCGACCAGCTGCTGGGCGGCGCGCGGGAGCGGGTGATCGTGCGTGTCGACCGCCTGGAGCCATCGAAGAACATCCTTCGCGGCTTCATGGCCTACGAGACGCTCCTTCAGCGCAACGCCAGGATGCGCGGCCGGATCAGCTTTCTCGCGTTCCTGGTCCCGTCACGAACCGGCCTGCGCGAATACGGCGACTACGGTCGCAAGGTGCAGAACGCGGTCGACCGCATCAATGCCCGCTTCGGACAATCCGGCTGGCGGCCGGTGCAGCTCTTCTACGAGAACGACTACGCGCAGGCGATGGCCGGGCTCTCCATCGCCGATGTCATCCTCGTCAACCCGCTCATCGACGGCATGAACCTGGTCGCCAAGGAGGCCGTCATCGTCTCCGACCGCGACGCGGTGCTGGTCCTCTCGGAGACCGCAGGTGCGTTCGATCAGATGGCCGATGGAGCGCTGGCCGTGGCGCCGGCTGACGTGGTCGGCACCGCCGATGCCCTTGCCACCGCGCTGGCCATGCCGGTCGAGGAGCGTCGGCGTCGCCTGGCCCAGCTCCGCCGCGGCGTCGAGCGGGAGGACATCACCTGGTGGCTGCGGCGCCAGCTCGAGGACCTCGACGAGCTCACCGGTTGATCGGCCCGAGTTGTCACCTGCAGATCAGCGACGCGCCAGGGCGGTCAACAGCGCTGCGGCCTCCGGCGGATCGGCAAGCACCACGTCGGCAGCATCCACCACGGCGGACGGCACCTCACCATCTGCACCCCCGACACCGATGATCACGCCGCGAATGCGGCCGGCCGCTCGCTGCTCCTCGACGGCCCGAAACATGTCGAGGTCGGTGACGTCGTCACCCATGACCACCACGCCGCGCAGCCCGAAGCGCTCGATGATGTCCCGCGCCGCGCTGCCCTTGTCGCCGAGGCCGATGGGCCGCAGCTCGACGCTCATGCGGCCGTGGCGGACGTCGATCCCGTGCGCGTCGGCTCCCTCGAGCCAACGCATGATGACCGAGCGGGCAGCGCCGGGATCCGGCGCGTTGCGGTAGTGGACGGTCGCGGAGACGCCCTTGTGCTCGAGGACGACGCCGGGCATCGTCGGCAGTCCGGCCAGGACGAGATCGAGCCGAGCCGTGACCGATGATGCCTCCGCCGCGGCGACCGGCCTCTCCGCATCCGGCTCGAGCCACTCGGTGCCGTGATTGCCCGCGATCAGCAGGCCGGGCACTTCCGTCATGCGGCGCGCATCAAGTGGCGCGCGGCCGGTCACGATGGCGACCACCGCCAGGCGATCGACCAGCGTCTCGAGGGCGCCCGACGCGCCGCCGATGAGCGCTGCCGAGGCGGGATCGGCAACCACGGGTGACAGGGTGCCGTCGAAATCGGTCAGGAGCCCGGCCGGAACATCGGCAAGGGCTTCTGACGCGAGGGAAATGGCCCGCGCCAGCGGTGCGGCGGTGCGGCGGCTAGACTCAACCATGTGAAGCGTCTCTCCTTTTGGGCGCTCCCGATCATCCTGGGTGTGGCGGGGGTTGCTCTCATTATCGTCGGCACGCTCGACCTCGATGCGGAGCCGGCGGCCAGCCTCCCACCGATCGCGACACCCAGCGAAGTCGCTGAGGCAACCGCGACTCCCGCGCCGTCGGCTTCCGCTTCGGCCGCTCCGAGCGCCAGTGCCGAGCCGACGGAGACTCCCACCCCCACCCCGCTGCCGTCGAACGTGACGGCCGTGCAGCTGGAGGTGGAGTCGGTCGGCCTCAATGTCGCGGTAAAGCAGTCGACCAGCAAGGAGACGGATGGCTTTCCCCCGACCGACTCCGCCTACATCCTGCGAGCGGGCAACCAACCGGGTCGGAATACGAACTCGTACATCTTCGCCCACGCGCTCAACACGCTCTTCAAGCCGCTCTGGAACGTGCAGATCGGGGCCGAGGTGCTGATCCGGATGTCCGACGACTCGGTGCTCAGCTACATCGTGACCGAGGTGCGTCCGAACGTTCCCTGCCCCGATCCCGACGCCACGGAGAACAACCCGCCGGACCCGCCGCTGGCGCTTCAGATTCACGACGACTGTGCCGAGGGTGCGTTCTGGACGGTTCCCACCACCTACGAGCGGCTAACGCTCCAGACGTCGCAGGGGTTCAACAGGAACTGGGGCGAGCTGGTGATCGTGGCCGAGCCCGCCGGCTGAATCAGGCGCGCCGTCCGCGGACGAACCATGCCGGCACGATGGCCGCCAGCGCCACCGCGAGAGCGATCGCGAACACGAGCTGAAGGGCCTCCGCCGATTGGCCCTGTGACCATCGCTCGAGTACGTCCACCAGCGCGAGCGAGGCACTCGGATCCACGCCGACGAACTCCGGCCGTCCGAGCTCGACGACCAGGGCATCGCGCCGCTCCGGGTCGGTGATCAGCGCCGACAGCTCATCGATTCGGTTCTGGCCGATCGAGGTCAGCAGCGCCAGCCCGATGCTCATCCCGATGGTGCGCGTGATCTGGATCATCGCGCTCGCCACGCCGTACGCACCGGCGCCAGCGGCCTCGACCGCAGCCGTCGCGCGCGGCGCGACCGTCAGCCCGAAGCCGAGCCCGAAGATGCCGAGGTCACGGACGAGCCGATCGATGTCCGTCCCGATTCCCCATCCCAGCGCCAGCCACAGCCCGGCCGCGCTGGCCAGCACGCCCGCCAGCGTCACGATCCGTTCGCCGATGAATCCGGCCAGCAGGCCGCCGATGAGCGCACCCGCCGCGATGGCGAGCGTCAGCGCGGTGAGGATCAGCGACGCATCGGCGTCGCCACCGAACAGGACGCGATTGACGAAGACCGGCCCACCGATGATCGCGGTCGCCAGCGCGTACCCCGTCAGCAGGCTGACCGCGTTCGCCGCGCTGAAGGTCCTGTTCGCAAACAGGCGCAGGTCGACGATCGGTGACCCCGAACGGAGCTCCAGCCACACGAAGGCGGCAAATGCCGCCGCCCCCAGCGCCAGGCCGCCCAGCACCAGGGGATCGGTCCAACCGTTGGCACCCGAGACGGTGATGGCACCGATGCCGGCAACGAGCGCGACGGACAGCAGGCCGGCGCCGCCAAGGTCGAGCCCGGCCCGTACCCGCGGCGTCTCGATGCCGCCGGCCACGACATAGATCAGGAGCAGGGTGACGATGCCGATCGGCACGTTGAGAAGGAAGATCCACTGCCAGCTGGCGATGTCGAGCCCGGGGATCGGCAGGTTGAAGTTGAGAAGCACCCACGCGCCGTATGCGGGGCCGATCGCCATGCCGATGTACGTCGCGGCCCCCTCGAGCCCCAGGGCGGCGGCGCGGGCGCGGCCGCTGAACAGGTGGCTGGCGAGCGCCATGGAGAGCGGGACGAGGGCGCCGCCGCCGAAGCCCTGGACGACCCGCGAGACGATGAGCCAGGTCAACCCGTCGTCAGGCCCGGCGAAGCGCGAGATGCCGGCCCCGGCGCTGCCGATGACGAACAGAAAGAGCGCGAGCACGTACAGGCGGCGAGCTCCCCACAGGTCGGCGCCGCGCCCGGCGAGCGGCATTGCGACCACGTACGCCAGCAGGTACGCGTTCACGATCCAGCTCACGCGGGCAAGGTCGGCCCAGCCGCCGAAGTCGGCGACGATCGATGGAAGGGCGATGGCGACGACCATCAGCTCGGCGCCGCCGAGCAGGACCCCCAGGCTCGCGAACACGAGCGCCGCCCAGGCAGCCACCGGACTGATCCGCAGGGTCTGCTCGGTCACAGGTCCACCCGCTCCAGGGCCGCGCGGGCCGCCAGCACGAGAAGCGCGGCGAGTGCGAGGCTCGCTCCTCCGCCCTGGAGGGCGATCGCGATCGGACCCGGCAGACGCGGGAGGTGGACGAGCGCCTCGACCGGAAGGGCGACGCGTGGGAGGGCGAACCAGGCCGCGGCGACGATGAGCACGCTCGCCACGGCAGCCCCCACGGTCGCGGCCAGTGGCGGCAGTGCGGCGCCGAACAGCAGCCCCAATGCCAGGAGCACAAGTGATCCGCAGGCGATCGCGCCGAACGTCGCGCCGAATGCGACCGGGTCCAGTGAGCTCGAGGCCGTCGAAGCGGCGAGCCAACCCAGCGCACCGACGGCCACCAGTCCCAGGACCGATACGAGCGCCAGGGCAACGAACCAGCCGACCAGGATCGTCCCGCGCGGGATCGACCGCGTGGCGAGCCAGCCGGCCCGACCCAGGACGCGATCGCGGCTGAGCGACCAGGCGGCGAGCGCGGCGCCGACGACCATCGCGGCGGACACGCCGATCGCGAGGCGCACCAGGATCGCCGGCAGCGAGCCCGGGATCAGCGCCGCCGCAGCTCCGACCGCGACGTACGCCGTGAGCAGGAGGAGGAGACGAAAGCTGATCCACAGCTCGCGCAGGGCAAGCCGGGTGACGACCCCCGTCTGGCTCACGGTGGAGGATCTCGGCGCAGGCGACGCTCCGCCGCCATCAGCGCCCCCAGCTCCGCGATCCCGGCGTGGCTCAGGGGCAGGCCGGCTCGATCGAGGTCGCCGATCGGTGCGATGAACTGAATCCGACCGTTGCGCAGGTACGCGACGTGAGCAACCAGCCCGACCTCGCTGGCCGGATACCGACTCGCCAGCAAGATGGTCAGCCGCCGGCCGGGGAGCCGGAGCATGCGAGCTCGCTCGGTCGCCTCGATCGCCCGCAGCGGCTCGTCGAGCAGCAGGACCTCGGGCTCGGCGATCAGCGCGGCCGCCAGGCCGGTCCGCTGTTCCAGCTCCGGTCCGCCGCGGCTGATCGCCCGCGCGGCCATCCCCGGGGTGATCCCCGTCCACGTGAGCGCGCGATCGATCCGCCGCGCCCGTTCCCCGTTCGACAGGCCAAGAAGTCCGGCGGCCAGGTGAAGGGTCTCGAGCGGCGTCATCCAGGTGTGCAGACCCGACTCCGATCCCAGGTACGCCATGCGCAGACCCCAACCAGCGGCGGTCGGATCGGTCGAACCGGCAATTCGCACCTCGCCACGGCTGATCCGTGACAGTCCGGCCAGCACGCGAAGTAACGTGGATGCGCTCGTGTCGGGCTCGGAGACGATCAGCAGCCGGGCGCCTACCGGGACCGACAGCGAGCACCGGTCCAGCTCACGGCCGCGACGCAGACCGGCGCACGACACAGCGGACGGGCGAAGGACCCGCAGGGACGGCGCGCTCCACAACGCGTCCGGGGTCGAACTCGTCAGCGACGCACCTCCTGTTGCCGGCATCCGGGACCGGTCGGGCGCCGATGCTAGCACGGGGTTGACGGGGGGGCGGACGACCCATATCATAAGCCGCCGCTTATATAAACTCGCATTTGATAAAGAACTGCTTGTGATCCCATCTTCATCCGAGTCGGCCGCTGAGCGAGACCTTCGGCGGCTCCGCGCGCTGTACCGGGCCCTCGGGGACGAGACGCGCCTGCGGATCATTGGCCTCATGGCGGAGATCGGACCGTTGCCGGTACGCGAGCTGTCCGCCCGTATCGGCCTTTCGCAGCCGCTCATCAGCTGGCACCTGCGCATCCTGCGCCTGGCTGGCATCATCGATACGCAGCGGCATGGCCGCGAGGTGATCTGTCGTCTGCGGACCGCCGCCTTCGAGGAGCTGCACGACGCCGAGGGCCGCCTCGTCGGCGGCACCGCCGGAGTGGCGGGCGTGGCCGACGCGCCGGGGACGGTGCCTGATGTCAGCTAGCCGCGATCACGCCCACGACCTGCGTCGCGGCGCATCCGTGGTGCCGGCCCGGATCAAGGAGTCCGCGCGAGCGATCCTCGTCCCGGTCGTGCGGCTGGCCATGGCGCTGCACCTCACGCCGAACACGATCACGGTCATCGGCCTCCTCATCACCGTGGCGGCGTCAGCGCTGGTGGCCGGCGGCTGGCTCCTCATCGGCGCCGCCGTTCTGAGCGCGGGCTCCCTGCTCGACGCGGTCGACGGCGCCCTGGCCCGCGCGCAGGGCGGCGAGACCGCCTTCGGCAGCTTCCTCGACTCGACCCTCGACCGGGCCAGCGAGGCGATCCTGTATGTCGGCATCGCGGTCTGGTTGTTCACCGCCCTCGACCAGCCGATGCTCCCGGTCCTTGCGGTTCTCGTTGCGCTGATCGGCTCATTCCTGGTCAGCTACGCCCGGGCGCGCGCCGAGGGAATCGGCCTGTCGGCCAGTGTCGGTCTCGCTCCCCGCACGGAGCGGCTCATCCTCATCATCGCGGGAGTCGCGCTTGCCGGCCTCGGCTTCACGCCGGCGCTCATCGGCATCCTCTTCCTGATCGCCGCGCTCACTGTGGTGACCGTCGTCCAGCGCATCTCGCACGTCTGGCGTCTCAGCCAGGCCGTCGAACCTCGTACGAAGGAGAACTGAGGCATCGTGGCTTCGAAGAACGGGAAGGCCGCCCGCAACGGTCATCGGTCCAGCGACGGAAAGGTCCGGGTCGCCATCGTCGGCGTCGGCAACTGCGCGAGCAGCCTGGTCCAGGGCCGCTATCACTACGCCGATGCCAGCGAGTCGGACTTCATCCCGGGGCTGATGCACGTCAACCTGGGCGGGTATCACGTCCGCGACCTCGAGTTCGTGGCCGCCTTCGACATCGACCGCAACAAGGTGGGCAAGGACCTCTCGGAGGCCATCTTCAGCGAGCCGAACAACACGTTCACGTTCAGTCAGGTGCCGCAGCTCAACGTTCCGGTGGAGCGCGGCATGACGCACGACGGCCTCGGCAAATATCTGTCCGAGATCATCACCAAGGCGCCGGGCCCGACGGCAGACATCGTGCGGATCCTCAAGGACCGCGAGGTCGACGTCATGGTCAGCTACCTGCCTGTCGGATCCGAGCAGGCGACGAAGTGGTACGCCGAACAGGCTATCCAGGCCGGAGTGGCCTTCGTCAACGCGATCCCGGTCTTCATCGGCCGCGAGCCGTACTGGCAGCGTCGCTTCGCGGAGGCGGGACTGCCGATCATCGGCGACGACATCAAGTCGCAGGTCGGCGCGACCATCACCCACCGGGTGCTGACCAGGCTCTTCATGGATCGCGGCGTCAAGATCGACCGCACCTATCAGTTGAACTTCGGCGGCAACACCGACTTCCTGAACATGCTGGAGCGGGAGCGCCTCGAGTCGAAGAAGATCTCGAAGACCAATGCCGTGACAAGCATGATGGATTACGAGATCGCGGACGGGGACATTCATGTCGGGCCGTCCGACTACGTACCCTGGCTGAAAGACCGCAAGTGGTGCCACATCCGGATGGAGGGCACCACCTATGGCGATGTACCGCTCAACCTGGAGCTCAAGCTCGAGGTCTGGGACTCGCCGAACTCTGCCGGCGTCATCACCGACGCGATCCGCTGCGCGAAACTGGGGCTCGACCGCGGCCTGGCGGGCACGCTGGTGGCGCCGAGCGCGTACTTCATGAAGTCACCGCCGATGCAGATCCACGACGACATCGCGCACAACCGCGTCGAGGACTTCATCCGCGGCGACGATAACGAGACGCTCGTCGGCACCGAGAAGCTCGTTGGGCGCAAGGCCAAGAAGGTCGCGGCGGCCAACACGAAGGTGAAGGCGAGGGCCGCGGCGGCCGAAGTCGCGTAGGATCGGCCCGTGGTTGCAATCGCGGGGGCAGAGCCGCGCGAGCGGCGGCGTGAGCTGATCGTCTACTGGCTGTACCGCGCGGCCGAGCGGGTCATCAACGCGCTACCGCGCTGGGCTGTCCTGCCAGCCGCCGCGGCCGTCGGCAATGTCGCGTACGACCTGGCGGGGCGGAAGGGCCGGCTGACACGTGAGAACCTGGCGAGGCCGATGGGTCTGCCGGCTGACGACCCGCGCGTTTCCGCGGCCGCCCGGCGGGCGTTCCGAAACTACGCGAAGTACCTCGTCGACATGATGCGCATCGGTGAGCTCACCTCGAGCGCTGCGGCGCGCATCGTGCGCATCGAGAATCCCGAGATGCTCCACGAGGTGGGGGACATCGGCCATGGAGTGATCTCGTGCACCGTGCACGTAGGCGGAATGGACTTCATCGGTCCGGCGCTCAAGCTGATCAATGAGGCAATGCACGTCGTCGCCGATGACACGACCTACGGCCGCCTGTACGAGCACATGAAAGCGGCGCGGGAGCGGCAGAACATCTTCCTGATCGGGTGGCGCAACCTGCGCGGGCTATTCCGCGCACTGCAGAACAGGCAGAACCTGGTCCTGTTCTGTGATGGCGGCTACCGTCGGGGGGACGTGCCCGTCGAGTTCTGCGGCGAGGCGACGACCTTCCCGCTCGGACCCGCAACCCTGGCGGCCAGGTCAGGGGCACCACTCATGCCGGTTGCCTGTCGTCGCGTCAGAGGGGATCGATTCGTGGCCCGTGGCCTTCCCCTCATCTTCTGCGAGAGCGACGATCCGGGTGATATCCATCGGGCGACCCAGGCCGTGGCCGACGCCCTCGGCGGCGTCATTCGAGAGGATCCGGGCCAGTGGTACATGTTCCGGCCCGTCTGGCCACAGACCGATGCCGACCGCGCGCACGCCGTCGCTTCCCTCGCGGCCGCTCGGCGCGGCGAGGATTGGACGAAGATTCCCGCGTGATGCTCCGCCCGGCGCTCGAGATCGCGGACCGCATCGTGGCCGCTCTGCCCTCACGGGTGGCGTACGCGCTCGCTGACCTGGCCGGAGACGCGTGGTATCGCCTCGCCCCCGCGCGTCGCCGGCTCGTCACCGCCAACCTTGCCCGTGTCTGCGCCGCGACCGGCCGTCCGACGAGCGGGCCCGCGCTTCGAGGCTTGGTGCACGCCACCTTCCGAAACCACGCCCGCTATTACGTCGAGCTGCTCCGGGCACCGCATTACCCGGTCGAGCGCATCGACGAGATCGTGAAGTTCCCGCGTTGGGATGCCATCGCCGCCGTGCTGCGTGGCGGTCCGGCGGTGCTGATCGGCTCGCACCTCGGCAATTTCGAGCCATTCGGTGTCTTCGTCACGGCCCACGGCATCCATCCGGTCTCGCCGGTCGAGGAGATCGAGCCGCGGGCCCTGTTCGACTTCCTCACCGCGCGCCGTGGAGGCGCCAGCGTCGAGCTGGTTCCCCTGAGCCAGGCACGACGTGCCCTCCCCGCGAGGCTCCGCGCGGGTGGCACGGTCGGCATCATCGGCGACCGAGATCTCGCCGGCGACGGTCATCCCGTGACGTTGTTCGGCCATCCGACGACGGTCCCCATGGGGCCTGCAGCCCTGGCCGTCTCGTACGGCGCCGCGGTCCTGGTCGGTCGCTGTCTGCGCATCGGCCCCGACCGCTTCCGGGTCGAGGCCGAGCTGATTCCGGTCCCGTCGAGCGGGGACCGGCGCGCCGATACGGCGACCTTGGCGACATTGATCGCCGCGCGCTTCGAGCGTGACATCGGCGAGGCGCCCGAACAATGGTGGGGCTCGTTCCAGGCCCGCTGGCCGGACCTGCGCGCATGACGCGAGGCGGCGGGGAGCTGGGCAAGGCCGATATGCATCTCCACACGCTCTATTCCGATGGAACGGCATCGGTCCAGGCGGTGCTCGACCACGTCGAGAGCCGTACCGACCTCGACGTCATCGCCATCACCGATCACGAGCGGATCGACGGCGCGCTTCGCGCGCGCGAGATACACGCCGCGGGAGGCTACGCGTTCGACCTCGTGGTCGGCGAAGAGATCACCACGCGTCGAGGCCACGTTTTGGCGCTCTTCATAAGCCAGCGGATCCCGGCACTGCGCCCATTGCCGGAGACGCTCGAGCGAATTCACGACCAGGGCGGGATTGCGATCGCCGCGCACCCGTTGGCGCCGCTCACGCCGTCCCTTGGCGGTCGGTCGCTGCTGGCGGCGCGCGGCGCGGTGGACCCCCGCCACCGGCTCGACGCCATCGAGCTCATGAACCCGTCGGCGGCCGGTCGATCCCGCCGCCTGACCCGGGACCGCCTCAACGCGGACACGCTTCGGCTGCCCGCCGTCGGAAACTCGGACGCCCACGTGGTCGAGGGGATCGGCACCGCCTGGACCTGGTTCACCGGTTCCACGGCCGACGATTACCGCGCTGCGATCATCGCGGGCACGACCCGGCCTGACGGCAGCTTCTGGTCGAACCTCCACAACGTCGACGTGTATCGGCGCCAGCTGGGCGCCAAGGCAAGGCACCTGCGGCACACGTTGCGGCCCAGCGGAGAGTGGCGATGACGTCGGTCCGGCCGGCGGCGGGCGCAGCGCCGTCCGTCGGGTCCGGCTCGCGCGACCGGCCGCCGCTCAAGATCGGGATCGTGAGCCCGTACGGCTATCCACACCCCGGCGGCGTGAACGAGCACGTGCGCTACACCTACGAGGCCATGCGCCGAATGGGCCACGACGTCTGGATCATCACCTCGAAGTACGGTCGCCAGCGCGAGAGCGAGGGACACATCATCCGTCTCGGCACGGGATGGGCTGCACCGGCCAACGGATCGGTGGGTCGCGTCACGCTCGGTCTGCGCTTCAAGCACCAGGCGCGCGAGGCGCTGGAGGCGCACAACTTCGACATCCTCCATTTCCACGAGCCCTTCGTGCCATTCCTGTCCCCGACCGTGCTCGACCAGTCCAAAACCGTGAATATCGCCACCTTCCACGCCTTTGGCGGCTTCTCGCCCTCGTACTGGATCGGCAGGCGTTTCGCCGGTCGCCTGCCAGGTCTGCTCCACGGACGAATTGCCGTCTCCGGCGCGGCGCGCCACTTCATCCACAGGTACTTTCCCGGCGACTACGAGATCATCCCCAACGGCGTCGACCTCGACCGATTCACCGATGCCCAGCCGTTCGAGGAGCTGCGTGACGGTCGGACCCTCAACATTCTCTTCGTCGGCCGGCTCGAGGAGCGCAAGGGTCTGATTCACCTTCTCAAGGCATATCACCGCCTGCGCAAGCGCAAGGTGGACGCGCGGCTGCTGGTCGTGGGCGCCGGGCCGAAGCTGCGCGAGTATCGGCGCTTCGTCGGCCTGCGCGGCATCCGCGACGTCGAGTTCCTAGGCCGGGTGTCTGATGACGACAAGGTCCGCTATTTCGCGTCCGCCGATATCTACTGCGCACCCAACACCGGCCAGGAATCGTTCGGGATCGTGCTGCTGGAAGCCATGGCGGCAGGCGTCCCCATCGTCGCGTCGGACATCCACGGCTTCAAGCGAGTGGTCGAGCGCAACGTGCAGGGGCTCCTCGTCGAGCCGCGCAACCCCCGCGCCCTGGCAGCCGCCCTCTATGCCCTGGCTCGCGATCCGGACCTGCGCCACGAGATGGGCGACGCCGGGCGCGCCCGAGCTCCCGAGTTCACCTGGGACCGCGTCACGGAGCGGATCGTGGACTACTACTACGTGACGCGCGACAGGGTTCTCGCCTCGCACGGCTGACGATCTCTCGTCTAACGTTTCGTCTGGCGTTCGCCGACGGTATCGGTCCGTCGTCACCCCCAGGCGATGCGCCAGCCGGTTGGTTGACCGGCACGCGCGGCTCGTGATGGTGTGGGCAGTTCGCGGCGTGCGCGAACTGATGGGCCCCCTCACCACATTCACCAGGCGGTTCGTTGAACGGTCGCGGCGTCGGCCGCTGTCAACAATGCATGAGGTGGATCAACCGGAGCAGCCTCGATGGCTGCAACCATCAACCAGGCCGGATTCCATTCACCGGACGCCTAATTGACTGCCCCACAGGGCTCGGCGCCGTCACTCATCCGCCCGGTGCATAGACTGACGGCGTCGCCTCACATCGGCTTGCGATAGGAGGTGAAGGACTTCTCCGGGGCGAACCCAAGTGACTCGTAGAGGCTGTTGGCGCCGGTCGGGCTGTCGGTATCGACGCCCAGGCCGGCGGACGTGAAGCCCGCCTCGCGCGCCGCCACGAGTGAGCTCGACAGGAGCGAACGGGCCAGGCCGCGCCGGCGCCAGGGCCGACGAACCGCAACCGAGGCGACGTAGACGCGTGACCGGCCGTGCTGCTCGTTCTCCTCGACCGGTACCGTCGTGATGACCACGCCGGCGACCTCGTTGCCGTCCCAGCCGATGCGCCACAGGTGCGGGTCCTCGTTGTCGGGGTCGGCGATGAAGCGCTCCCAATCTGCTTCCGCCCACTCGGTCTCGCCCCAGTGATCGCGAAAAGCCTCGGCCGCCCCGAGCCAGATGGTGCGGTACTGCTCACGCGTCACCACTCGCTGCTCGATCCCCTCGGGCATCGGGTGCTCTTCGATGTCCTCCAGGGTCGGCGCCACCATTTCGTAGAAGAAGCGGATGGCCTGGTACTCGTTGCCGAGGAGCAGAGCTGCGTTACCGGCATCGGTGTCAGGACCCTCAGACCCGAACCACTTCGGCGACACGCCCGCATGCTCCGACGCGATCTCGCGCAGGCGAGCCTCGTTGTGCCGATGCATGGCAGTCCCGATTCCCCGACGGCGCCAGTCGGGATGGACGAAGCCGAAGTTCTCGTAAGAGCGGCCGCCCTCCACGAGATCGGCCCAGAAGACACGCGCGTAGGCCACCACGGAGCCGGCCATCTCGGCCAGCACGATGTCGCGCGCCGGATCGCAGTTGACGAGCGTCGCGTAGTTGAGCTTGAGCTGCTCCAGGTTCGTGACCTCCTCGATCCCGTCTGCCTCGTGGGCCGTGGTGTAGACGCGCAGCATGGCGGGCAGGTCCTCCTCCCCGCGGTAGTGCCGAAAGAGCAGCCCAGGAACGGCCGGCGCCCCGGCGGGAGCGATGTCGATCACGAGGATGGTCCTCCCTCCATCGGTTTGCGTGAGGCGGTGAAGCGGTCGTCGACAGCAAATCCGGCCTCCCCGTACAGGCCGAGTGCCCCGGATGGGTTGTCGGCGTCGACGCCCAGGGCGGCACTCGTCATGCCCCGATCGCGCAGCAACACCAGTGAGCGCGCAATCAGTGCGCGTGCGAGCCCTTGCCGGCGCCAGGCGCGCCGTGTGAAGACGGAATCCAGCCATCCGCGCCGGATGCCGAGCGCCTCGTTTTCTTCGGGATGGATGCTGTTGATCACGCCGCCCGCAATCTCGTCGCCGTCCCAGGCAATGACCCACAGCGACGGATCCGTGCCGGGGGCATCGAGGAAGCGGTGCATGGCGGCCTCTGATTCATCGGACCCACCCCAATGATCACGGAATGCCTCGCGGTTGGCGCGCCAGATCACCGCGTTCTGGTCGGGCATCGCCGGCCGCAGCTCGAACCCATCGGGCAGACGAACGTCGGGGAGATCGTCGAGGGACGGCCGCACCATGTCGAAGAACCAGCGGACCACGGAGTAGCCTGACCGATCCAGCAGGATCGATCCCGGACGCCCGTCGGCAGCCCAGGCGCCGAACACGGTCGTTCGGCCGGCGTCGTGTGCCGCGGCCAGTGCTCGCGCTCGCTGCTCGTTGTGCTCGAGCAGCGCTGTACCGATGCCACGGCGGCGATGCGCCGGGTCGACGGCACCCCATACGCGGTACTCGCGAAGATCCCCCTCGCGCGTGTCGACCCACTCGCGGCTGGCCCAGCCGACGATCTCGCCGCCCAGCTCCGCGACGTCAACGTCCCGCGCGGGATCGAACTGCTCGGACGGATTGCCCAGGTAGGCGCGCATGTTATCGACGGTGTCGCGCTCCGCGATGCCATCCGCCTCGTTCTCGGCATTTGCGATACGCACGAGCGCCGCGAGATCGGCCTCGCCGCTGAATGGCCGCAGCATGAGCCCCGGCACGGTTGCGATGGTCATGAGGTTGCCTCCACGGGCTTACGCCAGGCAGATGCACGCTCGGTCACGACGAAGCCACATGACTCGTACAGACTGAGCGCGCCGGATGGAGTCGGCATCGACGCCCAGAGCCGCGGTGTCAATGCCGCGCTCCGCCAACAGGAGAATGCTCGTCTTCATCTTCGTCATCATCCGACTCGCTTGAGCTTGCCGGTGCGCTTGGCATACCGTTCAGCGATCCCGAAGACGTAGACGCCAAGCGGGATCAGGACCACGCCCATCACCACCAGCGGCCACACGTCGTACAGCAGATCGGTGATGGGGGTGCCATCGATCAGGCCGGCGCGGATGCCGTCGAGGACATAGGTGCCCGGCGAGAACTGGGAGACGAACTGCATCCAGCCCGGCAGGACATCGGTGCTGTAGTACACCCCGCTGAAGAGCAGGATGACCGACTGGATCAGGAAGACCATCTGGTCGCCACGCTCGACGTACAGGAGCGGCAGGATGGCCGCCATCATGCCGACGCCCACGAAGCTCAATGAGCCGAGCAGCAGAAAGGCGCCCGCGGTCACGAAGTTGCCGCCGCTGAACTCCACGTTGAACAGGAGCATCATCACCACGAGGATGATGACCATCTGGATCAGCGCGTACGTCACCGCGAACAGGGTCGAGCCGACAAGCTGTGTGTAGCGCCGCACCGGCGCCATGAAGGTGTACTCGAGTGTTCCCTCCCAGCGCTCCCAGGTGACCGTCTCGCCGATGAAGCCGAAGACGATCGAGAGGAAGTTCCAGAAGATGGTGCCGATCACCAGGACCTGGAGCAGCCCCGGGTCATCCTGCGCAACGCCGATGAAGGCCACCGACAGGGCGGCCGCCAGCGAATAGCCGAGCCAGGCGACCTCCCAGCCCCAGTAGCGCCTCGTCAGGTTGAAGTTGCGCTCGACGAAGGCGAAGCTCGCCCGCAACTCGCGCGTTGCCATCGACATCGGTTGTTCTCTTTTCTTCTCAATGGGCCGATGGACCGGCCCGGCCCTTATGGGGCTCGGACCGGCCGCATCGGTGGCTCGCCGGCCAGCCGGCTGCCGAATCGGACCAGGTTGCGCCCGACCCACCGCCTCACGGGGCGATGTGCTGGCGCCAGCTCGATCGAGAGGCTCGTGCGGCGCAGCCGCGCTTCGCGCTCCTCAACCAGGCTGTACAG
Source organism: Chloroflexota bacterium (assembly GCA_030859955.1). Classification (GTDB taxonomy): domain Bacteria; phylum Chloroflexota; class Limnocylindria; order QHBO01; family QHBO01; genus JACDBZ01. Next base: position 13,036 of record JALZJE010000255.1, on the reverse strand, counting down.
GACACGGACGTCCAGGGTGCTGTGCACGGAAATCACCTCCTCTCTTCGTTCTGCTATTCATCGTCTTCGCCCTTTGCATCGTCATGGTCGTCATCGAGGCTGCGACCGGTGAAGGTCATGAACACCCGCTCGAGCGTCGGCTCCTGGCCGTACTGCTGTGCGACGAGCGTCTTGAGTTCCTGTGGCGTTCCCTCGGCCACCAGCCGGCCGTCGTTGATAAGCGCGATCCGGTCGCATAGTCGCTCCGCCTCGTCGAGGTCATGCGTGGTCAGCACGATCGTGGCGTCATGCGTGTCGCGCACCTCCTCGATGAAGGTCTGCACGTCAAGCTTCGACCGCGGGTCGAGACCCGTCGTCGGCTCGTCGAGCAGGAGGACCGTCGGGCTCGTGAGCAGCGCCCGCGCAATCGCGACCTTCTGCTGCATCCCGCGGCTCATCTGCTCGAGCGGCCTGCTCAGCCGCTTCTCGCCGATGCCGAGTCGGCCCAGGATCACGATCGCCTCCGCGCGCGCCACCCTGGCGTCCAGTCCGTAGAGCCGCGCCGCATAGGCGAGGTTCTCGTGCGGGGAGAGCTTCTTGAAGAAGGCCGCGTCGACGCTCACCCGGTTGATGAGCTGCTTGACCTTCATCTCGTCGCGCTCGATGTCGTTGCCGAACACCTCCACCCGTCCGCCGTCCAGGGTCAGCAGCGTGCTGACGAGGCGGATGAGCGTGCTCTTGCCCGATCCGTTGGCACCCAGGATCCCGTAGATCTCGCCGCGGCGGATCGACATCGACACCTCGTTGACGGCGATGACCGACTTCTTCTTACGGCCGACCACGAACTTCTTGGTGGCCTCCTCGAGGAGCAGCGCTGGCTGCTCGCCGGCTGGGGGCGGGCCGACACGGCGCAGCGGCTCGGCCGTCCGCACCGGTATCGGCGCGATCGTCTTCGTCTGGTTTTTGATCTCGATCATTTCATTCCCGTCGCGGTCGATTCTGGTGGGCCCGAAGATGGCGAGAGCCGCGGCCCGTTGCTCTCGGTCCGCGGCTCGTGATCGCCTCGTGGGGCAACAAAAAACCGTGGACCTGATCCGGCCCACGGCTCGTGGTGTGTGGCGTCGACGGACTTACCGCCGTTGCTCAATCCCGAGTGAGGGCACAGATCTCCCGTCGACAGCGCCGCTGGTTGGCGCGAGTCGCGGTGCGTTGAAGGCGCAGATGCAGAAGTGCATTGCCGTCAGATCGCTCCTCTGTGCTGGTGAATGATGGCCGGGCGACCGCGGGCAGCGTCGGCCGCGGTCCTTGGTGCCGGCGGAGTCTACGACCAGCGCTTGGTCGCTGTCAAGGCGCGGGGGGGGTAGTAGATAGAGCGCACTGAAGTTGCCGGTCAGCCCAGCCTCAGCCGGTGAGCGGGCTTTATCCGAGCGACAGGCTGAGCTGCTCAGGTACCCCCAGCTCGTCTCGGTAGCGGTCGATGACTTTGCGCCAAGCGGTTCGCAGGCTCTTGTACGCGGACGTCCGTCGATCGGTTCCAAAGTCAAGCGGATTGGCGATGAAAACGATCTGGTCGGACTCGAGCTTGAGGTAGCCCTTGAATGGACCGCCTTGGGCTGCCTTCAAGACTCTCTTGACCTTCGCGCGTATCTCCGCCTGGAGCGGCGGTCCGAGACATGACCACGCATCACACAGGTCAGGGTAGACCTCAGTCATGTGGACCTTGGGCCGCCGCTGGAGCATGTAGCTGAGTACCCGCGGGCCTAGAACCTCGGCAACCTCCCAGAGCTCGGAGGAACCGTCGATGCGAACGAATCCAGTAGGGACGCGATTCCACCGCACCCGGAGCTGGGGAGAAAAGCCTCGCTCGAGCTCCCCAACTGTGAAGTGGTTGTGCGTGAGGCTTATCCCCTCATCGTCGACCGCGAGGAGTGGGAATGCGTACGCTCCGGCGTCCAACTCGATCTGCAGACGGTCGACCTTATCAATTTCACCGATTAGCACTACATCGTGAGTGTTCGCAGAATCGGGAGGGATCTGAGCCCGCTCAATCAGATCCTTGTCAGTCACCCGACTGCTGCGCCTGAGCTGGTCAGCGCTTGCATTGGCGCCGGACTTCAACTCGATAAGAAGGGTGTTCTGCATCACGCTGGATGAAGCGATGAAATCAGGGTGGACGAGATCCAGATCTTGATTTTGGAACTGGTAATCAGCACCCATCTCTTCATATCCACACCGCCGGAGCAAGTCTGGTACGCCAGGCACGCCGCGACACATCGCGAATAGCAGGTTGGTGAGTGCGAGGCTAAAACTCGAAGACCGAGGCGCCATTGCTATCCACCGCTGTCACAAGCGATCTGTAATGGTGCTGAAGATTCGTGTACATCCGGAGCGCGGAGTTACCGCACGAGCCCGATGGTAGGTACATGCGGATAATTTCCGGCGCAATCTCAAAACGGACAGTGCCTCCGACGTGTAGGTCTACAGCCTCTACTCGCACATAATCGTCTGCGAGCACAACCGGGACTCCCCATAGCCGAAACGGATCACCAGCCGAAAACACGCTGTTCACAAATACGCCGAGATCATCGATCGGTGGGTCTATCAGGAATGTGATCGGCTCGCCGTGAACCTTGAGGCGTGTGTCCTCTGACGAATGCACCAATGCGTACGTGCGCTCGATGTTCCGAACGACGGCCGAGTACTTCCGATATACCTCGCTGACAATGCCGATGTGGCTTTGGAAAGATGTCCCTCTAGCAGTGACCTTACCGTCGTAGCGAATGTCATCGAGTGAGAAAACATCCTCATTTCCGCGCTCGAGCCAGTACTTCACCTTCACCTTCGACAGGGTGGTCTGATTTCTCAGTACGTCTTGGTCCCTGAGAATCTCAAGGATGGTCGCCGCAACGGGCCCCCATAGCTGCATCTTCAGAAACTCGACGGTGTTGGGTTCGGTGAAATCGATGTCCGGGATCTCGCGCCGGTCGTATGACAGGTTCAGTCCGCGGAAGGAGCCGAGCCGCGTCGCTGCCTCCAAGAGATTGGCCGGCAGCCATGCACGATCAAGTTCGGGGCCGGCCGCTACCGCTCGGTCGATAAAGAAGTCAGTCGCGTTGCTGCTGGCCATTGAGTGCACTAGCCAGAACCGCGGATCCGAGAGGTCAACGTAGGCAAGAACGTCCTCTCGGCGCCGGTTGATCACTACCTCGGCGAGAACCGGGAGGAGGGTCTCGTCCTCTGTATCAAGCATGGGGCGGCTGGTAATGCGTTCTCCCAAGGCCGGACTCCCGAAGATCTCTGCTGCAAAGCGTCGGACGGCCTCTGGACCCGTATCGTCTGTCGCGCGCGCCTCAACCAGGTAGGTCTTTACCAAAGAGGACTCGTACCGTAGACCTTGTTCAGCGCGCAGGCTGGCGTAAGTCCCGACCATCCGCTCCTCAAGTTGGTTAGCCATGGTTCGGCGGTCACGAGCTACGTCGGTGCCGTTGGTCAAGTCCCGTCCAGCCTCCTCATCGCCTCGCATCATATGCGCCTGCGTTACTGCAGATTGCCCAGCGTTTCCCACCAGCGAGGATGCGGTGTGCGCTGCCCCCGCTTGATCTCCGAGCAGTAGCTCACCGATAGGCCTGTCGCCCGCGCAATGGCCTGGGCTGACAACTGTCGCAGGTTCGGGAGTATGGCGACTGCGTAATGATTGGTGTCCACAGGCTCCGGGTGGCTGTCCTCCCACTCGAGCTCCGCGGCCCGCTGCGCCCTCCGGGTCGTTCGGCGTCCCTCGTTCGCTTTCGCCGTTAGAGCCGGATGGCCCCCAACTTGTTGCGCCAGCCGCCGCATCCGTTCTGAGCTGGCTAGGGCGAACGCTTCGTGCCTATGAGCCAAGATTCGGTGAGCGCAGTCGTCGCTGCACGTCGCGCGTCCCGGCAACGGCTTCCCGCCGCACCATCCGCATCGCCGATCACTCGTCGCCTTCGTCGACCGCGACCTCGGTCCGTTCGGCCTTCCTTCAGCGCGCCTGCGCCCGGTGATGGGAGTCGGCACATGGCCGATCTCGAGCGCTGTGGCGAAGTCCTCTGCCACCCGCCCAACCAGCTCGCGCCAGCGCGGCAGCGTCTCGGCCAGCTCGTGCGTCAGCGGCGGCGTCACGCGGCATACGCCGGCCCTTGTCTCGTGGTAGTCGCGGGCGGCGAACGGTCGCGATGCCAGCAGCTCAAATGCGTACGCGTCGACGATCGGCCGGATCGGCTCCATCAGGTCGGCCGACAACGAGTCACGGTGTGCTTGGTCGACGTGCATCACCCCCAGCCCGGGATCGAGCCCGATGATCCGGGCAGCCAACGTCGCCTCTGCCTCGAGCAGCGCATAGAGGTAGTTCAGGACAGCGTTCGCCGGATTCCCAGCGAGCCGTGGTCCGTTGCCGATCGGTGAGCCGCGACCGCCGAAGGTGCGCCAGTGGCTCGGCACCCGTTCCGCATCGCGCTTGGCGAATCGCACCTGGAGCGGTCCGAGCACCTGCCAGTACGCACCGGCGGCGAACGCCTCGGACGACCGCAGCTCGTCGACCGACCCTGCGTCGGCGATCGCCTCCCGGTAGGCAGCGATGATGGCGATGGCCTCGTCCGCATGGGGCAAGTTGGGGAAGGCGGACAGGGTCTCAGCTTGGGCGGCGACCTTCAAGTCGACCAGCCAACGCGACAGCACCAGCGCTCTGCCGTTCTGCGACGCAACAGCCTGAGCGCGGCGCAGGCTCGGGCGGTCGGTGCCTGGTGGGCCGAATGCGGCCACGACGCGACCGTCGGCGTCGATCTGTAGGAACCCGGCCTTGAGGTCGGCCAGCCATCGGAGCGCCTCCAGCGAGACGTAGCCTGTGTGGCCCAGGACCACCAGACGCCTTAGGCCGGACGTCGCTCGGTGGAACAGGCGGCTGCGGCGGTTGGCGCCGATGCCATCATCGACCCGGAGCCGACCGCGCCAAACGAAAATTCGGATGCCGTAACCTGAGGCGACGAAAATTCCGTTCGAGAGAATGACTTCCTCAGGCCACGAAACGCCTGAGGTACGCTGAGTGAGCATGCGGACTACCTCCGTGTGCCACGCCCCCGGGCTGTTAGCGCAGTCGCGGGGGCATTTCCGTTATAACCAATTATCGTCGGGTTCGAGGCAATTTCCTAGGCTTTTCTCCCGAATTTCGGCGCAATAAACCCAATAGCATGGTGAGGTTCTGGCACGCTGAATTCATTTTCCCCTCCACGCTCGGGGTCTCGAATATGTCGCCGATTTCGGAATCCGCCTGAAATTCTTGTACGTTCTGCTGGTAGTCAGCGGTGGTGCGGCGATATGCGCTTCGGGCGCTCATAAACTCCTCATCGCTGAATGGCCGTGGCGAGAATTCCCGAATGCCGTTCAAAGCCTCAAGGCGTGCCACGACGAGCTCGGAATATCCTTCCGGAAAGAGCTGGGCGCCCTCGGGACCGAGTGGAATTCCAGTTCGCCCAGGGTCAATGACGCCCCGAGCCGCGTCCACCAGCTCGCCAACATCAACATCAAGGTCGGCCGGGATATCGGCGAGCACCGAACGGAGCCAGCGTTGTCGGCCCTGCCTTGCTCCGGGTGCACTGAGCAGCTTTGTCACATGCGCGGCGGATAAGTCTGCCTTGGTCCAACCAGCGGACACAACCGCCTTCCGCCACGTTACGAGTGCCCCTCGCACCTGACGAAGGGGTACGTACTCGTCACCGAAGCGAAGCCACAGCCAGACGGGGAGGTTTGCCAGCTGCTTCAGGCTGGCTCCAGCCTGACGGTTGCGAAGCAGCGCCAAGAACAGGATTCGCTGGTTCTCGCTGTAATAACCGACGACTCCCTTAGCCCGTCCGCGGCTCTTCCGCGCCGGTCGGTCGATGAGACCCGCTTGGACCCAAGCTCGTAGCAGGCGAGGCGACGCGACGAGCCCGGCTTCACGGGCGGCGTCCAGCAGCTCTTCCTTGGTGAACTCTTTCCCCATCGGCCGGCGAATTTTACATTTGCCGTCTGAGAGAGGGGCTCATCCCCACCAGCTCGTGCCAATCCTGTCGTCCCCTAGTTGGACGACGATGAAGCCACGGAAAGTATCCCTGAACCCGGAAGCCCACGAGCGGGCCCTCGATGCTCTGGCACTGACCAGGCGAGAAGGGTGGTCCCTCACGCGAGCAGCACGGATGGTGCGTTCGGATCCGCGAACCGTACGACGTCATGTCGGCAATGCGCTGCGTAAGGATGGACGACGCTGGCGGCCCAGGCCATATGACCGAATGCCGCGACCGATGCGAGTGATGACGGAGACCGGTCCGAGGTCGGTGGTTGTCCGGGACTCGCGCACCGCATCGCTGATCGCAGCGCACTCGAACGCGGTTCAACACTACCTGCGTACCGGCGATGATGGCCGGCTTCGGAAGCTACGGCGCAAGCATTTCCACATCGATGGCGAGCGGGTGGCGCTAGTGCTCGCGCCCACGCAGATCGACCGACTGGCGGAAGGAGCCGAGCTCCACTACGAGCTGTACCGGCGATGAAGGACCGGGAGCTCCTCGAGCTGGCGTCCCGCTCGCGGCGCATGCGGCGTCTCCCGGCCGACGCCAGCTGCGAGATCTGCAAGTCGACCGAGCACCTGTCGCGACTAGCTGGCGGAGCGATCCGCTGTTACTCGCACCTCCAGTCCAGCGCCGGACGGGTGGAGCTCGATCACTGGCTCGGCCGGGGCGCCTCGATCGAGGCGGTCATTCCCCTTGAGGCGAACAGCCACCGACGGATTACCGATCTTCGTCGACTGATCGGATTTGACGACCTGCCACCCGCTGACGGTGAACCCCTACTGCTGCTGGCTCGACTGCTCAAGGCCGTGGCATCCCTGCTCGCGCTGGTCGCCGAGTGGCTCGTCGATCACGTGACGGCGATGCGCGCGGGAGTGTCGAGTCCTCCATTCCCGGTGTCGTCGCCGTGAGTTACCCCGAAGCGCTGCCCCGCGCCATCGCTCTTCGCACATACGTGCCGCCCAGCCGGCGCAGGCGCCGGCGCCCGCCGGTCGGCGTTCCGGAGCACGTTGTGGTTTTCGATACCGAGACGACTGTGGATTCGGCGCAGGCCTTCCTCTTCGGAAGCTACCGGGTGCATCGAGCGGACGGGCGACTGCTGCAGGAAGGGCTGATTCATGCCGACGATCTTGGAGATGTCGATCTCAGCGTGCTCGCCGGTTACTGCGATTCGCATGCGGCGGACAATCGCGGCCGATTGCGACTGGTCTCCCGGAGCCAGTTCGCGGAGTGGCTGATCTGGAAGGTCGGGTACGAGGCTCGGGCACTGATCGTCGGATTCAACCTGCCCTTCGACTTCAGCAGGATCGCCCTGGGCTGGCGGGCGGCGCGCAATGGCGGTTTCACGCTGCGGCTGTACGAGTCAGTGGACGGCGAGGGCAGGATATGGACTCATAAGTGGCGGCCGGAACTGACGGTGAAGGCGCTCGACTCCAAGCGCCAGCTGGTGAACTTCACCACCCCGCAGCGACTCGACCCGGAGAACCGGATTGATGGGCGCGGCTATCGCGGCCGGTTCCTCGATCTGCGGACCCTGGCATATGCCCTCAGTGATCGGTCGCACACCTTAAACAGCGCTGCAGCAGCCTGGGGTCTGGAGACACTGAAGCTCGAGATCGAAGAACTTGGCGTCGTCAGCCTGGAGGCGATCGACTACAACCGCCAGGACACCCGGCTGACCCACCTGCTGTATCGCGCGATGACGGACGACTGGGCCATGCACCCCGTCGATCTGGATCCCGAGCAGGCCTTCTCGCCGGCGGCCGTGTCAAAAGCCTACCTGCGCAAAATGGGTATCTCGCCACCACTGGAGCGCCTCCGGTGATCGAGAACCTTGGAGCGGCCTCAACCGCCTACTTCGGCGGGCGATCCGAATCTCGAATCCGGCTGGTACCGCTGCCGGTGCGCTACATCGACTTCACCTCGATGTACCCGACCGTCTTCGCACTCGGAGACCTGTGGCATTGGGTCATCGCTGGCGGTTTCGGCATCGAAGACGCGATTGTCGCGGTGGAACGGTTCCTCGCCACGGTCCACCGTGATCGTCTGGCTGACCCGGCGATCTGGCCGGCGATGGCGATGGTGTTCTGCCGCGTACGGCCTGACGGCGCGCTGCTGCCCACCCGTTCCAGGTATTCGGACGACCGCGGCGCCTGGACCATCGGAATCAACCATCTGCACTCGACGACGGAGCTGTGGTTCACACTCGCCGACGTGGTCAGCGCGCTTCTCCTCGGTGGTCCGGCGCCGAGCGTGGTCGAGGCCTTCCGAATCGTGCCGACCGGAGTGCTTGACGGGCTGCGCAGTGTCGACCTCCGCGGTGGGGTTCACGTCGACCCCACCGACAACCTGCTCCGCGTGGCGATCGAGGAGCGCCAGCGGGTGAAGCGGGCAGGCGGTGATGACGTCGAGCGGCTCAGCGCCTTCCTCAAGACCTTCGCCAATGGCGGCTACGGGATCTTTGCCGAGTACCGTCTCGGCGAACCGAGGGCGCGAGGAGTGGCAGCCACCGCACACGGCCTCTGGCCGATCGATACGCGCGTGCGCACGCCAGAGGAGCCTGGTGAATTCAGCTTCCCGCCGCTGGCGGCCACGATCACCGGACTCGCGCGCCTGCTGCTTTCAATCGCGCAGGTGGATGTTGAAGCTCGCGGTGGGACCTTTCTGGCCTGCGACACCGACTCGCTGCTGGTCGTGGCCTCGCCGACGGGGGGCATGGCCGCGTGCCCCGGCGGGCCACTCCGACTGGAGGACAGTCGTGCAGCTATCTGCGTTCTGAGTGATGCGGAGCTCGACGACGTGCTGGCGGGCATCGAGACCCTCAACCCGTACGCACCGGGAACCGTCATTGAGCTCGTCAAGCTCGAAGGTGAGAACTTCGCGTCGGACGGCTCGGGCCGCCGCGTCGAGCTGCGCGGTCTGGCGATCAGTCCCAAGCGCTACGTGCTGTACGAGCTTGGCTCGGACGGGCCGATCATCCGCAAGCCATCGTCGCACGGGCTGGGCATGTACCGCCCACCGATGGCGAATCCCCGCGGCTGGGATAACCGCTGGCCATACTGGATCGAGATTGTCTGGGACGCCATCATCCGCCAGGCAGAAGGACTGGAAGTCGACCCTGAACCACCGTGGTACGGACTTCCGGCGGTCAGTCAACTGAGCATCACCAGTCCGCGGCTCCTTGCGCCTTTCCGGACCATCAACACCGACAAACGCTTCAAGGACCAAGTCAAGCCATTCGGCTTCATGCTGATCGGCCATGTCGATCCGTTCGCGCCGCTCCCGGATGGACTCGAGCTCGGGCAGCTGACCCCGATTGCCCCGTACAGCACCAAGCCGGAAGAGTTCCTCGATTTGCCATGGGTGAACCGCCACGACGGACGACCGTTGCGGGTGACCACCGCCGTGGGCGGTGCCATGGGTTCCATCAGGCTCAAGACGTACGGCGATGTTGTTGCCGAATACCGAGTGCATCCGGATGCCAAGAGCGGCGACCCGCGCGGGGGCCAGTCACATCGCGGTAGTCGCGGCCTGCTACCACGACTCCACGTGCGCGTGTCCGAGGTCCGGCATATAGGCAAGGAGAGCAACCGTCTTGACGAAGAGGACGAGGGTGCGGTGCTCGCTTCCGACGACGTCTACGTCGAGTATCGCGATGCGCGACGTGAGTGGGCTGCCGCGGTGCCCCGGCTTCAGCTCATCGGCGCAATTGAATTGGCTCGCCGAACCGGCATGTCGGCGCGGACGATGCGGTCGCGGCTGAACTCGGGCCGGATGCCGCGCAAGCGTGATCGTCAGCGGCTTCTGGAGCTCGCGGCTCAGGCGGACCTGCCTATGCACTCCGGGCCGCGGGAGTGACTAGACTCGCTCCCATGGTCAACGCCAGTCCCGCACCTGAGTCCGCCGGGGTCAGCTTGGGCAACGCCGTGCCACCGATCTATACGTCCGACCTGGGCGCGCAGTTCAACGGGGACAGCCGCGAGCTGATGGCTCTATTGCCGCCAAACTCGGTTGACCTCATTCTCACAAGCCCGCCGTTCGCCCTTGTGCGCAAGAAGAAATACGGGAACGAGGATGAGGGCGAGTACGTCGCGTGGCTGTCCGAGTTCGGGCGCCTGGCGCGTCCGATACTTCGCGACACCGGGTCGTTCGTCCTTGACCTGGGCGGAGCCTATCGGCCCGGGGCACCCGTTCGCTCGCTCTACAACTACCGGATATTGCTCGAGTTCTGCGACTCGCTGGGTTACCACCTAGCTGAGGAATTCTTCTGGCATAACCCCGCCAAGCTCCCCTCGCCGATCGAGTGGGTGAACAAGCGCAAGATCAGGGCGAAGGATTCAGTCAACACGATTTGGTGGTTCTCGAAGACCGAGTTCCCCAAGGCGAATGTCCGGAATGTGCTCAACGAGTACTCCGGTCGTATGCGGGCGCTACTCAAGGATCCCAAGGCTTTCTACCGACCGAAATCCCGTCCGTCCGAGCATCAGATTGGGGCGAGTTTCGCTATCGACAACGGTGGGGCAATTCCATCGAATCTGCTCCAGTTCCCGAACACAGAGAGCACTTCCCACTACCTCAGAACCTGCCGGATGCTGGATCAGGTGCCGCACCCCGCACGATTCCCATCGGATCTCCCACGATTCTTCATCCGGTTCTTGACAGAACCCGGGGACTTGGTGCTGGACATCTTCTCCGGTTCCAATACGACTGGCGCAGTCGCCGAACAAGAGCGCAGGTCCTGGCTCTCGTTCGAACTCGATCGTTCGTACGCGCAGCTCTCGGCCCTTCGGTTCATGGAGCACATGGGGGACGATGCTGTGGCGACAATCTGGAGAGATATCCAGGCAGGCACGCAGATTCATCTGGACCCGGCTCAGGGTCGAGACCCGACTAGTCCGCCAGGTCCACCAACTCGGCCAGCGTCCGCGGTTGACGCTCCCGAATGATGGCGTCGATTGCGACAAGGCCACGGTTCATCAGGCTCTCGAGCGTCACATACGGATCTGCAACGAGAGTCGGAAAGACGGCTTGCACTAGCTCACGGAGCTTCCCATCTGTGTCGAATCCAGCGACTCCCCATGTCGTCCCCGGCGGTCCTCCACCGCTTGCGCGCTCTGGCCTGGTCGGTTCGAGGTCTCTGCGGATTGCGTAAGCGATCCCGAACTTGGCTGCGTCTAGCCTCTCCCGGAATGGATACCGGTCACACAGCGCATCGACGACAGAGTCAGCCTCTGGCGTGAGGGCAATAGTCGTTCGTCCACCGGCTAGTGCCATCGGCCTACGTCCGTTCCCTTAGCTCAGTGTGCCGAGCGCTCACGCCAACCAGCTCGTGCTCCGCGAGCAGCCGCGGGCCGAGCGCCTCCGCAGCCGCTTGCCGGTCGAACTCATCCTCGTAGACGAGCAAGACAACTTGGTCGGCAATCTCTGGAAGGGTCGCCACTACTCGCGCCTTATGCTCGGGATCTAGGCGCCCGAAGGGAGAGTCCATGATCACGGGGCCGCGGATGGGTGCGCGCCGCTGGAGCGCCCCCAGCAAGGCGATCGCGACCAGGTGCTCATATCCAGCCGATCGATCGACGATTGGTTCGCCGTCCGTGTGGACGATCGTCAGCCCATAGCCCTCGTTGATCTGCAGCCTGTCGTACTCCTCGCGCGTGCGCAGGAGCCGAAAAATGCGAGTCGCTTCAGCCTGCACGCTGTCACGGAGTCGTTCACGGTAGTGAACAACGGCATTTCCGAAGAGCTCATCCAGCTCCTGCAGGATTGCCAGCTTGCGGTCTAGGGTCGGTCGAGCCGCCCCTCCCACCCGTGCGAGCTGATCCCGGAGCTGCCGGACGGCAAGCTCCTGCTCCTCGAGCTGCCTCTCGGCCGCCTCCTTACGATCACGGGCATTGCTCACCATGGTCATTACGTTTGAGTAGCGTAGTGCCATGTCGCGAAGCTCTGATTCAGGAGCATCGCCGAGCTGGTCGGTTAGGGTCCGCATTTCGCGACTGAGGTCTGCAACCGCCACCTCGTGATCCTCAACCGCCGACTCCAACTGACTGATTGAGGCGCGGGCGCTCGGTTCACGCAAGGGCTCGAGGCGATCTCGTCGGTTTTGAAGGACTCGAAGCTCGTCAGCCACTGACACGGACTCCCCGTGTACGGCTTCCGTGTGATGGCTAGAGCGCGCAAGCTCCGAGACTTGCTGGCCGCAGGTCGGACACTCACCGGTCGCCATTGCGAGATCGCGTTGGGCCTGGACAGCCGCGGCCATGTCGACCTCGCGTTGCCTTTGCTGAAGGACACCGATGTCGCGATCGACCTGGGCAATCAATTCATTGACGCGCGGTGTGAGAACCGCCAGCCAGACCTTGGCTGAGCCCTCTTCGAGGGTTCTCCTGGCCTCTTCGAGGGAGCGCGTTCGTTGTGCGATCAGCTCACGGACCACGTCGCGGCGCGCAAGCAGCGCACGGTTGCGTTCCGAGCGCCCCATCGCCTCTTCGAGTTCCGTGCGCTCGTGTTCCAGTTGATCGATCTGCTCCTGCAGAGCCTGAGCATTAGTGCGGTACTGAAGGACAAGTGCCTGCGCATTCTGCAGGCTAACGCCAAGCTGTTCTGTCTGACGGTTCGCGGCCGCGGCGCGTGCGACCTCGTCCGTGACGCGTGCGGAGATCGTCCCGACATCGACCTGGCTATTGGTTAGGACGGGGATTCCCAAGATTCGCTCGATTGCCCGTTTGAGATCCTCGCCACGGCTCGGATCACTCGCAAGTTCCTCGTACTGTCGCAGCAGTTCGCCGTCAAACAAGAAGAAGCGCGCGATCTGTTCTGGAAGGATCCGCTCGAGCTCCTTGGCGGTCTCCGACTGCGTAAGCAGGTCGCCGTCGCGCGCCAGCAGGACTTCGTTCGTGGCCATGCCATTGCGCCTTACGAAGTGCCGAGTAAGGCGGTAGGAGGTTCCGTCGCTGTCAAGCTCCAGCACCACGCGAAGCTCGGGGTAGCCCCGCGAT
>JALZJE010000018.1 GCA_030859955.1 Chloroflexota bacterium | reverse complement strand
GCGTCAAATGGCCGCGAGGCTCGCTCCGGGTCGTCATTGCGCTTCGTGGACAGGGCGCGCATGGCGCTGAAGGCTGCGACCGGGATTTCCCCGATGCCAGCTTCCGCACCACCGGCGATCATGAGGTCCGCTTCCCCGCGGCGAATGATGTTCATCGAATCGCCGATCGCGTGGTTCGAGCTGGAACAGGCACTGACGGTGGCATAGTTCGGCCCGCGCGCATTCGCGTAGATGGCCACGTAGCCCGCGGCCATGTCAGGGATGAGCGCCGTGACCAGGAACGGGCCGATTCGCTCGACGCCGTACAGGGCGGCTTCCGTCACGTCTCTGATCATGGTGTTGATGCCACCGATTCCCGAGCCGATGATGCAGCCGGTTCGCCACGCGAGTGCATCCTCCTCGATCGGGGTCGGCAGACCGGCGTCGCGCATCGCTTCGGCGGCCGCGGCCCAGGCGTAGTGGACGTAGCGGTCGTGCCGGCGCACTTCCTTTTTTGGCATCACGGTGTCGGCGTCGAAGTCCTTGATCTCGCCGGCCACCTTGCAGGCCACCTTGGCGGGATCGAAGCTCGTGATCCCGCGGATGCCGCTGCGGCCGTTGACAAGGCCGTCCCAGAAGGCCGGCACGTCGTTCCCGATCGGGGTCAGCGCACCCATGCCGGTCACGACGACGCGACGTTCGCCCTCACGCATCGGCCGGACCTCCATGCATCGTCAATTCGCGCGGGATCACGATGGTGAGCGTGGCCTCGACGGCCACTTCGCCCTCCACGCTGGCAACGCCGCGCACCCGGGCGAAGATCCCCCGCAGCTTCTCCACGGTCACCTCCATGCGAAGCGTATCCCCAGGGATCACCATGCGACGGAAACGACAGTCATCGATCCCGGCGAAGAGGCCGAGCTTTCCCCTGTACTCCTCGAGCGTCATGATCGCCACGCCGGCGGTCTGAGCCAGCGCCTCCACCATGAGGACACCGGGCATGATGGGACGCTCCGGAAAGTGGCCGGCGAACTGTGGCTCGATGGAGGTCACGGCCTTGAGGCCGACGGCACGTCGCCCCGGTTCCAGCTCGACGACACGATCGACGAGCAGGAACGGGTGGCGGTGCGGAATGATCCGCACGATATCGGCCGCCTCGAGCGGCAGCATCAGGGGAACGTCGATTGCGGACTCGGTCGTCATCGGTCTGGGCCTCAGGTGCTCACGAACGCGCCGGCGCCGACGCGATCGACCATGTTGGTGCTCACGCGCGCATCGAGGAAGGCGTCGTTGTCGATGATCCCACGGTGGAAGGAGATGTTCGTCTTCACGCCACCGACCTCGAACTCGGCGAGGGCCCGGCGTGATCGGGCCAGCGCGATCTCGCGCGTCTCGCCCCACACGATCAGCTTGGCAAGAAGGCTATCGTAGTAGGGCGGGATCTCGTAGCCGGCATACAGGTGCGTATCGACCCTGACGCCGGGACCGCCGGGCAGGTTGAGCGTCTCGACCTGGCCGGTCTGCGGGGAGAAGTTGTCGCTGGGGTCCTCCGCATTGATTCGGAACTCGATGGCGTGGCCGCGGAACGCGATCGCTTCCTGCCGCAGGCTGAGGGGCGCGCCCGAGGCAAGGCGAATCTGCTCGACGATGAGGTCGACCCCGGTCAGCATCTCGGTGACCGGGTGCTCGACCTGGATCCGGCAGTTGATCTCGATGAAGTAGAAGTTCCCGTCCGCGTCGAGCAGGAACTCGAGCGTGCCGGCGCTCTCGTACCCGGCCGCGATGACGCTCCGGATGGCAAGGTCGCGCAGCCGTTCGCGGGCCGCCTCGTCCATCGCCGGGGATGGCCCCTCCTCGATAATCTTCTGGTGGCGACGCTGGATGGAGCAGTCGCGCTCACCGAGGTGCACCCCGTTCCCGTGTCGGTCGATGAGCACTTGGACCTCCACGTGCCGCGACTCCTCGATCCACTTCTCGAAGTAGATGGAGTCATCGCCGAAGGCGGCCTGCGCCTCGGACCGGGCCAGGGGCAGTGATTGCTCCATCTCGCGCGGCGAGCGCACGAGACGCATACCACGTCCGCCGCCGCCCGCCGAAGGCTTCAGCAGCACCGGGTAGCCTGCCTCTCCGGCCTGCTCGAGTGCATCGGCCACATCGGTCACGATCCCTCGGCTGCCCGGGACGGTGGGGAGGCCGTTGGCGGCCAGCATGCGCCGCACGGCGTACTTGCTGGCGAAGCGCTCGAGCACCTCGGGCCGCGGACCGATGAACGTCAGGTCGTGGGCCACGCACGCTTCGGCGAATGTCGCGTCCTCGGATAGAAAGCCGTAGCCGGGGTGAATCGCATCGCAACCGGTGATCATGGCGGCGCTGATGACGGCCGGCTGGTTGAGGTAGCTCTTCCGCGCCTCCGCGGGGCCGATGCAGATGGACTCGTCGGCGAGCCGCACGGCGAGCGTGTCGCGGTCGGCCTCGCTGTACGCGACCACCGCCGGGAGATCGAGGTCGCGGCACGCGCGCAAGATGCGGACCGCGATCTCGCCGCGATTGGCGATCAGGATCTTGGTGACCATGCTCAGGCCGAAATTGACATCGGCACGCCGGAGCGCAGGACCGCAGCGGTGGCTTCGAGGCTCGCCGCATCGCCGACATTCGCGATGCGCATGTCGGGCACGATGCGCCTGACCATGCCGGTGAGCGCGCTCCCCGGCCCGCACTCGATGGCGAGGTCCACCCCGTGAGCATGCATGTGCTGGATGGATCGAACCCATTCCACCGGTGACCGAACCTGCTCCGCCAGCAGCGAGCGGATTCGGTCGGGATCCGTGAGGGGCTCGGCGGTCACGTTGCTGATCACCGGGATCCGGGCGTCGTGCCAGTCCTCACCCTCGAATGCGGACGCGAGGCCGTCGGAAACGTCAGTCATCAGCGGCGAGTGAAACGCGCCGGACACGGGCAGGCGCAGCACTCGCCTGGCACCTGCCTCGCGCATCGGCTCCGTGGCAGCGTCGAGCGCGTCGCGTCGGCCCGAGATCACGACCTGGCCGGGAGCGTTGTCGTTGGCGACGACGAGCTCGGTCGGCCGGCCCACGCTCGCAACCACGGCCTCCACCGTAGCGCGTTCGAGCCCGATCACCGCCGCCATGCCGCCGTCCGTGGCGGCCGCGGCCATCAGTTCCGCTCGTCGCGACACGAGACGCAGCGATGACTCGAAATCGAGAACGCCCGCCGCCACCAGGGCGGCGTACTCACCGACGGAGTGTCCGGCCACGACACCGGGCTCCACGTCGACCTGCTCGCGGAGTGCCCGATAGGCCGCGATTGAAGTCGTCAGGAGGCATGCCTGCGTCTGACGGGTGTCGTCAAGCCGATCAGGTGGCCCTTCCCAGCACGTGCCGCTGACTGACCAGCCGAGCACGGTATCGGCCTCGGCGAACGTGGCGCGCGCCGGGTCCGACCGCTCCGCCAGCTCCCGGCCCATGCCGACCGCCTGCGATCCCTGCGGACTGAACAGCACCGCGAAGCTCAACGTGCCTTCTCCGCTTCCAGCTCAAGCACGACCTGGCCGTACTCGACCGCCTCGCCGGTCTCGGCCACGAGATGGCGCACGGTGCCGCGACGGGGGGCTCGGACGTCGTGCCGAATTCCCAGCATCTCGACCTGGCCGAGCGAGTCGCCCTTCTCGACCGCAAGGCCCGGGCCAAGGCCTTCGGCGTACACGAAGAAGCCGACGGCGGGTGAGCCAACCCCCACGGATGCAGGCGTTCGCGGGGTTGCAGCCGCCGCGGTCGTCAGTGCCGCCGGCACAGTGGCTGGTGCGGAGCCAGCGGCCCGCGCCACCCGCAGCCGCAGCTGGCCCGACGACACCTCGATCTCGTCGAGACGATGCCGTTCCAGGCGCTCGCTCAATCGTGGGATCAGCTCGTTTGCCGCCCGTGCGACGGCGTCCAGCGCGCGCTCCGCGTCAGTCATGCGCCTCTCTCGTTTTCATCATCAGCGTCATCGCTCGGCCAGACCTCGCTCCAGCGAGGCCGTCGCGGGACGCTCGGCAGGTGCAGGATCCGCCCGATCCGGCGGCGCAGAGACGGCACCTGTGGCCGTCCGGGGCTCGCGGCCCCGGTCTCCAGGTACGCTCCCATTCCGCGAAGCCGAGCATAGCGGCTGGCGAGCAGCTCGGTGGTCTCGCGCCCGGAGAGGCGGCGCAGCGCCGATACGATGGCGGCCTTGAGAGCCCGCCCGGTCGCCGCGTGGTCCGTGTGTGCCCCGTCGCCCGGCTCCGCGACGATCCCGTCGACTACGCCGAGGTCCACCTGGTCCTGGGCGGTCATCCGCATTGCGGCTGCGGCCGAGCGAGCCTCGTCCCGTGAGCGCCACAGGATGGATGCGCAGCCTTCGGGGCTGATGACAGAGTAGACGGCATTCTCCAGCGCGAGGACCACGTCGCCGACGCCGATCGCGAGCGCCCCTCCCGAACCTCCCTCGCCGAGAATGATGACCACGATCGGCACCTGGAGGCCGGTCATGAGCTTGACGCTCGATGCAATCGCCTCCGCCTGCCCCCGTTCCTCTGCCGCAGGGCCAGGGAAAGCGCCGGCGGTGTCGAGGAATGTCACGACGGGCATGCCCAGCTTGTCAGCCAGGCGCATCAGTCGCTGCGCCTTGCGAAATCCTTCGGGGTGCGGTGATCCGAAGTTACGCAGGATATTGGATTCGGTATCGACTCCCTTCTGATGGCCGATAACCATGACGGGCACGCCATCGAGGGTCGCCGGGCCGCCCACGATGGCCGGATCGTCACCGAAGGCGCGGTCGCCATGGAGCTCGAAGAAGTCCTCGAAGATGAGGGGCAGCAGGTCAAGCGTGCGCGGTCGTTGCGGGTGACGAGCCAGTTGCACGCGACGCCACGCTTCCTCGACGACTGCCGGCGACGGCGCCGTGGCTTGCTGCAGCATTGGCGCATCGCTCATCTCGCCTCCTCCGGCTCGGGAGATGGCCCTGTCCCGTTACCGCCGGCGGGGCTCTCGACATCGATGCCGATGGTCTCGCTCACCGCACCGCCCAGGCGTTCGGCCAGCCCCGAGATGGCACCGAGCGGCCCGCGGGCAGTGACTGGATCGGCGGGTTCGACGGCCGCCACCGGGAGCAGGTGCAGCAGGCGTGACAGGCTCGCGCGCAGCTCCGAACGCGGCACGACGGCGTCGATGAAGCCATGGGCCAGAAGGAACTCGGCGCTCTGGAATCCCTCGGGCATCTCCTCGCCGACGGTATCGGAGGCAACGCGGGCTCCCGCAAACCCGATGAGCGCGTTCGGCTCGGCGAGGACCACGTCGCCCAGGCTGGCAAAGCTGGCGAGGACGCCTCCGGTCGTCGGGTCGGTGAGCACCGTGATGAAGGGAACCCCCGCCGCATCGAGCCGCACCAGGGGAGCGGTCGTCTTGGCCAGCTGCATCAGCGCCAATGTGCCTTCCTGCATGCGCGCCCCACCCGACGCGCTGACGACGATGGCCGGGATTCTCTCCGCCAGCGCCGTCTCGAAGCAACGCGCAAGCTTCTCCCCGACCACGCTGCCCATGCTGCCACCCATGAACCGAAAGTCGAAGATGCCGATGGCCACGCGACGGCCTTCGATGGCGCCGATTCCCCATACGACGGCGTCACGAAGCCCGGTCTTGAGACGCGACGCCTCCAGGCGATCGGTGTACGGGCGGTCGTCGTGGAACCCGAGCCGGTCGACGGACTCGAGTCCGGCATCTCGCTCCTCGAAGCTGCCCCGGTCGAGCAGGAGGTCGATCCGCTCCCCCACCGACATCCGGAAATGGTGTCCGCACGACGGACACAGCCGCTGGTTGCGCTCCAGCTGCTTGTTGAAGACCTGGGCGTCACAGGTGGGACACTTCGTCCAGGCATCCGACGGCGCCGCGCGACGGCTGAACGGGAACTTGATCGGCAATCGACTCCCTCCCTATCGGTGCAGGAGCCGATGCGCGCCCGCGGCACGTCGGCTGTTGCGCCAGACGGCATAGACGGTCACCCCGACGCCGACCGCCGATCCGACCGCGCCGGTGACGATCAGGCGGCCGGGGTGTCGGAGCGCCCAGGCCAGCGGATCATGCGCGGGCTCCGTTGCCAGCCGCAGCGCGAGGCGCGCCTCGAACCGTGCGGCTACCGGGGGCCGGACGAGCCATGTCCGCAGATCGCTTGCCAACTCGACCAGCGGGTGCTCGCGAAGATCCACGCTACCGCCCGCAGCCGCGATCTGTGGGGAATGCCCGTCGAGGATGCCTTCGACCGCGCGGTCGAGACGCTCGGCGGCGGACGGGGCCTTGCTCATCACGCTCCTGCTAACACCGCGAAGTGCGCAACGTTACACGGCTATCTCACGGGCTGCCGCAGCGGGTATTCAGTGGTCCCGATATCGAGCGAGGTTATCGGCCCGGTATCAGTCCGGGCGAGATGGTCCGAGCAGCGCGGCGAGGTCGCGAAGGGCTCGGTGCTGGAGCACGCGGACGGCTCCCTCGGTTCGGCGAAGGACCACGCCGATTTCCCGGGCAGTGAGTCCGTCAACGAACCGCAGCACCACGACCTGCCGTCGATCCTCCGACAGCCTCCAGAGTGCGGCCCGCAACTGACGCGCGTCGTCGGCAAGCATCACGAGCCGGGCCGGATCCGCGCCGGGCG
>JALZJE010000231.1 GCA_030859955.1 Chloroflexota bacterium | reverse complement strand
GTCTTGGACCCGTCGCACAGGCGAACCTCGCCCTCGACCGCCCGGACGGTGCCCTCCAGCCAGATCCACCCGGGAGGCTCCTGGTCGGCAGCCACCGATGGGTCGAAGGTCTCTCCCGGCTCCGGCTCGTGCTTCACCCATGCGTCGCCAGGACAGGTCGTCTCCGGCGGCCCGTCGGTCTCGGCCCCGCGACCCTGTACCGACGTGTCGGACCCGACGATCACACCTGATGGATCTTCCGGCGCCACCCGCGAGGCGAATGACACCAGGCCGCCCTCGGCCGGACCCCAGCGCAGCTCGCCATCGGCCCGATATGCCGATCCATCCGCCAGGTCGACGAACAAGCCAGTCGCGGCACACCATGCCACCGCGACGCCGAGTCTTTCACCCGACTGGCGTCCCTGGGCATCGAGAACCCAGATGCCGACGTCAGGGTCGTTGACGATGAAGACCGGCCGCCCGTCGTCCAGCATCGTGGCGGCGGCCGTGCCGCTCTGCGGCAGGTCGAGGGTGGCGCGATCGCCTCGCACCGGCGTGGCGATGTCGCCGAAGATGAAGGCGTAGCCCACGGCCATGACGGCGACCACGACGACCGCGAGGCCAGTGAGCAGCCGATGGCCGAGGTCACGCACGTCCCGATGATGCCACGCGGCGCCGTATCATCGGCGCATGGGGTATCCGGTCGAGCCGCCGATCCAGCCGATGCTCGCCAAACCGACACCCGCCATCCCGGCCGGTGAGGGGTGGGTCTACGAGCCGAAGTGGGACGGATTCCGTGCGCTGGTCTACCGCGATGGCGCCGATCTCCACATCCAATCACGCGATCTCAAGCCGCTGAATCGCTATTTCCCTGAGCTCGATGAGCCGTTGCGGGAGCTGGGCGGACCGGACGCGCGGTTCGTGCTCGATGGTGAGGTGGTCATCGCGCGGCCGGACGGCGGCCTGGACTTCGACGCCCTCCTGCTTCGCATTCATCCGGCGGCATCGCGTGTCCGGATGCTGGCGGAAGCCTCGCCCGCATCGTTCGTCGCCTTCGACTGTCTCGCCGATGCCGATGACGACCTGCGCGCGCGACCCTTCGCGGAACGGCGTGCGCGACTCGAACGCCTTCTCGCGGATCCTCCGGCGTCGGTCCGGCTGACGCCGTCGACCACGGACCCGGCCCTCGCTCAGCACTGGTTCGACGTCTTCGAGGGTGCGGGCCTGGACGGCGTCATCGGCAAGCGCGCCGACGCGTCGTACGAGCCCGGCAAGCGAACGATGGCCAAGATCAAGCACGCCAGGACCGCTGACTGCGTGGTCGCCGGCTTCCGCTGGCACAAGAACGGTCCGGGCACGCTCATCGGCTCGCTCATGCTCGGTCTCTACAACGACGCCGGTGATCTTCAATCGGTCGGCGTCACCGCTTCGTTCACGATGGCCAGGCGCGCCGAGTTGGTTGCGTTCCTGGAGCCGTATCGGTCTGGAGGCATGCAGGACCACCCGTGGCGTGATTGGGCGGCGGCGGAGGCGTCCGCCATGGAGCAGGGGCGCCGCCTGCCCGGCGCGCAGTCTCGCTGGAACCGCGGCAAGGATCTGTCATGGGAGCCGGTGCGCATCGAGCTCGTATGTGAGGTTGCCTTCGACCACCTCCAGGGCGACCGATTCCGTCACGCCACCACGTTCCGCCGATGGCGTCCCGACCGCTCGCCCGCGGAATGCCGCTACGATCAGCTCACCGAGACTCCATCCGCCCTGCTGGCCGACCTCTTCGGCGGCTGACCCAACGCTTTCGCGCCCTTCCTCTCAGATTCGCACCAGACGAGCGTTAGGGTGGATCGCGGCGGCAACAACCGGATCCCGCGAGCGTGGAGGAGGGGCGTATCCCTCGCAGTTTTTCGCGGGGAGAGAATCCGACAAACTTCGGCCCATGGATTCGGACATAGCTCTCCAGCCATGAGGATCTGACAGGAATTCCAGCGCCACGACTCCGCGTACACTCGTTCAACCCATCCGCCATTGGAGATCGCATACGTGTCCGTCGTCCTCGATCCGAACGCCGCTGTCAACGATCTCGCCGACCGATTCTGGGACGGCGTCCTGGCGCGGGATCCGCTGTGGGCCACGGTCCTCGGCGACGAGCGGTTCAATGATCGCTGGCCGGACCTGGGAGCTGACGGTCGCGCGGCCGACGCGGCGGCGTATCGGTCGGTCCTCGACGAGGCTCGGGCGTTCCCGGCCGACGGGCTCGATCCGGAGCAGGTGATCACACGCGATCTGCTGATCCTGGTGGCGGAGAATCAGCTGGAGGCGCTGGCGCAGAAGCAGTACCAGCTGGCGGTCGATCACATGACCGGGCCGCAGGTCTGGCCGGCGGAGGTGGCGCAGTACCAGCCGGTCGACAGCCCCGAACGCGTCGAGCTTCTGCTGACCCGCTACGAGCGCTACCCAGCCATGATCGAGCAGTACATCAGCACGCTCACCGAGGGGGTCGCCGATGGACGAACGGCCGCGGCAATGCCCGTTCGGCGCGCCATCGAGCAGATCGTCCGGCTTCTGGCTCTTCCCGCCGCCGAGGCCCCATCGGCCACGATGGTCAAGGTTGACGGCGAGGACCGGGGACGCGTCGCGGCGGCGGTGGAGCAGCACATCTACCCCGGGCTGCGCCGCTTGCGTGACTACCTCGTCGAGGAGTACGAGCCGCATGCCCGCCAGCAGCCAGGCCTGTCTGCGACGCCCGGAGGCGATGAGGCGTATCGGCTCGCGATCCGGATGCAGACGACGGTGGCCACGACCGCGGAAGAGGTGCATGCTTTCGGGCTGGCCGACCTTGCCTCGATCGAGGCCGAGAAGGACGAGATCGCGCGTCGCCTGGGGCACCCGGATCGCCATGCGCTGCGCGACGCGCTGGCCGACGATGATGCGAATCACACGGCGGATCCCGATGCGCTGGTTCGGTTGGCCCAGCAGCAGACAGACCGCGCCTTCGCCGCTGCGCCGCAGTATTTCGGGCGCCTGCCCTCGGCGAACTGCTACGTCAAGGCGGTCGAGGCGTATCGCGAGGTCGAGTCGCCGCCCGCGTTCTACATGCCGCCGTCCGTCGACGGCTCTCGCCAGGGCCAGTACTACATCAATACCTTTCAGCCGATGGAGCGTCAGCTCCACAAGATCGCGGCGATCACCTTCCACGAGGCCACGCCCGGTCACCACTTCCAGATCGCCATCGAGATGGAGCTCGACGGCCTGCCCGCTTTTCGCACGCTCGGCGCACGGATGGCCGGCGTCGCCTACGTCGAGGGTTGGGGACTGTACTGCGAGCGACTCGCCGATGAGATGGGCCTGTACGCCTCCGACGAGGAGCGGCTCGGGATGCTCGATGCGCAATCGTTTCGAGCGGCTCGCCTGGTCGTCGACTCCGGGCTCCACGCCATGAACTGGACCCGCGAGCAGGCGATCGAGTTCATGCACCAGCGGGGCTCGCTGCCTCCAGTCGACGCGGCGATCGAGGTCGATCGCTACACGATCTGGCCCGGACAGGCCCTCTCTTACAAGCTCGGCCAGCGCGAGATCGAGCGCGCACGCGCCGAGGTCACGGAGGCGATGGGGGATCGGTTCGATCTCCGCGCCTTCCACGACCAGGTGCTGGCACATGGGACGCTGCCCCTCGCTACCCTGCGCCGCGAGATCCCCGGCTGGGTGGAGGCCGCGGTCACCGACGGAGGCTGAGGCCGGTCGGCTGGACCTGGCTCGCGCCCTCACGCTGGGGGACGGCCCTGAATACCGAGACCAGGCTGCTCCAGCTGCGCTACCGCCTTCGATAAGTTGGGCGTCGGTCGCTTCCACACATCTCGGGGCTTCCCTCGAAACCTCGAGCGCAACGGCGGCATCCGCGAGGGAACGCTGCGCCGCCAGATGCGCATGCCCGACGGCGTCATCCGCGACAGCGTCTAGTACTCGATCCTCGCGCGCGAGTGGCCCGTGGTCCGTGTGCGTCTCGAGGAACGGCTCGAGGGCCGCCGCTGACCGCGGTCGTTAGGCTCCCAATGTTGCCCGGTGGCGGAGTCGAGGCATCGGTCCGTTGCCGTTCCCGCCACCTGATTCGTCCCTGGCGTGGTTGATGGGAAGATGCGCCGTCGTACCGTCAGGTATTCGCCTGGGGACTGATCCGCCGCACGTTGACGGCACCAGCCAGCCAAGCCCGCTGATGCGACTCACGCGATGCATATCTGACGGGGCAATGGCACTTGCGCGCCGCCGCTCATCCACCCAATGAATCCTTTGACGGGCGGGACCGGGTTGCACTGTCGCTCACCGTGGCGTCACGACCATCAGGACGCCGCTCGGCAATGCGGTGTCCGGATGGCGTAGCCAAGCCATTGCCGACCGGCCGCGCAGGGAGTAGTGGGCAAACAGCGCTTCATGCGACGCGATTCGCCGGCGCACAGTGCTGCTCTCGGTGAACACGAAGGCGGGCACGGTCGTCGCGGCTGGCCACCGCCGTTGCGCTGCCAGGTTCGGAGCGACGCGACGCTTGACATCGAGCCGTCCGAGCAGGTCCTGCACGTCAGTGAACTGGGTCTTGATTTCGACGACCAACAGACGGCGTGCGACCGGATGAAAGGCGAGGATGTCGATCCGCCCACGATCACCGTAGTAGTTGAAGCTGACCTCGGCATCGACCAACCAGCCGGCGCGGCGCAGGACGCTCACCAGCCAATTCTGCAGTTCGGCATGTCGGGCATCGGCGAGCGGGCGTTCACCATCCACGCGGAGGTCAAGAGCGAGATGGGCGCCGAGGGCCGTCGACCACTTCTCTACATCGGCAATGGTGCATTGCTCGAGGGCGTGGCGTTCGCGGCGGCTGATCTGAGCCTGCGAGATCCCGAGCTCGTGACCCAGCCTCCTCTGCGACCAACGCCTGCGTCGGCGAAGTGTTCGAAGGGTACGGACGATTGTGCGGCGTTCCACCCGCCCATGGTTGCTGGAGACCGATTACCCGGACCTTACCGTCGGCTTATTCGTGTGCTGGCTCACTGGCGGCCCGATGAAGCCTTGGCCCGTCAGGTAGTTACCTGCTGAATACCAGGAGCGGGCATGACGCGCTGAGCCCTTTATTGAGCCGATGAGTACTCATCAGGTGCATATCTGACTGGCCGGCCGGCGTTCCCGCCGCCACTCATGCGCCAGGTGAATGGACCGACTGGACGGGCAAAACCGTGGCTCCTACTCCGACCAGGGGTCGTAGTCCGGATCCGGTGGCTCGGCCGCCGGACGCAGCTCAACGGGGACGTTGCGCAGATTGACGCGGATCCGCCACCACAGCTTGTAGCGGCCGCGCATGCCATCCACGAGCACGTCCTCCGGGTCGCGGACGGATGCGGCAGCTTCGGGGTGGCGTGCGCGCCAGCGGTCGAGGCCGGCGAGGGCATCGGCCTTGTCGGCAGCCTGCGAGATCACCAGCAGGGGCTGCGAGGACCGCCGCCGGCCGGTGGGCGGGATGGTTCCATCGGCATTGCGGGCGGGCGCCGAGGGAAGCGCCGGCGCCACCGACCCGGCCCGACCTCGTGGCGCGGAGGGATCGGACGGTTCGCCGGGCGCGGCGGATCGCCGTTTCGAGGGCTGGACGCGCGGAGGCTCGCCGGCCTGCTTCGCGTAGTGCGGCGGCCACGGTGCGTCGCCCAGGCCCTCCGCCTCGTGGCGCTCCACCAGCTCGAGGAGCGGAACGAGCGAGAAGGCCGTGGCATCGATCCCGGCGCCGACGTCACCCAGCGCGGCAAACCGCGCGGGCACGGAACGCAGCGTGAAATCGCCCAGCTCGGCCGAGGGCACCTCGTCCCAGGTCAGCGGCGCGCTGACCGTCGCATCCGGGCGCGGACGAACGGAGTAGACCGATGTCACGGTCCGATCCTTCGCGTTCTGGTTGTAATCGAGGAAGACGCCGTGTCGCTCCTCCTTCCACCACTTGCTGGTGGCGATGGACGGTGCGCGGCGCTCCACCTCACGCGCCAATGCCAGGGCGGCACGCCGAACGTCGCCGAACGCCCATTCGGGCGAGATCCGGACGTAGACGTGAATGCCGCGAGAGCCGGATGTCTTCGGCCATGCGGTGTAGCCCAGCTCCTCGAGCACCTCGCG
>JALZJE010000215.1 GCA_030859955.1 Chloroflexota bacterium | reverse complement strand
GTGCCGATCTTTGCGCGGCTCCTGCGCGCCAGCCTCTTGAGCCTCCGCGAGGCCGACTACGTGGTTGCGGCCAGGTCGGTTGGCGTAGCCGGGCCGACGCTGCTCGTGCGCCACATGCTGCCGAACGCGATCAGCCCGCTCATCGTGCAGGGCACCCTTGCTCTGGCCACCGCGGTGGTGGATGCTGCCGCCCTCGGCTTCCTTGGCCTCGGTCCGCCCGACCCGGGAACTCCCGAGTGGGGAATGATGCTGTCGGACACGTACCGATATCTCAACAACGCTGTTTACCTCGCGTTCTTCCCCGGCATCGCCATCGTCCTCTCGGTGCTCGGCTTCAACCTGCTGGGCGACGGGATGCGGGAAGCGCTCGATCCGAAGCTGCGCCGATGATCCCACCATCGAACGCCGTTCCCGGCCAGCCTCTTCTCAGTGTTCGCGACCTGGCCGTCACGTTCGGCTCGGGAGACCGAACCGTCCACGCCGTCAATGGCATCAGCTATGACCTAGATCGGGGCGAGACGCTCGGCGTGGTGGGTGAGTCGGGCTGCGGAAAGAGCGTCAGCTCGCTGGCGCTGATGCGCCTCCTGCCGAAGCCCGCCGCACGCATCACCTCGGGCCAGATCATGTTCGACGGCGAGGAGATCCTGACCCTCTCCGAGGAAGCAGTGCGCGCGATTCGCGGCGACCGGATGGCAATGATCTTCCAGGATCCGATGACCTCGCTCAATCCGGTGCTCACGGTCGAGCGCCAGCTGACGGAGGTGCTGGAGGCGCACCGAGACTTCAAGCGCCGCGGCGCCATCACCCGCGCCGTCGAGCTGCTGGAGATGGTCGGCATCCCGGCCGCCAGCCGGCGCCTGAACGATTACCCGCACCAGTTCAGCGGTGGCATGCGGCAGCGGGTCATGATCGCCATTGCGCTGGCCTGCGATCCCCAGCTCCTCATCGCCGATGAGCCGACCACGGCTCTCGACGTTACGATCCAGGCCCAGATCCTCGATCTCATGCGCACCGCGGTCCGCGAGTTCGACACGGCTCTCATCCTGATCACCCACGATCTGGGCGTGGTCGCGGGGATGGCCCGCAACATCAACGTGATGTATGCCGGTCACATCGTGGAGCGCGCCGAAACCGTTGAGCTCTATGGGCGGCCGCGGCATCCGTACACCGTGGGCTTGCTGCAATCGATCCCGCGTCTCGACGCCGCGGGGAGGGCGGCCCTCGTGCCGATCCAGGGTCAGCCGCCGGACCTCTCCCGTGACATCGCCGGCTGCCCCTTTGCACCCCGGTGCTTCAACGCGCAGGAGCGCTGCCGGGTAGAGATGCCGCCGCTCGCGCAGGCCCCGCAGGCCGCGGACGGCCACGAGGTTGCCTGCTGGTACCCGGCGGAAGGGGAGCGCCTGGTTCCATCCGGTTTCGAGGCGGAGCTGGCCTCATGACGGCTTCCGCAACGCTCGCGAGCGCGCCGGTGGCGGCGGACGACCAGCCGCTCCTCCGGACGGACGGCCTGCGCGTCCACTTCCCGATCACCCAGGGCCTGATCCTCGAACGCAAGGTCGGTGCCGTCCGCGCGGTCGACGGGGTTTCGCTCGACGTGCGGCGCGGGGAGACACTCGGGCTCGTGGGAGAGTCTGGCTGCGGAAAGTCCACCTTCGCGCGCGCGGTCATCCGCCTCGTCGACGCAACCGAAGGTCGGATCATGTTTGACGGCGTGGACGTGACCACCCTCAAGGGCGATTCCCTGCGCCGCATGCGACGCCGGATGCAGATGATCTTCCAGGATCCCTACGCGTCGCTGAACCCGCGCATGACCATCGGCTCGATGCTGGCCGAGCCACTTCGCGTGCACCAGATCGCGAGTGGCGCGCAGGCCGCCAAGCGCGCTCAGCAGCTCGTGGAGATCGTCGGTTTGCCGCGGAACGCCATCAATCGGTACCCGCACGAGTTCAGCGGTGGCCAGCGCCAGCGCGCCGGGATCGCACGGGCACTGGCGGTGCAGCCCGAGTTCATTGCCGCCGATGAGGCCGTCTCCGCACTCGACGTCTCCATCCAGGCCCAGATCATCAACCTGCTCGCCGATCTCCAGCGCGAGTTCGAGCTCACCTACCTGTTCATCGCCCACGACCTGTCGGTGGTGCGCCACATCAGCGACCGCATCGCGGTCATGTACCTGGGCGAGGTGGTGGAGCTGTCCCCGTCTCGTGAGCTGTACGATCGGCCTCTGCACCCATACACCGTCGCGCTGGTCAGCGCGGTGCCGATTCCCGACCCCAGGGTCGAGGCGCGCCGAAAGCGGATGATCCTGCGCGGTGACGTGCCCTCGCCCGCCAATCCACCGTCCGGCTGTCGATTTCACACGCGCTGCTGGCTTCGCCGCGAGCTCGGTGACCCGGAACGCTGCGTCGCCGAGACACCGGAGTTGCGGCAGATGAACCCGGGACATGGCGTCGCCTGCCACTTCGCCGAGGAGCTGGCTGGCCAGGACCGGCGCGATGAGCTGGTGGCCGCGGCTGCGTCCCATTCACATGCGCGCGACACGGATGCCGAGGAGGTCGTGACGCCGCCGGACATCGGACCTCCGCCCGAGCCCGAGCACATCATCACCGGGGACGCCATACAGCATTGATCGGCTACGCTTCGCTCCGTGGAATATCGCATCGCATTGGCCCAGATCTCTCCGAGGCTCGGAGAGGTGGATGCGAATTTCGAGCTGGTCGCCGATCGGCTGCGTGCGGCCGCCGCTGAGGGCGCCGACCTGGTCGTCTTCCCCGAGCTGGCCCTGACGGGCTACCTGCTCCAGGACCTCGTGCCGGAGGTCGCCATGCGTGCCACCGATCCTCGCCTTCTCGAACTTGGCCGCGAGACGCCCGACATGATGATCGCGGTCGGTTTCGTCGAAGAGACCGATGATCACCGCTATGCCAACACCGCCGCGCTGCTTCGCGGCGGTGAGCTGGTCGGCCTCCATCGGAAGGTCTACCTGCCCACCTACGGCCTGTTCGACGAGGGCCGCTTCACCCGGCCCGGAGAGCGGATCCGGACACATCTGGTCGGTCCGCCCATCGGGCGCATCGGCCTCTCGGTCTGCGAAGACTTCTGGCACGCCAGCCTGCCGATGATCCAGGCGCTCGATGGCGCGTCGCTGCTCGTCAACCTTGCCGCTGGGCCGTCGCGCGCCCCGGGCAGCGCGGCCGGCCTGGCCGCCATCGCCGGCTGGCATAAGATGCAGGACACCTATGCACTGCTTGGCACGGTGCCGATCGCCTTTTGCAACCGCGTCGGGAACGAGGAGGGGCTGACCTTCTGGGGCGGCTCTCGCATCCTTGCCGCCGACGGATCGGTGGTGGTTGAGGCTCCCTTGTGGGATGAAGCCCTCGTGGTTGGCACGATCGAGGACGACGACCTGCGGATGCAGCGTTACGGCATGCCCCTGTTGGCCGATGAGCGCCTGGAGCTCACGCGACGCGAGCTCGACCGCATCATCGCCGAGCGCGCTGGTCTGTTGCCGCCGTCGGAGGAGGCATGAGCCTCTTGTCGCCTGACGTGAACGATGCGCCGCTCCCAGCCATCGAGCCGGCGCAGACGGTCGATGTGATCGTCGCCTTCATCCGCGCCCAGATGGAGCAGACCGGCTTCGAGCGCATCGTGCTCGGCCTATCGGGGGGCGTGGACTCCGCCACCGTCGCGTTCCTCTGCGCGCGGGCCGTTGCTCCTGACAACCTCCTGGCGGTCCGCATGCCGTTCCGGACCTCTTCGGAGGCTTCGGAGACCGACGCCATGCTCGTGGTCGACGCACTCGGCTGTCGGACGGAGCGGGTGGACATCACGCCGATGGTCGAGCCGATGCTGTCGCTGATCACGGAACCCGGGCAACAGGCTTCAGGTGACGGGCTGAACGTGCGGCGCGGGAATGTGATGGCGCGCCAGCGCATGATCGTCGTCTATGACCGTTCGGTGGCGTTCGATGGGCTGGTCGCCGGGACGAGCAACAAGACGGAGGCGCTTCTCGGCTACGGCACCCTGCACGGTGACATGGCGGCCGCCTTCGCGCCGATCGGGGACCTCTACAAGACCCAGCTCCGCAGCGTCGCCGCTCAACTGGGCGTGCCGCGCGAGATCCTCGACAAGCCGCCATCCGCCGACCTGTGGCCGGGCCAGACCGACGAGGGCGAGCTCGGCCGCTCATACGACCTGCTGGACCGTACCCTGTTCGCGCTGATCGACCGGCGCTGGACCGTCGATCGTTGCGTGGCCGCCGGCCTGGAGCGCGACCTTGTGGAGTGGGTCGCGACACGCGTGGCGCGGATGGAGTTCAAGCGCCAGCAGCCCCCGGTGGCCAAGGTCTCGCTCCGCACGCCCGGCATCGATCACCTCTATCCGCGACGTCGCCCCGGCTCGCGACGGTAGCCCACGGTGCCGATAAGCCGATGGTAATGGGTACGTAATCGGCGGTGGGTAGGCTTGCCGGCAAGCGGCCGCACTCGCCCCCGGTACGCTGTGGATGGAAGGAGCCATTGGATGAACAAGGTAATGCTCGTCGGCCGACTGACACGTGACCCGGAGCTTCGGTCGCTGCCATCGGGCAAGCACGTCGCGACGTTTTCGATCGCGACAAATGAGTACCGCGGGGGCAACGGCGAGCGGACTGAGTACCACCCCTGCGTGGCCTGGGATCGTCTCGCGGAGATCTGCGGTCAGTTCCTGTCGAAGGGGCAGCTCGTCGACGTCGAAGGCCGTCTCCAGACGCGCCAGTGGGACGATGACGCCGGCAAGCGGCACTGGAAGACCGAGGTCGTGGTCGCCTCTCTCGAGATGCTGTCGGGTCGCTCGAAGAAGGAGTACGCCAAGGAGGCAGAGTCGGCCGCGGCTGACCCAAATGGCGGTCAGGTCAACGCGACCATCGCCACGAACGGTGTCGCCGATGACGCTCTCGAGGCCGTCATCGCCATGTGATCCGGTCGGGCGATCGGATGTCCCCCGGCCCATCGCCCGACCACCGACTCAAAGCCGCTGTCGTGTTTATCCCGTGGACTCCGACTCGCTCCGACGCATGTGGAGACCGAAGGCTGTGGCCGCTAGCTAATGAATCTCCGGAGCGGCAACTGTAGGGTGCTCCGCCGCTCCCTCGTCCTTGCAGAACATAGGCGACTCTAAGGGCTGCTCGGCCGTCTTGGTTGCGAGTTGCGTGGTGCACTCCGGGCACCGGGTGGCCCGCTTGTAAACTAGCTCGCGGCACGCGACGCAGCCCTAAATCGTTTCTTGTCCGGCTGCCGGTTCCTGTCCGAGGGCATCACGAAGAGCGCCAGCGTTCCTGCTGCGAGGCCGAAGCTGAAGTTGCCGCACAACCCTCACGTTCCACATCGGAGCACCACCGTTGCCAAACCGTGGGTCTAGGGTCATCTTTCTCGGGTGCGCAACGGCTTCGCCATCGTTCTCGTAATCGCCGTGCTGACCGGTTGCGGGACGCTCGGGGGGCAAGAGGCTCCTGAATCGTGCTTCCCGGATGGGACGGCGCTTTCTTACGCTGGCCGGTCGACGACGTCCGCGTTAAACGTTCAGCAGAGGGTGGGGGACCCGATGAGCGACGATCTGGCTGACATCTACATCACCCGCGACAAGTTCGACCAGGGCGACCTGCATGGGCGGCTCGTCTGCGCGATCTTCGTTGATCAACTTAGCTGAGGACGTTTGCATGAGCGTCGATACCGAGCCAGGCTTCGTCGAGATCACCGTGCATCCGGCTGATGGCGGCCGAGTCGGTGCGGAGCCATCAGCGACACCCGACCCAACTCCATTGCCCTCGGGCTCGAT
Organism: Chloroflexota bacterium; assembly: GCA_030859955.1. Classification (GTDB taxonomy): domain Bacteria; phylum Chloroflexota; class Limnocylindria; order QHBO01; family QHBO01; genus JACDBZ01. The sequence goes on along the minus strand of JALZJE010000215.1, from coordinate 29,524 downwards.
CGAGATCCTCACGCACTGTGGCCTCGGCTCCGTGCGCATTGAGCATGAGGGAGTGCTCTGGCGATTCGTCGTCGGGGATCAGGGGAACCCTCCTGCCGGGTGGGGCTTTAACACCACGGTCGTTCAGCTGAAGCCGGGCCCCGAATGGGCCCATCGTCATCGGGCCGGACGGCTCGGAGTGGCCGCTCATCCCTGCGGACCCCGACCAATCTCCAGGGATCTGTTTGTAGGGCTAGCCCTGTCTCGTCCGGTTGATCAAGTATTTGGCAATCGCTCCGCGGCATGGCGCACGAGGTCAGCCGGGTCGGCATCAGAGCGCGAGCTGATCGGCCTCGAGCAGGTCGACCATGCGGCCCTGGTCGCCGCCGATGGCGATGACGGAGTGGCTAAACGCCACGAAGGCTGACCTGGCCATGGCTCGGAACGCGACGATATCGCGCCGCTCCTCTGGCTGCGAGCCGGCGCTCCCGGATGGATTGCGCGGCGCCTTGACAAGGCCGGCAACCGACTCCCGTGCGCCTGGACCGATCGATACGGGGTTCTGTTCGACGAGGACCGTTGGCGGGCCTTCGTTTCGGCTCGCCCCTCGACGGCTACTGAGCGTGCGTTCCGTAGCCCGATCAGTAGTCACAACGGATGCCGGCCGAGTACGACCGCTATAGCGTCGTCGCACGAGCCCGACGCTGCCCACGATCCAGACGGATTGAGCGTCGAGCGGGGAGGATATTGCGAGTGCCTGGCGCGAGCAAGCCGTCTACGGCGCCACATCGGTGGGGCTGTGAGTAGCGTTCGGCTGATGGAAAAGGCTCAGAACGTAAGCGGCCAATAGGCGACGGTCGCTCAACGTCGGTCGAGGGGGCTCTCGAGGCCGTCATCGCCATGTGATCCGGTCGGGCGATCGGGTTGTCCCCCGGCCCATTGCCCGACCACCCACCTCGCCGCGGCGACCCTGGGCCTCTTCGAACGCGACCTGAAGGCGGCCGACCAGGCGCGGGCGAAGGGCGAGGAGCCCGAGCAGATCGTTACGCCGGTGGGCGTCGATCGCGACGATGTTCGGACCAAGCTGATCGGCGGACCCGGAACTCGGCTGTTGCCATGGCACCCTCGAGTACGGTACAACGCCTTCGCTGCCGTTATGGCTCCCGCAATCACTTCGAGGAGGCTCCTTTTGCCGAAGTTCATGGACGTTCACCACGGGATGCATGGCATCACCCCCGAAGCGCTGAAGGAAGCGCACCAGGCCGATCTGGACATCCAGGATGATGAAGGCGTGGACTTCCAGCGGGCCTGGGGCGACCCGGAGTCGGGGATGGTCTGGTGCGTCTCTGAGGCGCCGAGCGCTGAAGCCGTCCAGAAGATTCACGAGCGAGCCGGCCATCCCACCACGGAGGTGTATCCGGTTCCCGTCGAGGTTTAGCCACCGGCCGCCATGCACTTCGAGCAATCCATCGACGTCAACGCCCGGCAGCAGCGCGTGTCGGAGGTGCTCAGCGACGTCGAAGCGTGGCCGCAGCGGATCGAGACGGTGGACGTCGTCGAGCTGCTCACCCTTGCTCCTGTGTGCGAAGGCAGCCGCGTGCGCCTCAAGCAACCCAAGCTGCCAGAGGGCATTTGGGAGGTCACGGTATGGGATGCGCCGTCCTACTTCGAGTATCGCCAGGAGTCCGGCGGCGTCGCCATTGTCGCGGGTCATCGTGTCGAGGCGCTTGAGGAAGGCCGCTCCCACCTGACCCTGACGCTGGACATGCGAGGCCTGCTGGTCCCGGTCGTCGCCCTGTTTACTAAGGGCCTGACCAACCGCTACATGACCATCGAGGCGCAGGGCATGAAGCGCGCAGCCGAGTCCGCTTGAGACCTGAGGGTGCAGGACACGCCACCCACGCGGCAGGCCGTCACCCAGGCATTGGTATTCCCGCCAGGCGGAGCAATTCGTCAACCACCTCGGTGAGAGGCCGGGTGGCGTCCACTTCTATCGAACCGGCCGGGCCCTCGTCGCTCCGATTCAGCTCAAGCATGAGTTCGACGTTCTCCAGGCCAAGCGGCCAGTCGTCCTCGGTGCGTCCTTCGAGGCGGCGACGCATCGTGTCATCGTCGATGCGCAGGTTGAAGACCATGTCGAAATAGCGCAGGAACTGGCCGCTATTCCGGCTGCTTCCGCAGACAAACAACACGTCTGGTTCCGGACATTCGAGTTCGCTGAGGGCAATTTGCCGGTCCCACATCCAGGCGCCGTGAGCAGAGGGCCCACCTGGAAGGCCCGGGTCGGGATCGGCACTGTAGGACCAGGCACGGTCGGTCGAGATCGCCGGGTAGCCGCGTCGGACCAGCTCCTCGTAGACCGAGGACTTGCCGGTACCCGATAAGCCCTCCACCAGGTAGTTCCGCTTAGCCATGGTGGGGATCCGCCATCAGGTCGCGTCGCGACGCCCTTCGATGGTCACCCGACCGCCTCGGCCAGTGCGACCATGATGCCCTCCGGTCCGCGAACGTAACAGAGCCGATAACTGTCCTCGTACTGCACCACCTCGCCAACGAGCTCCGCGCCGTGGGTACGCAGGCGGGAGAGTACGGCGTCGATGTCGTCGACAGCGAACATGATGCGACGGATACCCAGCGCGTTCACCGGCGCGTCCTCTGGCTCGGCCCTGACCGCCGGTGGCGTGTGGAACTTGCTCAGCTCCAGCCGCCCGTGGCCGTCCGGGGTCCGCATCATGGCGATGTCGCTTCTGAAGCCGTCGAGCCCGACGAGCCGGTCGACCGATGGTCCTTCGACGGTCGTCTCGCCTTCGAGCTCCAGACCGAGTGCGGCAAAGAACGCGATCGCAGCCTTCAGATCATCGACAACCAGGAGGACGTTATCCATCCGCAACAGGGTCATATCTCGAGTGTAGGACCGAGCGTCCTGACTCGCGCGCGCTCGGGTCGCTCTCGACGGGGCGTAGCGCTAATGCGTTTTCGTTGGCGAGTCGTCGGGGCGAATTCGCGTAGCGGAACAGCGCCAGGCGCAGCTACCAGCTCACCGCGAAGACCCGGATGGACTCAGGGAAACCCTTCACGCGCAGGGTACCGCCCTTATCGAACGAGAATCCTTTGCCGAGGGCGAGATCGCGGACTCCGCTCGAAACGAGCACGGAGCCGGGGGATGCCCGTTGGCACAGCCGGGAGGCAAGCTGCACGGCGGCGCCGAACAGATCGTCGTTCTCGGTGACCGGTTCCCCAGCCGATATACCGATGCGCACGCGAAGGGGTGCACCACCCGAGGCATTGCCCTTGGCCAGGCTGCGCTGCATGTCGATCGCGGCGGCGATGGCTCCAGCAACGGACACGAAGGTTGCCATGATGCCGTCCCCGGTGTGCTTCACCTCGGTCCCGCCATGCGCGCTCAGGGAATGGCGCACCACGCTGTCATGTGTCCGCAGCAGCTCCATGGCGCCACGATCACCCAGGCGCTGGGTCAGGTCGGTTGAGCCCTCGATATCCGTGAACAGGATCGCCCGGAACGCTGTTTCGACGTAGGCCTCGCCGGGCGTATGGTCTGTGATAGGGCCGAGAAAGCGCTCGACGCTCCGTCCGTCGACTTCGATCACGTCTGGCGCAACCATCCCATGTGAGTTTCGGTGTACGTCCTCCACCGCCTGGCGGTTGGGACCGTCGGCGAGACAGAACGCTCTGCCGCGATCGTAGTCGAACCAATAGGTGAGGTATCGCACTCCAAAGCGCTCTTGGACCTCCAGGTCGTTCACGTGAGCGGCGGCCACGTCGGTCGCCGTGGCGCCGGCAAGCTCGTGTCGATCCATGTACAGCGGCATGGACACAGCATGAGGCAGTTTGGCAAGAGCCGGGATCGCCTTCTGCGATGAGTTTGCTGTGGGCATGGCTGGACGTCCGATGTCGCGGTCACGAAACGGTGCTGGTTCAGACTCCATCCTCGCCGGTCAGGTCCTTGTCCTCCATCTCCCACGCGTGGTCGAGGGTGTGAAAGGCAGAGTGCCGAATGAGGAATTGGAGCGTCCACGAGCGCATCCGAGGTGAGACCTCTCCCGCGTTGTACGCCCGCATCGCCGCGACGTAGGCCTCCCGATGATGCCGCAGGCCATCCGGCGTCAGTGCCGCTTCCTCCGGTATCCGCAGCCCGACCTGCTTGGCGAAGTCCTCGCTCTCGGTGCGGATGGTGTGGCGGATGATCCGGTCGCGGTCGCGTCCTCCCCCGCGCGGGCCCTTGCGCATCTCCGGGGAGACCCGCGCCGCGACGCCGTCGAAGAACGCCCAGCATGCACGCAACAGCGATAGGCCGCGTTCGAGCTCCGCCTCCGTCATCCGCCCGTGCTCGGCCGTGGACGGCGAGAAGGAGATCCCCCAGAAGTCGGTCGAACCTGTCCCGAGCATATCCTCGACGATCTCGAGAGGTCCGGCGGCGTCGAATTCGGCTGTCATTGTCGCCATGGCCGCCACCGGGCGGTAGCGCTCGCGGTAGGACTCGAGCGCCTCCAGGGCCAGCTCGGCACTTTTCCCGCCACGGCTCCACCCTGGCCAGTCGATGCTGAAGGCGACAGCCCGCTTGTCCTTCGGGCCTCGCTGCATGATGGTGCGGACGGGCATGGGTCAGTATTGCAGGGCACGCCGTGTCTATACTTGCCGCCCGCGGCAGCCGACCTTGACGCTGGCGCGCGCATGCGAGGGACGGATGACGGCGGAGTACCCCTACAACGGACGCCTGAGCCGCTGGGAAGAGGTCGCCCCCGGCCTCGCGATCGTCGGCGTTCAGGCGCTCGAGGAGCCGTTCCCCTTCGCTCCCGGTCAGTACGCCACCCTTGGTCTCATGGGTCCGGAGAAGCTGATCCAGCGGCCCATGAGCATCTCCTCGTCCGCCGATGACCTCTCCGAGTACGAGTTCTTCATTCGTCTTGTCGAGCGCGGTGGCCTGACCCCGCTCCTCTGGGAGCGCACGGTCGGCGACCCGATCAACATCAAGGGTCCAAAGGGCAAGTTCGTCCTCCAGGAGGATGGACGGACATGTCTGTTCGTGGCGTCCGGGACGGGCCTGGCACCGTTCATCAGCATGATCGAGACGTTGCGTGCCCGCGGCGAGGCGAGGGACGTGGTGCTTCTCCACGGGGTGAGCTACGACTACGACCTTGCCTGGCGCGAGCAGCTCACCGAGCTTGCGACCGGCGGCGGATTCCCGCTGCGGTACGTGGGGACCGTCTCGCGGCCGCAGGGCTCGCCGGAATGGCTCGGTGCCAGCGGCCGCGTCGAGGCCATCATTGCCGACCAGCTCGATACTCATGGCCTGACCGCCGAGAACACGACGATCTACCTGTGCGGTAACCCCGACATGGTGAGCGCCGTGGAAGAGATCGCCAAGGACCGCGACTTCGCGCCGGAGCAGGTGCGCAAGGAGCTCTATTGGCCGAAGGGTCGGAATCATTGAAGGTTCCATGATGAGGGAGCGCTTCTACCTGACCACAGCCATCTTCTACCCCAGCGAGCGTCCGGCGCTGCACTCGATGTTCGAGGCCATCGGCGCCGACGCCATCGCCCGCTATCACCGCCTGCTCGGGCACGACACGCGCTTCCTGACCGGCATGGATGAGCACTCGGCCAATGTGGAGCGCGACGCGCACGAGCGGGGGATCGACCCGCACCAGCTCATCGATCCGTGGGCCGCCACCTGGCAGGCGACGTTCGAGCGCTTCGGGATCAGCGCGGATCGCTTCATCCGCACCACGGACGCGGATCATGCGAAGGCTGCCGCCGAGATGGTCCGTCGCGCTCAGGCAGCCGGAGACGTCTACGAGGGCACGTATTCCGGTTGGTACTGCACCGGCTGCAACGAGTTCAAAACGGATCAGCAGCTCGTCAGGGGCCGCTGCCCGGACCATCCCACGCTGGATCCGCAATGGCTGGAGGAGCACAACTACTTCTTCCGGCTCTCCGCCTACCAGGAGCGGCTGGAGGAGCTGTACGCCGGCAACCCATCCTTCTGCGAACCCGAGCATTTCCGCAACGAGGTCCTCGGCTGGCTGCGCGAGGGGTTGCGTGACTTCAGCATCAGCCGCTCGGGAACCACCTGGGGCATCCCGTTTCCCGGAGACGAAGAGCATCGGATCTATGTCTGGTTCGACGCACTCACCAATTACCTGACCGGTGCCGGCTTTCCGAGCGATCAGGCCGACATGGAGCGATGGTGGCCGGCCGACCTTCACGTCATCGGCAAGAACATTACGCGCTTCCATTGCCTGTACTGGCCCGCAATGCTCATGAGCGCCGGCCTCCCCCTGCCGAAGCAGGTCTTCGCGCACGGCTTCATGCTCGACCGCGGCGAAAAGATGAGCAAGACCGCGGGCAACACCTCGGATCCCGATACCGTGGCCGATACGTTTGGCGTCGACGGCGTGCGGTACGTCGTCCTGCGCGAGGTCCCGTTCGATCGCGACGCCGATGTCACGTACGACGGGCTGGTGCGTCGCTACAACGCCGACCTCGCCAATGACCTCGGCAATCTCGTGAACCGTACGGTGAGCATGAGCCGACGCTATCGCGAGGGCTCGCTGCCCCCGGTGACCAGCGCCACGCAGCCTGCCGATGACGAGGTCCGTGCCGCGGCCGAACGGACCGTGGCGACCTACCATGCGGCGATGGAGAGACACCACCTTGACGAGGCGCTGGCCGCCATCATGGATCTCGCGGGGACCGCGAACGGCTATGCCGAGGGACAGGCTCCATGGGGTCTAAACAAGGCGGGTGAGGTCGAGCGCGTCGGCCAGGTGCTCGCGGTCATGGCGGAGGTCTGTCGCATCCTTGGCCATCTGCTCGCACCGGTCGCGCCACTCGGGGCACGCACCATCCTGGAGCAGCTCGGCGTGCCGCCGCCCTACGACGAGCGCGGCGCCGGCGGTCCGGGGCTGGAGGAGCTGCTGGCATGGGGTGCGCCCGGGACCGGCCTGCTGACGGGCGTTCCGACCCCCATCTTCCCGCGCATCGAGGCGGAGGCGACGGTCTGAGCCGACGCCATGGCCCGGCGCGGCTGCCGGGATTGATCGATTCCCATTGCCATCTCCAGCACGAGCGATTCGATGCGGATCGTGACGAAGTTATCGAGCGCGCTCAACAGGCGGGTATCGAGCGGATCATGGTGCCAGGCTGGGATTTGCCATCATCCACCGCGGCGCTTGCGCTGGCGGAGCGCCATCCGCTGCTCATTCAGGCTGCGGTGGGCGTGCACCCTCATTACGCCGGGGCCTTGGACGAGAGCGGGTGGCACTCGATCGAGGCGCTGATCGCCGACCCGCGCTGTGCGGCGGTGGGGGAGATCGGGCTTGATTACTTTCGGAATCTCTCGGCCCCGCATGTCCAGCGAGCGGCGTTCCACCTTCAGCTCGAGATGGCCGCCGATCGCGATCTGCCCGTCCTGGTCCATGACCGCGAGGCACACCAGGAGGTGAGCGAGGCACTGGTCGGCTGGGGCGGTCGCTCGTCAGGGGACGCCAGGGGCGTGCTGCATGCGTTCTCCGGCGACGCTGCGATGGCCGGAGCGCTCACGGCGTGTGGCTTCCTCATCAGCTTTGCCCTGCCGGTCAGCTTCAGTAGTGCGGCTGGACCGCGGGCGGCCGCCGCCGCGGTCTCGCCCGGAACGTTCGTGGTGGAGACCGACGCCCCATACCTCGGCCCCGACCGTGATCGGCGCAATGAGCCGGTCACCGCGCTTCGCGTCGCCGCTGAGCTCGCTCGGTTGCGATCGATGGAGCCGCAGGCCGTGGCGGACGCGGCACGAGCGGCCTACGACCGCCTGGTCGGTGAGTGAGCGAGCACTCGTTCGCACAGCGGGAAGGGGTTTGGCACGGCGGTTGCTCATTGCACCGGGCGGTGGTGCATGCCACCGCACCACACTCGAAGGAGGAGGACCCAGCGTATGGGCCAGGTAAACGTCAACACTCCGGGCGGCGGTACCGCCGGAGAGCCCGCCGGCAGCAGCGGTGCCGGTTTCATTCTCGGGATCATCATCGCGATCATCGTGATCGCGGTGCTCGTGTACTTCCTGGTGCTTGCGCCGGGCGGCGGCAACGGAAATGGCGGTGGGACCGATGGTGGCGACGGCGGTGATCCGGAGCCCGTACCGAGCGCGCTGATGGTCACGTACCGCGTCTGATCGCGGCGCCCTGCCCTTGACCCGATGCCTCGGCTTTCGCCGGGGCATCGTCATGTCGGCGACCTTGACATTCGCGCTGCGTGGGTGATACCTTGCGCATTAGCACTCTCGTCGGTTGAGTGCCAGTCACACGGTCAACGAGGCCGTTCTGGCGCTCCTGCGAGAGGCACCAACCGCACCATTCTGCACCGGTTGCGCACGCAAGGAGGCATTACGCACATATGACCAGCACGGTCAGCGGCACAGCGACCCAGCTCAAGCCCCTGGGCGATCGTCTCGTCGTCAAGCCCACGCCACGCGAGGAGATGACGAAGAGCGGCATCGTTCTGCCGGACACGGCCAAGGAGCGACCACAGGAGGGCACGGTCCTGTCGATCGGCCCCGGTCGCACCCTGGACGACGGCACCCGCGAGGCGATGGAGGTCGGCGAGGGCGACAAGGTCCTCTTCCAGAAGTACGCCGGCACCGAGTTCAAGCTCGACGAAGAGGATCTCCTGATCCTCTCCCAGAAGGACATCCTGGCCGTCATCGCATAACGGCGGATTCCGAAGGACCGATTTGTGCCGCGCCTCGCGCGGCGACTCACACTAGGAGGAACTGTAAGAACCGTGGCGAAGCAGCTGCTGTTCGAGGAAGAGGCGCGTCGCTCCCTGAAGCGCGGCGTGGACAAGATGGCCGACGCCGTCAAGGTCACGCTTGGCCCCAAGGGCCGATACGCTCTCCTCGACAAGAAATTCGGCGCACCGACGATCACCAACGACGGTGTCACCATCGCACGCGACATCGAGCTCGAGGACCCATACGAGAACATGGGTGCTCAGCTGCTCGAGGAAGTCGCCACCAAGACCAATGACGTGGCCGGCGACGGCACCACCACGAGCATCGTCCTGGCGCAGGCCATCATCACCGAGGGCCTCAAGAACGTCACCGCCGGCGCCAGCCCGATGGGCCTGAAGCGCGGGCTCGAGAAGGGCGTCGCAGCCATCGTCGAGGAGATCAAGCGCCTGTCCAAGCCGGTCGAGACGACCGAGGACATCGCCCACATCGCCTCGATCAGCGCCCGCGACACCGAGATCGGCCAGATGATCGCCGACGTCATGGACAAGGTCGGCAAGGACGGCGTCGTCACTGTCGAGGAGTCCCAGGGCCTGAAGCTCGACAAGGAGTTTGTCGAGGGGATGCAGCTCGACCGCGGCTACCTCTCGGCCTACATGGTCACCTCGACCGACGGCGGCAAGATGGAGGCCACCCTCGATGCGCCGTTCGTCCTTGTCACCGACAAGAAGATCAGCGCCGTCGCCGATATCCTTCCGACGCTCGAGAAGACGGTATCGACGGGCAAGCCACTCCTGATCATCGCCGAGGACGTCGACGGTGAGGCGCTCGCGACCCTGGTGGTCAACAAGCTGAGAGGCACGATCAACGTGCTCGCGGTCAAGGCCCCCGGCTTCGGCGATCGGCGCAAGGCCATGCTCGAGGACATCGCGACCCTGACCGGTGCGCGCGTCATCAGCGAAGAGGTCGGCCGCAAGCTGGATAGCGTGCAGCTCGAGGACCTCGGCCAGGCGCGTCGTGTGACCGCCACCAAGGATGCCACCACCATCGTCGAAGGCAAGGGTGCCGAGGGCGCGATCAAGGCCCGCATCGGCCAGATCAAGCTCCAGATCGAGGACACCACGAGTGACTTCGATCGAGAGAAGCTTCAGGAGCGTCTCGCCAAGCTCAGCGGCGGCGTTGCCGTCCTGAAGGTCGGCGCGGCCACCGAGGTCGAGCTCAAGGAGAAGAAGCATCGCATCGAGGACGCCCTCTCGGCGGCTCGTGCGGGCGTCGAGGAGGGCATGGTCGCCGGTGGCGGCTCGGTCCTCATCCACTCGCTGCCGGCTCTCGACAAGGTCGAGGTGCTCGGCGACGAGCTGATCGGCGTCAACATCCTGCGTCGCGCGCTGGAGGAGCCGCTCCGACAGATCGCGATCAACGCCGGACAGGAAGGCTCGGTCGTCGTCGAGGCGGTCCGCAAGCTCTCCCCGGGCAGCGGCTATGACGCTCAGAAGGGCGAGTACGGCGACCTGTTCGCGACCGGCGTCATCGACCCGGCCAAGGTGACCCGATCCGCGCTCGAGAACGCGGCATCGATCGCCGGCCTGCTGCTGACGACCGAGACGGTCATCACCGACCTGCCGGAGAAGGACAAGGCCCCGATGGGCATGCCTCCCGGCGGCGGGATGGACTTCTAGGAAGCCGCGAAGCGTCCGACGGTGCAGGCCATCGTCGGACGCGGACGACAAGCGCGAGGGGCGGGATCCCGAGAGGAACCCGCCTCTCCTGCTGCCTGCCAGGGAACCCACTGCTCCGGGAAAGCCGCAGACCCGCTCAGGGACGAAGCGGGTCCGGGACATCAAAGACGGGAGCCGGGGCCGAATGATGGTGGGGTGCCATCCCGCGGCCCACGGGCTATGCAGCGTCCAAATGCACGAAGGGTGCCAGCCGCGAACGGCCCGATAGAACGGGCGAGCGGCGTGGCGCTGGTTCGACCTCTAGAATCGGTCGCATGCCCGACGCCGCCGTGACCACCCCCGCGCCTCGACTTGCCCCGCAGGAGATCCTGGCGAGGCTGAATCCGCCGCAGCAGGAGGCGGTCGGACACCTGTCGGGCCCTCTCCTGATCCTGGCGGGAGCGGGCAGTGGCAAGACGCGCGTCCTCGCCCATCGCGTGGCGTTCCTGATCGCCTCGGGCTACAAGCCGTGGCAGATCGTGGCGGTCACCTTCACGAACAAGGCCGCCGGCGAGATGCGCGAGCGGATCGCCGGAATCATCGGCGAGGAGGCGGCCCGCGAGGCGACGATCGGCACGTTCCACTCGATCTGCGCCCGAATCCTGCGGCGCGACGGCACCGCCATCGGCCTCACCCGGAGCTTCACCATCTACGATCGCGCCGACCAGGTTGCGCTCGTGAAGTCCGTCCTCAAGCGCCTCGACCTGGACGAGAAGCGGTTCAACCCGAATGGGGTGCTGGCCTGGATCGGTCAGCGCAAGGACGAGCTGGCGGATGTCGCCACCGCCAAACGGCAGGCGGCGAACCACTACGACGAGACCGCTGCCCGCACGTACGAGGCCTATCAGCGGCAGCTCGGCGAGGACGACGCCGTCGACTTCGACGATCTCCTGATGCGCACGGTATTCCTGTTCGAGCAGCATCCCGACGTGCTGGCGAGATACCAGGGCCGCTGGCAGCAGATCAACGTCGACGAATACCAGGACACGAATCGCGCGCAATACCTGCTCTGCCGCCACCTGTCGGCCAAGCACAGGAACCTGGCCGTGGTCGGCGACGACGACCAGAGCATCTACTCGTGGCGCGGCGCGGACATGCGCAACATCCTCGACTTCGAGAAGGACAATCCTGACGCCAAGGTCGTGAAGCTCGAGCAGAACTACCGCTCCACGCAGACCATCCTGGACGCGGCGCACGCGGTGGTCAGCCGCAACACCGGCCGCAAGGATAAGAAGTTGTGGACCGATCGCGACGGGGGGGCGCGAATCACGCTCTTCGACGCCTACAACGAGTACGAGGAGGCCGAGTTCGTCGCCCGGCAGGTCGAGAAGCTCGTCGGCGGCGCCGGGCGGGGCTCGATGTCACGGCTCCTTACCAGCCGCGCCGATGACGAGGATGGCTCGCTCCGCTATGGCGACGTGGCGATCGCGTACCGCATCAACGCGCAGAGCCGCGTGATCGAGGAATCGCTCATGCGTTTCGGGATCCCGTACCAGCTGATTGGGGGTACGCGATTCTACGAGCGACGCGAGGTGAAGGACGCGCTCGGCTACGTTCGGCTGGCGCGCAACCCGGGCGACCGCGTCGCGCTGGGGCGGATCATCAACGTGCCGGCTCGCGGGATCGGCGCAAAGACGGTCGAGGAGCTCGGCGCCTGGGCCGAGTCGCGTGACGTGAGCATGTGGGAGGCGGTGCGGGCGGCCGGGGAGAACCCGAACCTGGCACCGCGGGCGCGGGCGCAGCTGGGCGTCTTCGCCGAGCTCATGGGCGGGTTGATGGCCATGGTTGCGACCGAGCCTCCGTCAGTCATCTTCGACGCCGCGCTCGAACGCTCGGGTCTGCAGGCGTCCATCCAGGACGGCACCGAGGAGGGCGAGGAGCGTTGGACCAATGTCATCGAGCTTCGCAACCATGCGGCGGAGTTCGATGAGATCGCCGCACCCGAGGGCCTGGCACGCTTTCTGGAGGAGGTCGCCCTGGTCAGCGACCAGGACGAGCTCGAGGAGGCGCCGGACCGGGTGACCCTCATCACGCTCCACGCCGCGAAGGGGCTCGAATTCCCGGTCGTCTTCATGGTCGGCATGGAAGAGGGACTGCTGCCGCATCGGCGTGCGCTCGAGGACGAGCGGGAGCTGGAGGAGGAGCGGCGCCTGGCATACGTGGGCATGACCCGCGCCAAGGATCGGCTGTACCTGGTGCATGCCCACCATCGGTCCACGTACGGCGTTGGAGCGCAGTCGGATCCCTCGAGATTTCTCTCGGAGCTTCCCGATGAGCTGCTGGCGGCCGAGCGTTCCGCCGCGCCGTTCCGACGGGGCGGCGACTGGCCGCGCGGGACCGATGATGACAGCAGCTGGCTGCCCGGCGGCTACCGATCCCCGACCAGGCGCGTGAACGAGCCGCTGCGACCGGTCACTCTGCCGGACATGGCGGCTTCGCCGCAGCCGAGGCCGGTCGGCCGTCATCTGGATGCCGCTCGGGAACGCGTGGCGGCGGCCAGCTACACCGGTGCAACCTCGGTCGATCTCGGCAGCGGCACCTTTTCCGCTCCCGGCGCCGGCGATGCCCTTGGTGCCGAGGAGGACCCGGCGTGGCGCGCCGGAGATCGGGTGAAGCATCGAAGATTCGGTGACGGAATCGTCGTCACCAGCCGCATCGTGAAGGGCGACGAAGAGGTCACGGTGGCCTTCGTGGGCGAGGGCGTGAAGCGGCTGATCGCGGCGTACGCCGGATTGGAACGGGCGTGACGAACGCGTCGCAGGCGTTGATCCGTGACCTGCAGATCGCGCGCGCCGAGCTCTTCGCGACGCTCGATACGATCGATCCAGCGGCACTGGAGGCGCCCGGGCTGGTCGGTAACTGGACCGCGCGCGAGCTCGTGGCGCATCTCGGCTACTGGACCGGACACGCGGTGGATCTCATTCACGCGGTCGAGAGCGGGCGCGCGGCAGAGGCGGGGATTGGCCAACGCTCGGTGGACGAGATCAATGAGACGGTCGCGCGCGTGGCGCGGCAGACCGACCTTGCCAGTGTTCGCAAGCGAGAGGCCGCATCGGCGCAGGCCCTGGCCGAGCGGCTGATCGAGATCGACCCCGCGGTGCTTGCGGAGCGACTTCCGGACGGGACGACGCTCGCGGAGGACATCGACGAGGACGGACCGGCGCATTATCGCGAGCACCTTGCCGCGCTTCGCTCCAGGCGGGTTGATCGGTGAATCGGATCGAGGCGCTGCTCGATGAACTCACCTCGGAGCGCGAGGCGTTCCTGTCCGCACTCGAAGCGGTGGATCTCGAGCTGGTGACCGTGCCGGGTGTCGTCGAGGACTGGAGCGTTCGTGACCTCATCGTCCACGTCGCGTTCTGGGCCGAGCACGCGACGGAGGCGCTGCGCCTGGCGGCCAGCGGTCGCGGTGCGGAGTTCGCCTACAATCCGTCACGGACCGACGGGATGAACGCTCGCCTGCTCCAGGAGGCTCATCAGATCACCCCGGATGCTGCCGTCGCGCGCGAGGAGCGCGCATTCGAGGGTCTTGTCGCCGCCCTCACGGATCTGGATCCGGATCTGCTCGAGGTCCCGCTCGGGAACGGGCATACCCCAGCCCGGGTGGTCGGATATGACGGGCCGGAGCACTATCGCGAGCACACGGCTCACCTGCGCGCATGGTTCGACGAGCCGGACGAGCCGGACGAGCCATAGCGTCCTTCCATGCGCCAATGTGATTGGCGGTATCCCATTCGGCGCGCTCCCCGGAGGGTTGCCGGGGCCGAATCAGGCCTGATCTGTCACGTAGCGGCAAGCACGTTGGCGCATGCAGGAAACATCCCGGCGCGACCTGGATAGCGCCAACGAGGTTGCCGAATGAAGGAATCACCGGAACAAGCACCGTAGAATTCGAACCGATGAGCGCGACCGATCCCGAAGCCCGTGCCGCGGCGTTGCGCGCCCTTCTCGACGAGGCGAATCATCGTTACCACGTCCTCGACGCGCCGACCATGGCGGATCGCGAGTACGACATGCTGTTCCGCGAGCTCGTGGACCTCGAGGCCGCGCACCCGGAGCTGATGACCGCCGACTCACCGACGCAGCGCATCGGCGCACCGGTCGAGGGCGGATTTCCGTCGGTGCGCCACGAGGTCCCGATGCTCAGCCTGGGCAACGCCTTCGGTGCGGACGAGCTCCGCGAATTCGATGCGCGTGTCCGGCGCGGCCTGGGGCGTGAGCCGGGGGACCCGCCGATCGCCTACGTCTGCGAGCTGAAGATCGACGGCCTGGCGATCAGCCTGCGCTACGAGGACCGTCACTTCGTGCGTGGCGCCACGCGCGGGGACGGCACCACCGGCGAGGACGTCACGCCGAACCTGCGCACCGTGCGCTCCGTGCCGCTGCGTCTGCATGCTGATCCACCGGGAGGCCGGCTCGAGGTGCGCGGGGAGGTATTCATGCCTCGTGGCGCGTTCGCCGCGCTCAACGAGCAGCTGGAGCGCGACGGGAAGGCGCTGTACGCCAATGCCCGCAACACCGCCGCCGGCACCGTGCGCCAGAAGGACCCCGCTGTCACCGCCAGCCGTCGCATGAACCTGTGGACCTATCAGCTCGTCGGAGCCCATGGCCTGGCCACGCATTTGGAGTCACTCGAGCTGTTGCGAACGCTGGGCTTTCCGGTCAATCCGAACGTCAGGCGGGTTGAGGGCATCGACGCGGTGATCGCGTACACCGAGGAGTGGGGGGAGGCCCGCAGGCAGCTCGACTACGAGACCGACGGCATCGTGATCAAGGTCGATTCACTCGCGGAGCAGGAGGAGCTCGGGTTCGTGGCACGGGCGCCGCGCTGGGCGACCGCCTACAAGTTCCCCGCCGAGCAGGTGACGACTCGGCTTGAAGAGATCGATGTCTACGTCGGTCGTATCGGTGCGCTGACCCCGGTCGCGCACGTGACGCCGGTCCTGGTCGGTGGCACGACGGTGCGCAACGCGACCCTGCATAACATCGACGAGATCCGGCGCAAGGACCTCCGCGTCGGCGACACGGTCGTCCTCCAGCGCGCCGGCGACGTCATTCCCGAGATCGTGAGTGCGGTGGTCGACGCGCGCGACGGGACCGAGACCATCTGGGAGATGCCGACCCACTGCCCGGCGTGCGGGACTCGGGCGGTGCGCGAGGATGGGGAGGTCGTGACGCGCTGTCCGAACCCGTTCTGTCCGGCGCAGCGCATCGGCGGACTGCTTCATTTCACCGGTCGTGCCGGTATGGACATCGACGGGCTCGGCGAGAAGATCATGGTGCAGCTCGTGGATCGCGGGCTCGTGCGTGAACCGGCCGACGTCTTCCGGCTTGACGCCGAGATGCTCGAGGGCCTGGACCGCCTTGGGCGCAAGAGCGCCGAGAACCTCGCAGCCTCGATCGAGCAGGCCCGCCAGCGTCCGATGAGCCGGATCATCAACGGGCTCGGTATTCGCCACGTCGGTGGGCAGACCGCCATCGACCTGGCCGCATGGCTGGCCACCGAGCTCCCGCGTGGGGAGGAGGAGACCGATGCCGCCTGGACGCGGCGAGCCGCCGACACGCTACGGAACGCATCGGCGGAAGACCTGACGGCGGTCTACGGGGTCGGTCGGGTCGTGGCGGAGGGGATCGAGCGCTTCTTTGCCGATGAGCACACGCGCGACACGCTCCATCGGCTCCTGGAGGCCGGCGTCACCGCGGAGGCTTCGGCCGTGGGGGCATCGGCACCCGTGCACGGCCCATTGAGCGGCAAGACCCTGGTGGTGACCGGTACGCTGCCTGAATTCAGCCGCTCGGAGGCGGAGGAGGCGATTCGAGCCGCAGGGGGTCATGCGGCGTCATCGGTCTCGGCAAAGACCGATTACCTGGTGGCAGGGGAGAAGGCGGGGAGCAAGTTGACGAAGGCTGAGCAGCTGGGGGTGACGGTCCTCGACGAGGACGGCCTGCGGCGCCTGCTCGAAGGAGGAACGAACGAATGACCGATGCCATCCGCACCGCCATCGAGGGCGCCAGTGCGTATCTGACCCAGCACCCCGATGAGGCGCGTTACACGGATTCGCCGGCGACGGCCCGCGTCGACGATGGCCTGCGGGTTCGGGTCGTCGGACCGAACGGCGAGACGCTCACGACCGACATGCCCGGTGCAGTCGGCGGCGGGGCGGCGGCACCCAGCCCCGGCTGGTTCCTGCGTGCCGCGGTCGCGGCCTGCGTCACCTCGCTGGCGGTGATGCGCGCGTCACAGCTGGGAATCGAGTCGTTCACCTGCGAGGTCGAGGTGGACAGCGAGTCCGATGATCGCGGCATCCTGGGCCTCGACGCCTCGGTCCCGGGAGGACCCCTCTCGATGCGGATCGGCTTCCGGATGACGGGCGCGGATTCCGCTCGGCTCGAGGAGGTCGCCCAGTGGGCTATCGAGCATTGCCCGGTCTCGGACGCGGTGCGCCGAGCCGTTCCGCTGCGGATCGAGTTTCTCGACTGATGCCGCCCACGGTGCGGGATGCGACGGCCGCGGACGCTGTGCCGATCGCGCGGGTGGCTCGCGCCAGCTGGACGGATACCTACTGGGACATCTTCGAGCCAGCGTTCATCGACGACTTCCTGCGGGCGAACTACGGGACCGATGCGCTATCGGCCCAGGCCGAGCGGGCGAGTTCGCGCGATGACACCCATTTCCTGGTGGCCGAGCGGGATGGCGCCGTCATTGCATTCGCGCAGTACGGTGCGGGTCCACGCGGACCCGAGCTGTTCCGCATCTATGCGGACCCCGCCCACTACGGAACCGGCGCCGGGTTGGCCCTGCTGGACGAGCTCCATCGGCGGTTGGCCGGGCGCGTGGAGGCCTACCTGGTCGATGTGCACTCGCGCAATACGCGCGGTCGCGCCTTCTACGCCCGCAACGGGTTCGTGGCGGTGGGCGAGGGCGCGACGCCTGACTGCGATCTCACCCTGCGACGAACCCTCGGCTAATGTCGCGCGCCGGAATTGCCTCGGAGGTCGCGTGCCTCTGAGCGATCACGCGGTGCGTCAGGTGCGCCACGGACACCGCGCGTATATACGTGTATATTCCGCGGCCACAGCATGAAGTCCATGCGGCGCGAGTCGCTAGCGCCGCCCGCCGGCCATGCGAACGGCGTCGGGCCGCCGGCGCAGACGGAGCATGGCGACGATGCCGACCAACGGGCCCAACGCCAGGATGCCGAAGGCGACGGTCCATGAGTCGCGGTCGGTTGGGTCGAGCAGGCCGACGCCCAGAATGGTCACGCCCGTGAGCAGGAATCCGGCCGCGGTCTGAAGCGCGAGGGCAGACCCGGCGGTGCCCGGCGGGGCAAGCTCACTGACCGCCGTGGAGAACTGCGCCGAATCGGCGACCACGGTGATGCCCCAGATGACGAGCACCGCCAGCACGATGAACGTGGGGCTGCCGAACAGGAACCCGGCCGCGATGGCGCTCGAGCCGGAGAGTGCCATGGCGGCGACGGTCAGCGTCGTTCGACCCATGCGATCCGCGAGCGCGCCGGCTCCGACGCAGCCGATGGCTCCCGTGGCCACGACCAGGAACGCGATTCCGCTGGCGCCCTCGGAGTCCACCTCCCCGGAGATGGCGAGGCTGGCGGCGATGAAGGCCGGCACCCATGTCCACATCGCGTATAGCTCCCACATGTGACCGAGGTAGCCGATGTTGGCGAGCCGGACGCTGCGCTCTCCCAGGGCGGCGCGGGCCATTCTCAGGCTGAGGCGGGCGGCGGAGGTCGTCATCGGTCCTTCGCGGACGCCCCACCAGGCCACCACCACCGCCGCCAGGCACGGGACGGTGGCGGCGAGGACAACGAACCGCCACTCCATGCTGGCCACGGCACCAACGGCCCGGATGAGGTGCGGCGCGGCCGAGCCGAGCGTGATGGCGCCGATGAGGATGCCGACGGCGAGACCACGGCTGCCACGAAACCAGCCGGACAGCACCTTCATGGCCACCGGATAGACGGCCGCGATCCCGGCCCCGCTCAGCGCACGCATCGGCAGCGAGGTGGCGAGATCAGTCGCGAGGAGCCCGAATCCGGCATTGGCGAGCGCGGCCAACAGGGCGCCGCCGGCGATGAGCCTGTGCGCCGGGATGACGTCGGCCGCGCCGCTGAAGGCGATGATGAGCGCGCCGAACACGAAGCCGATCTGCACCGCAACGGTCAGGAGCGCCGTCTCGAGGCGGCTGATCTGCCACTCTGCGGCGATCAACGGCGCAACGGCGGCGGCACTGAACCATGGGACCAGCGCCAGGAGCACGACCACCGCGAGAATCCAAAGCTGGCGCCAGCGCCCTGCCGGCTCTGCGGCCGTCGTCACGTGTCGCCCTCGTCCAGGAAGGCTTCCACGAGGTCGTCATACGCGGCGAACGAGCTGCGCACGGTGTGCCCGCAGTGAGGATCCACCATCAACCGTGCGCCGCGAATGCCGTCGGCCACCAAACGCGTGGAGGCGAGCGGCACCACCTGATCGAGTTCCCCCGCCAGGATGAGCGCGGGCACGTCGATGTCGCCCAGCCGATCGGTCACGAACGAGCTCGAATCCAGCGTCGCTTTCAGCTCGCCGATGAACCGCTCCGGGGTCGCGGGCCGCGGCGTGAGACGGGCGGCCGCGCCGAACGCGCCGGCTTCGGTCTCGGTGGCCGCCTTCATCTGCTGAGCCATCATCGCGAAGAAGGTGCCCCAGTCGCGGGCTTCGGCAAGGGAGATCCATCGGTCCATGCGCCGTGCCATCGGCGAATCTGGCGGCGTTTCGGACGATACTGCGGCGAGCACCAACCTCGCGACCAGGCCGGGATGATCGACCGTCAGCCACAGGCTGATGCGACCGCCACCGGATTCGGCCTCGATGGCGACGGGTCCGAGGTCAAGCGCGCGCAGCGTTGAGGCGATTCCGTCGGCGATGACCCGCGGGTGCATGATGCGCTCGGCGTCGGCCGGGTCGTCCGGCAGGGGTCGCCCCAGGATGGTGATCGAGCGGCGCTCGGACCTGTCCGCCCACCGCCTCCTGAGCACCTGCTCCGTCCCGGCGATGGGACGGAACCCGGTCTCGACGCCGCCCAGGACAACGAGCGGCATGCCATCGCCCCCGGGGAGCGAGAACGTCTCGATCTGTCCGCCGGGGATCGGATGCGCCTGGCTCGTCATCGGCGCAATGCTGCCAGATGGCGCTACCATCCGTGGATGGCAACCATCAGCCGCGACGACGTCGAGCACGTCGCCCACCTCGCCCGTCTCCATCTGACCGACGACGAGGTTGACCGCATGCAGATGCAGCTTTCGAACATTCTCGAGGCCATCGAGACGCTGCGCGACGTCGACACGAGCCACGTGGGACCGACCGCATCGGTCATTCACCTGGAGAACGTGATGCGCGAGGATGAGGCGCGTTCCGGCCTGACCCGCGACGCCGCCCTCGCTAACGCTCCGCTTCGCGACGATCCCTTCCTGCGCGTCCCGACCGTGCTCAAGGAAGGGCGCTGATGGTCATCGGACAGCCGGCCCGAAGGGCATGAGCGCCGACCTGCCCATCGCCGACCGCACCATCACCGAGCTCGGCCACCTCCTGCGCGATCGCCAGCTCAGTTCGAGAGAGCTGACCGATGCTTGCCTCGCACGGATTGACCGTGACGCCGGGCGCCTGAACAGCTTCCTGGCCGTCGCCGCCGATGCGGCGCTCCACGCCGCCGATGACGCCGATACGGCTCTTGAGCGCGGCGAGGGAGAAACGCGCCCTCTGCTCGGCATTCCCTATGCGCTCAAGGACATCTTCGTGACCCGCGCGCTGGACGCCGATGGCCGAGAGCTGGCCGGCGGACTGCCGACGACCGCCGGTTCACGGATCCTGGAAGGCTATCGGTCACCCTTTGCATCGTCCGCCCAGGAGCGGCTCAGGGAGGCCGGCGCCATCCTGCTCGGCAAGACGAATTGCGACGAGTTCGCGATGGGCTCATCCAACGAGAACAGCGCCTACGGCCCCGTCCGCAACCCGTGGGACGAGACGACCGTGCCCGGTGGCTCGTCGGGTGGCTCTTCGACCGCCGTCGCCGGCGGACAGGCGGTGTTCGCGCTCGGGACCGATACCGGCGGCAGCATCCGGCAGCCGGCATCCCTGACCGGCACGGTCGGCATGAAGCCGACGTACGGGCGCGTGAGCCGCTGGGGGATGATCGCGTTCGCATCCAGCCTTGACCAGTGCGGCCCGTTCGCTCGATCGGTGCTTGACGTGGCGCTCGTCCTCCGGGCACTCGCCGGTTACGATCCGCGAGACGCGACCAGCGTCGACACGCCGGTCCCCGATTACGCGGCCGTGCTGAGCGGCGACGTGAAGGGCATGCGTCTCGGGGTCCCGCGCGAGTACTTCGTGGCCGGCATGGAACCCGGCGTCGAGAGCGCAGTGCGAGCGGCCATCGACACGTTGCGCGACCTCGGTGCGAAGATCGTTGACGTGAGCCTGCCGTCCACCGACCGTGGGCTGGCGACGTACTACATCATCGCTCCGGCGGAGGCATCGGCGAATCTCGCTCGCTTCGATGGCGTGCGTTACGGTGTCTCGGCGGCAGCCGACGAGCTGTGGGACAACTATGCGCAGACGCGCGGCGCCGGCTTTGGCCCGGAGGTCAAGCGTCGGATCATGCTGGGCACGTACGCCCTGTCCGCCGGCTACTACGACGCCTATTACGTGAAGGCGCAGCAGGTGCGCACGCTGATCAAAGCCGAGTTCGACGAGGTGCTCTCGACTGTCGATGCCATCCTGGCTCCGACCTCCCCGAACGTGGCGTTCAAGATCGGCGCAAAAGTAGACGACCCGTTGGCCATGTACCTCAACGATGCCTGTACCCTGCCGGTCAATATCGCGGGCCTGCCGGGAATCAGCGTCCCGTGCGGGCTCTCAGAGGGGCTGCCGGTCGGGCTGCAGGTCATCGGGCGAGCCTTCGACGAGACGACGGTCCTGCGTGTCGCCGATGCGTACGAGCGCGCCGCCGGCTTCGCTGACCTGCGTCCGCCCACCGCACGCGCGTAATGCCTGATATCAGCCACGTGCGGATTGCCGTGCCGGACCAGGGAAACCTGAACCGGATCCTGCGCGAGGGTGGCACGACGATGTTCCCGCAGTGGCTGTACGCCGAGCCGGCCGAGGAGGCACGCGTCCTGTGGTGGGGCGTGCGCTCCGCCCCGACGCAGCTGCTCAATGTCCCGTCCGCCGACGACGCGCGATACGGTCTGTTCCCGCGAGCGATAGACGACTGGACCGAGGCTCCGCGTGGTCTCGTCCTGGCGACCGTCGACGTGGATCGCGCGAAGGCCGATCTGGCCCCGGCGTTGCCAGGCGTATGGCATGAAGTGGGCGATGACGAGCTTCTCGGTGCACGCTGCTCCCGCATGACGCTGGGTCGCAGCGAACTGATCCTGGCGGAGCCGATCACAGAGGGGCACGCGGCCGCATGCCTCGCCCGCTTCGGCGAAGGACCGATCGCCGTGGCACTCGATGGCACCGGTGCCGCTGGGCGCTCGGTTCACGTGAACCCGGTCACCGGCGGTCCGGCGACGTACGTGCGGATCGGTCCCGGGGCCAGTCCCACGCTCATCTTCCTGCCGGCGCGGTGAGCGGCCCGGATGCCCATCGCAACGCCGTGGAAGCGTGGCGGGCGGGACGCTATGCGGCCTTGCGGCGCGACACCGGCTGGCTGACACTCTCCGGACTGGGCTGGTTGAAGTCGGGCGCGAACGTGCTCGGTACCGACTCGGAAGCCGATGTGGTGCTGCCGAAGGGGCCGGGTATCGTCGGGACCATCACCGTCAACGACGCGGGCGCACATGCCAGCGGCGCGTTCCTGCATGATGGCCAGCCCGCGGACGACCTTCGTCTGGTGAACGATCACCAGGGAGAGGCGACCATGCTCGAGCTGGGTACTCTCAGACTGTGCCTCATCGAGCGGGGAGGGCGCCTTGCGGTTCGCACCTGGGATCTCGAGTCCTCGGCGCGGCGCGTCTTCGACGGCATCGACCACTGGCCGGTCGGTTCGGAATGGCGGGTCGACGGCCGCTTCGAGCCAACGCCGGGTCGCACCCTGCGGGTGCCGGACGTGCTCGGGGCGGACGAGGCGCAATCCTCACCCGGCGATGTGGCGTTCGAGATCGACGGGGTCACGCATCGGCTTCAGGCGCTCGACGGCGGCGACTCCGGAGCACTGTGGTTGGTCTTCGCCGATGAAACGAACGGCCAGGAGAGTTATGGCGGGGGCCGGTTCCTCTACACGAGCGCTCCCGATTCGGACGGTCAGCTCGCGGTGGATTTCAACCGGGCCTATAACCCGCCGTGCGTGTTCAGCCCGTACGCAACATGCCCGCTTCCATGGCCCGCGAACCGGCTGGCATTGCGGGTCGAGGCGGGGGAGCGTCTGTGGATCGGGCCAGGCTGAGGGGCTGTCTCGGTCAAAACCTGGGGGCGTGGCCGGCCCGGCTTGGCGCAGCGGTCCCGCCATTGATGCCCTCAGGGAATGGATGGCGGCGGGGTCCCGCTTCACACCGTCAGATAGTCGCCCGGCGCATAGCCTGCGGCGAATTGACGGTCTGAGCCCGTCAGACGTCCCGGATCCATGCATCCGATGAATAGCTGAGGGTCAGGCGGGCGGCGATCCGCTCACTCACGCCCCCACGGAATAATCTGACGGCGGGCAGTGGGTGATCCCCTCACGTACTCGCCCACGGAATAGGCTGACAGCCAGGCGGGCCGGACCGTGCCCACCCTGACCCGTGAGGCACGTGGGCTCCGCCGTCCCCGGCTAGACTGAGCCCGATGAGCACGCCATCGGTGCCGGCGATTCGCCGTCCGACCGCCGACTTCCTGAACGATCGAGTCCGCGCGATGCCTCCCTCCGGCATCCGCCGCTTCTTCGACATGCTCGCTGAGATGAAGGACGTCATCAGCCTCACCATCGGCGAGCCGGACTTCACCACGCCCGAGCCGATCATCCGGGCCGCCATCGCGAGCCTGGAAGCGGGGGAGACGCATTACACGGCCAACGGGGGCATGCTTGAGCTGCGAGAGCTCATCGCGAGCAATCTCAGCGACCGATATGGTGTCACGTACGAACCGCGCACGGAGCTGGTCATCACGGTCGGTGCGTCCGAAGGCGTCGACGCAAGCCTGCGCGCCACGATCAACCCCGGCGACGAGGTGATCTACCACGAGCCGTGCTTCGTGGCCTATGCCCCGTGCATCGAGCTCGCCGGCGGCGTCGCTGTCCCTGTCAGCACCACGGCTGCGACCGACTTCCGCGTCACGGCGCAGATGATCGAGGCTGCCATCACGCCGAGGACCAAGGCGATCTTCCTCGGGTATCCGAACAACCCGACCGGTGCCGTGCTCGACCGGCCCGAGCTGGAGACGATCGCCAACCTCGCCGAGCAGCACGATCTCCTTGTCTACACCGATGAGATCTACGATCGCCTCGTCTACGGGGACCACGAGCACACGGCATTCAGCTCGCTGCCGGGTGTGCGCGAGCGAACCGTCCTGTTGGGTGGCTTCAGCAAGAGCTACGCGATGACCGGGTGGCGGATCGGCTACGTCGCAGCCCCGGCCGAGCTGATGACGGGCATCGCCAAGGTTCACCAGTACGGGATCATGTGCGCGCCGACCGCCGCCCAGTTCGCCGCCATGGAGGCGCTCCGCAGCGGCGAGCCGCATGTCCAGGCGATGCGTGCGGAGTACGACCGCCGCCGGCGCTACATGACGGATCGGTTCAACGAGATCGGCCTCCCTTGCTTCGAGCCGATGGGCGCTTTCTATTGCTTCCCCCGCGTGACGGAAGCGACCGGGCTGGGCGACGCGGCCTTCGCCGAGATGCTGCTGGAAGAGGAGCGGGTCGGGGTCGTGCCGGGAACGGCGTTCGGGCCGAGCGGTGCCGGGCACGTCCGCGTCTGCTACGCGACCGCGTACGAGCAGATCGTCGAGGCCATGGAACGCATCGAGCGCTTCGTCCAGCGCCACCGCTCCACGTCCGTCGGGTGACGCAGACCCCGGCGCAGCGCTTCAGCGATACGGCCGCTGCCTATGCCGAAACGATGGTTCCCTCGCTTCGTCCCATCGCCGCTGAGGTCGTGAGGCGTGCGTCCCTGCGACCGAACGAGCGCGTCCTCGATCTGGGCACCGGTACCGGGGTCGCGGCCGCCGCGGCGCGGGGCGACGGCCGCGTGATCGTCGGTGTCGATGCCGCGCCCGGCATGCTCGAGATCGCCCGGGCGGAGGTCACAGGCGTCGGGTTTCGGGAGATGGACTTCAGCGCCCTCGACTTCGACGATGAGCGCTTTGACCTCCTGATCGCAGCACATTCGCTGCTGTTCGCGACCGACCGGGTGGCCGCGCTCTCCGAGTGGCTTCGCGTCACTCGTTCCGGCGGCCGACTCAGCCTATCGGTCCCGGGGCCGGTCGAGGTCACGCCGACATCGATCTATGGCGCGATCTACGAGCGGTACGGCATCGACACCGCGGGCCGGTACCCAGGCGCCGACGAGCTTGCAGCCACGGCTACGGATGCCGGCTGGGCCGATGCAAGGGTCGACTCGGATCCGACTGCGGCGATCGTGCTGCGGGACAAGGCTGCGTTCAGGATCTGGCGCCAGATTGGCTCGCGAGGGGCGGCGACCATCGACCTCACCGCGGATCAGCACCGCGACTTGACTGACGAGATGCTGGCCGTCACGCCTCGAGATCATCGGGGCATCCTTCGCATCCCGTTCGGAGCCCTGTTCCTGACCGCACGACGGGCGGCCTAGCTGCTCCTAGCGGGCGAGCGCCAGACAGGCCCGCGCGAACCCGAGCAGCCCTTCGATCGCGCCGGGAGCATCGGTCGTGGCCACGAGCTCGATCTTCGGATCCTCCGCCACGAGCCGCCAGACGGCCTGGTCGCGCCCCGATGCTTCGTCGAGCTGTGCGTCCGTCTGGAGGCGGAGACCGCGAACCGCGGTCCAGCGGTGAACCTGCCCGCGCAGGATCCATGCGCCGTTCGGATCGGCTCCCACGGGGGCATAACTGTAGTCAAGCAACCCGACGTCGGTCGCCACGAACACGCGCATCCGTTGGTTGTCCGGGTTGACGCCCACATGGGCGGCACTCTCGTCGGCACCCAGCTCGCCGAGTTGGCGCTGGATGAGTCCACGGGCCTTTCCCAGGTTCTCCCACTCACCGACTTTCATCGCGGCGCAGCCTAGCAGGCGAGAGCCAGTGTGGTCACGCGCCGCGCGCCGGCAACGCCTGGAGGCGACGGCGTGGAATCGGGAGGCGGCCGACGGCCAGCACGGATTCGATGGCCTCCGGTGGGACCGCGCGGGAGTAGTAGAAGCCCTGTCCAAACCGGCAGCCGCGAGCGCGGAGGGCCAGGAGCTGCGCCTGAGTCTCTATCCCCTCGGCCACAACCTCCAGTCCCATGGTGCTGGCCATCTCGAGGATCGACTGGACCACGGCACCCTCCTGCTCCTCGGTGACCCTCGAGACGAAGCTCCGGTCGATCTTCACGATGTCGAACGGCAGGTGCCGCAGGCGGCCGAGGGATGAGTATCCGGTGCCGAAGTCGTCGAGGGCCATGCGCACGCCCAGCTTGCGGAGGGCGCGGAGCTCGCGCCGGGCGGAGAGGCTGTCATCGATCAGTGAGCTCTCTGTGATCTCGATGACCAGTGCGGAAGGCTCGAGCCCGCTCTGACGCAGGGCGGCTCGCACATCGCGAACGACCGAGCCATGTTCCAGCTGGAGGGCCGATACGTTGACCGCCACGTGCATCGGCGTCGTGCCGAGATCGGCCCACTCCACGGCCTGGCGGCATGCCTCCCGCAGCACGAATCGGCCGATGGGTATGATCAAACCCGTCTCCTCGGCGAGGGAGATGATCTCCGGGACCGGGACGAACTGGCCATGCGGGTCGCGCCAGCGAAGGAGCGCCTCGAACCCCGTGACGGTTCCATCGTGCAGCTCGACGATCGGCTGGTAGTGGACCTCGAGCCGTTCGTCGGCGATCGCTCGCTCGAGATCCGCCTTGAGATCCAAACGTCGGACAGCGGCTTCATGCATTCGCTGCTCATACAGCTCGTATCGGCCCTTGCCGCGTTGCTTCGCCATGTACATCGCGAGGTCCGCATTGCGCAGCAGGTCCTCGGGTGTCGAGGTTCCTGACGTGTCGGTCGCGATGCCGATGCTGGCGCGCACGTGGACCTGCTTGCCGTGGAGGGTGAATGGCTGCTCGAATGCCTCTAGCAGGCGAGCCGCGACGATCTGTGGCGCTTCGGTCGTGGCGTCCTCGAGCAAGACGGCGAACTCGTCACCGCCAAGGCGAGCGGCCGTGTCGGCCGGCCGCAGGGTCTGCCCCAGCCGGGCCCCCACCTCCCCCAGCAGCTCGTCTCCAGCTCCGTGGCCCAGGCTGTCATTGATGTTCTTGAAATCGTCCAGGTCCAGGAAAATCACCGCCAGCGACGAGTTCACGTCGCGGGTGGACCGCTCGAGAGCATGCTGAACGCGATCGGTGAACAGAGCCCGGTTAGGGAGTCCGGTCAGCGAGTCGTGCAGCGCCTGGTGACGCAGCTGGCCCTCGAGCTCCTTGCGGACGGTGATGTCATCGATCAGCGCGTTGAACCGCGTCGACTCGCCGATCTTGACCGGCCAGATGGTCAGCTCCACCGGGAACGCGTGGCCATCGCGGTGCACCGCTTCGAGCTCCATCCGGCGGGACAGGATGGGGCCGTCGCCGGTGGCCGCGAACCTGCGCATGCCCTCGTGATGCGCCTCGTGCTGGGCAGCCGGGATGATCAACTGCGCAACATCGGCCCCCATGGCCTCAACGCGCGACCACCCGAACGTTGCCTCCGCCTGCCGGTTCCATTCGACGACGCGTCCCTGGCTGTCGATGGCGACGAAGGCGTAGCTCGCCGTCTCGATGATCATCCGCTGCTGCTCCTCGCTGGTGCGCAGCGCGTCCTCGGCGACCTTCGCGGGAGTGATGTCGACGAGCAGTCCCTGGAGGAGGGCAGGCTGACCGGGTGTTTCGGTGACCGCCACATCGTCGAGCACCCACACGATCCGTCCATCGCGCCGAATCATTCGGTACTCGAAGCGCTTCGCCGTTCCGACATCGGCGGCGACGAGATCGCTCGCCAGGACGGCGTCGCGGTCGTCCGGGTGGATACTGCGCGCCCACAGCTCCGGATCGGCGAGCCATTCCTTTGGCGCGTACCCGAGCATGGATTCCACCTGGGGGCTCACGAACGACCACCGGCCGGCGGGTCCCGGTTCGGCGACGTAGACCACGCCGGGCTGACGCTCGATGAGTGATCGGTACTTGCGCTCGGCGCCCGACAGCTCGCGGCTGAGCTCCTGCTCGCGTCGAACGGCCGTTTCGCGGTCGCCGAGCATGACGCTCTGCCGGACCGCGACGCTGATGAGCACCAGGCCGATGGCCACCAGGTTGACCACCCCGATCGGTCCGGAAAGATCACGGAGGAAGTGGGCGGCGATGAGCACCGGGGTCAGCCCGACGGCGACGAGCGGCATGCCGGCGCGAACCCTGGCGGCGACCCTGACGTAGCCGGCGGCGTCGTCCACGGTATCGGTCCAGGTGGCGGTTCCGAGCCCGACGACGACGACCCCCAGCGCGAGCAGCGTCGACGCACCGGCTTCGTGCGGACCGCCGGTCGGCGCCGTCATCAGGCGCATCAGGAAGCCACCGCCCAGCAGTACCAATCCCACCAGCACCACGTACGCGCCGTGAGCCCGGCGTTCAGCCCGTACCGCCATGTCGAGCAGCAGGGTGGCGCCGGTGGTGGCGAGGAAGAAGATCGCGTACACCAGGTCGACCGTGCCGACCATGCTGCTCCCGGCGACGTCACTGAACAGGGTCACCATCAGCGCGGCGGTCGCGAAGAAGACGATGGCCCCATCCAGGTACACGGCAAGCACCTCGCCCGGTCGCAACTGGCCGCGCAGCGCCGCTGAGTACGCCACGCTCGAGCACACCAGCACCCCGACGAACGGAACGTCGGAGAGCGCCGGAAGGGCGTCGACGCCCGCCGCCCATTCGAGGCTGCGGATCAGCTCGCCCAGCAGCCACAGGCCCATCCCCGCCGTGATCCAACCGCGAACTGCTCGCACCCGGCCTGTCGTGCCCCTGATGGATGCTAATCCGATGGCCGATGCGAGGGCGGCGGCGAAGGTGAGCTCCACGCGGATCCAGAAGGTGCTGTCCGCTGCGGGGCTGACGGCCACCTGGGCCATGAGCAGCACGAGCACCGCCAGTCCCGCTGTGATCAGCGTGCGCGTGCCAGCCGAAAGGTCACGGAACGCGGCCGGAACGAGATCCGAGAATCCGGTGATGAGGCCACCCCTGTACGTCGCGAGATCGCGTGTATGAGTGAAGGCTACGGGGGGATTTCCACGCGGGCCATGGCCCATTCGGCCCACTGCGTACAATCCGCGCATGGTCGTCAGCACGCGATACGAAACGGTCATCGGGATCGAGGTGCATGCACAGCTTCGTACCGAATCGAAGATGTTCTGCGCCTGCCGCGCCGCGGCCGACGCCGGAGCGGACGACGAGCCCAATTCACGGGTCTGTCCGGTCTGCATGGGCATGCCGGGCACGCTGCCGGTGATCAACCGCCGTGCCGTCGAGCTGGTCATGCTGACCGGGCTCGCGCTCGATTGCCGTATCGAGACCGAGGCGGTCCGTTTCGAGCGCAAGAATTACTTCTATCCCGACCTGCCGAAGGGCTACCAGATCAGCCAGTACGCACTGCCGCTGTCGGCCGCCGGCAGCCTCCTGGTCCACGTGCCCGGTGAGGGCTGCGAGGTGACGATCGGCATCACGCGAGCGCATCTGGAAGAAGACACGGCCCGGATGCAGCATGCCGGGCGCGGCTACAGCGTCGTTGATTTCAACCGCGCCGGCGTGCCGCTGATGGAGATCGTGACCGAACCCGACATCCGCTCGCCGGCGCAGGCACGTGCCTACGGCGAGACATTGCGCGAGCTCCTGCGAGCCATCGGCGCCAGCAATGCCGATATGGAGGCTGGGTCCATGCGGATCGAGGGCAAC
>JALZJE010000214.1 GCA_030859955.1 Chloroflexota bacterium | reverse complement strand
CTGAATTACTGGCCTGGTAGTGGGCACCAGCCAGCCAGTAGCGCGCCTCGGCAGCGTCAGGAGTGCGCAGGAGCCGCTCGAACAGATTGACCGCCTCCGAGGCTATGGCGATCGCCTCGTGACTCTTTCCCTGGCGCACCAAGGCTTCACTCAGACTGCGCAGGAGCTCGGCGCGCTCGTTATCGCCGGTGGTGGACTCCAACAAATCGGAGAATAGGGCGCTGGCTTCGGCCCAACTGCGCGAGGCCAGACGCAGGTCGGCTTCTAGACGCAGTCCCGTGCGCGGATTGGCCCGCGGTTGCTCGCCGAGCAAGTCGTTGATGCTGCACTCGAGGCGCTCCGCCAGGAACGACAGAGCCGCCATGGACGGCTTCACGGCTCCGGTTTCGAGCGCTGAGATGTACGAGGGCGTGAATCGGTCGCGGGCGAGTGCGCGCTGCGAGAGCCCGCGCTCCAGCCGCTTCTGGCGGATGCGGGTACCGATCGCTCGCGCCAAAGCGCTGTTGTCGACAACGGCCACGCGTCGTGGGCTGCGAGTTTTAGTCATAGCGATGCAGTGTACCTCCTAGCCGACACGCACTCCAATTCAGTGTTGTCATGTGTGCGGGTATATGAATAATAATGGTCACGTCGCGGCCTGCGCCGATCTGGCGAAACACAGGAGGGGAGACAGCCCTGTCTTCAGGGAGCACCGGGTGGCCCTTTGGTCTTCAGTGAAAGGAGCTACCCACTATGCGATCTCGTCGTGCCTACCTTCGCGTCCTCTCGTCGACACTGCTCTTGACCATCGCATCGATCGTCATGAGCGCCGCCGCGGCTCTGGGCGGTGACATACAACCGCCCGTGCCGCGCTAATGTCGTAGGCCGTCGTTCATTTGCCACCCGGTGTTCCGCGCTGACAGTAGTGACTTACACCAATCCGCCACTTCAGCATTACTTGCACCCTGACGTATAGTGAGCCGGCGGTATTGGAGGACGATCAATGGGCGGGGAAGAGCGCAGCGACGGAGTCGCGACTCCCGCGGCCGTAGCGGCATGGCCGGTCGATGACATTCCCGATGGCGCCGATGAGCCCGAGGCAGGCATTGCGGTCTGCCTGTCGGGCGGCGGCTATCGCGCAATGCTGTTTCACCTCGGCGCCCTTTGGCGGCTGAACGAGACAAAGGTTCTGGCTCGGGTGGAACGAGTGTCCAGCGTCTCAGGAGGCTCGATCGTCGCCGGCATCTTGGGCGTTCGGTGGCATGCCCTGACGTGGACTGACGGCGTGGCGACCAACTTCGTGGCCGAGGTTGCCGACCGCGTTCGCAAGGTGGCTGGGACGACGATCGACGCGCCCGCCATTGCCGGCGGACTCTTGTTGCCTGGCGATGCCGCGAGTCGGGTCATCCGAGCGCTCGACGAGGTCGCGTTCGAAGAAGCGACGTTGCAGGACCTGCCGGCAGACAAGCCGCGATTTGTCATCAACGCGACCAACCTGGAGTCCGGGGTCCTCTGGCGATTCTCCCAGCCGTACATGCGCGACTATCGCGTCGGCGAGGTGCGGCTGCCCCAAGTGCCCCTTGCGGAGGCTGTGGCTGCGTCGGCGGCGTTCCCGCCGTTCTTGTCTCCGCTGACACTGGATTTGCGCGATGAAAACTTCACGCCTGGCAGCGGCGATGACCTGCAGATGCCTCCGTATACGGATCGAGTGGAGCTGAGCGACGGCGGCGTCTACGACAACCTAGGGCTGGAGACTGCTTTCAAACGTTACCGCACCCTCCTCGTCAGCGACGGCGGCGGGCGATTTGCCCCGGATCCGGACCCACCCAATGACTGGGTCCGCCATCTACTCCGAGTGATGCGTGTCATCGACAATCAGGTCAGGAGCCTGCGAAAGCGGCAATTGATTGCGGCGTATCGCAGCGGCGCGCGCGACGGTGCGTACTGGGGGATCCGGTCGGACATCGGAAACTATCAGCCCGACCCGCCGGTCGAGTTCCTGTCGGCGCCGTACGAGGCGACGCAGGAGCTTGCCGAGGTGCCAACACGACTAAGCGAAACGCCGGACAGACTGCAACATCGCTTGATCAATTGGGGCTACGCTGTCTGTGATGCCGCCTTGCGAACGCATGCGTCGGATATCGCCGCGGACGCGCCTGCAGCCTTCCCATTTCCCGAAGGCATAGAAGGATAGCGCCAATGAACCGCGAGCCGGAGCGCATGGCGATCGACCGCGTCGACTTCGACAACACCGTTGCCGATCTCGACGTGATTGATCACGGCAACGGAGGCTCGAGCGGCAACGGCGACGAGGAGAAGCCTCCGGATACCCCTCGGGATGACGTTCCCACTAGCGAGGCTTCCGCGCTGGGTCCACCGCGACACATCGGCATGACGGTGATTGCGCAAGATCCGACGGTCGTCGACGAAAGGGGACGCGCAATTACCGCCACGGTCAAAGTACCAGCCGACCGCATTCGGCCCCCGTTTCAGACACACCGCTTTATCACAGTCAATTACGATCCCCGGACGGGTCAGGCGAGACGCGACTTCCGACTGCTCCAAGACGGGACGTTTGTCGACCGCTTCGGACGGGCGAGCCATCGCACCCTGTTACGCGACCGCGATTTCCACGCGCAGAACGTGCTCGCAGTTGCGGCTCGTACGCTGGCCGCATTCGAGTCAGCTCTGGGGCGGAGAGTCCCGTGGGCGTTCGGCAATCATCAGCTCTACCTGGTGCCGCATGCTTTCGAGGACGCCAACGCCGTGTACGACGAGGGCAAGCAGGCACTCCTCTTCGGCTACATCGCCGGCGGTGAGGGCGATGCGCCGATCTACACCTGCCTGTCACACGACATCATCGCCCATGAGACCTCGCATGCTCTGCTGGCCGGGCTGCGGCCAGGCTTCGCTGAAGCGGGGCTTCCCGATCAACTCGCGTTTCACGAAGCCTTCGCTGACATCGTGGCCCTGCTGTCAGTCTTTTCCGTGCCCGCGCTGGTCGAGCATGCCTTGGGCGAAACGAAGGTCGGCGGCTTCATCAGCGCCCGTCAGGCCAGTCCGGAAGCCCTACGGAAGTCTGTCCTGTTCGGGCTGGGCGAAGAACTTGGTCCTCTCGTGCACGGGCGCCGCGGCCTGCCTCTGAGGCACTCGATTGAGCTACGGGAGGGGGCCTGGTGGCAGAGCGATCGGGAATTTGCTGCCCCACACCTTCGCGGCGAGGTCTTGGTAGCGGCGGTAACGCGAACGTTGTTGCTGATGTGGTCCCGCCGGTTGACGGATCTGTTGAGTTCGGACGGGGTGAGCCGTAAGCGAGCTGCGGAGGAAGGAGCAAAGTCTGCGGAGCACCTGTTGCGGATGGCGATTCGGGCTATCGACTACTGTCCGCCTCTCGAGTTTGAGTTTGCAGACTTCCTTGATGCCGTGGTCACTTCCGACCAGCAGCTCGTTCCAGACGACGAGCACAACTACCGTGGCGCCCTGATCGATGCGTTTGGCATATACGGCATCAAGCGCCCACCGATCGAGATCATCCAAGTCAGCCGTCTCCCGCGGAGACCCATCTACGAGCGCTTCAATTTCTCGGCGTTGCAGACCGACCCGGACGAAGTCTTCCGCTTCATTTGGGAGAACGACGCGCTGCTCCAGCTCGATCTGGACTACTCAACAGCCGTCGAATCGATTCGCCCCGCCACGCGAGTAGGCCCGGATGGATTTGTGGTACGGGAAACCGTTGTTACCTATCGTCAAGCGCTTGATGTGACCGCGGCTGACCTTGCGGATCTCTCCGCGAAGAAGCGTCATGACGTCGATGAGAAGTCGGCGCTGGAGCTACCGGCGGAGATGTCCGGTAACACCCAGCTGCGCATCTTTGGTGGCGGATCGATCATCTTCGACCAGTTCGGCCGGCCCAAGTTCCATCAGACCAAGCCTCTCCTGGATTGGCAGCGACAGTCCCGTCGCCTGCAACACCTTTGGGATGAGTCGCCCGGCGAGGAGCGATTGGGATTCAGTTCGCTTGACGCCAAGGCGGAGCGATTTGCAGCACTCCACCGCGCCGAGCGACTGGCGGGCGAGCGATGGTGAAGATCGCTCCTAGCGCGCTTCGACTGCGCGCATATCAGGTCGGCTTCGGCGATTGTCTCCTCCTTTCCTTCTCCTACCCTCGCCCGGTCGATAGCGGCCGGGACAAGAGGCACATCCTGATCGACTTTGGCAGCACGCGGTTGGGGCGAGGATTCCCAAGCCTCGCTCAGACCGCCGCGCAAATCGCCGAGGACTGTGAGGGCCACCTCGACGCGGTGGTCATCAGTCATCGACACAAGGATCATCTCGGAGCGTTCGGAGATCGGCGCGCGGCGCCAATCCTGCGCAAGCTCGCCCCCGAGGTCGTCATTCGATCGTGGACTGAGCATCCCGATGCGACGGACAACGAGGGCAAGGCCGAGCTGTCGTTACTCGAGGCCCTCGCAGACGGTGAAGATGGGGCGACGCGCATTGTGGCACGGGCGAAGCGGACTGGCCGCCATCGGCGAAGCAACCTGGTGACCTTTGCTGCGGACGCGATTCGCAACGAGGCAGCGGTTACGGCCCTCCACGAGCTCGCCAACGGGCGGGGCGAATACCTCTGGGCAGGGGAGAGGACTCGCCTCTCCGAGCTCCTGCCCGGCGTCCGAGTGGATGTGATCGGACCGCCGAAGCCGCACCAGTGGTCCGAAGTTCAACGGCAGGCGGCCGATCACGCCCAGTACTGGGCCATCGCGCGGAAGCAAGCGAGCCGATACCTGTCGGCCTCGCCCATAACCGCGCAGGCAGGTCCGCTGCGGTGGATCGTGAACAAACTACGAGAAGATGAGAACGAAGCAATGCTGTCGCTCGTCCGCTGGTTGGACGACGCCATGAACAACACCAGCCTAATCCTCCTCTTCAGCGTGGGAAGGCACACCCTGCTCTTTGGCGGTGACGCTCAGATCGAGAACTGGGGATGGGCCCTCAACGCCAAGCCATCGTCATCGCTTGGACGCCGGCTAGACGCTGTCGATCTCTACAAGGTAGGTCATCACGGAAGTCGCAACGGCACACCACGGTCGTTAGTCGATCGGTGGCGTGCGCGAGGGACTCCGCTAGTCAGCGTGCTATCAACGCGACCAGGAGTGCACGGACACGGCGCCCGAAAGGTGCCTCGGCACCGCCTGCTGACTGCGCTCGCGGCGTTGGGGCCGGTGCTGCGAACCGACGCCATAGACGATCGCCCCTACTTGGACGTCTCCGCCGATCTGCCGGCCGGCGAATATGAGTATGCGGCTAACCCGTCCTAGAAGGTCGCGGTCGCGGCGACTAGGACGTAAGGACGCCGGCCCCCCCGGTGTCCCCGAGGCCGATGGCAATCAATCGGTGGACGTCGTACGACTAACCGGTGACATGGCTGCCGCTGGATCGGCCACCGTCACGGCCATGAGCAGCGACGTCGT
Source organism: Chloroflexota bacterium (assembly GCA_030859955.1). Lineage (GTDB taxonomy): Bacteria > Chloroflexota > Limnocylindria > QHBO01 > QHBO01 > JACDBZ01. The sequence continues at coordinate 3,798 of JALZJE010000214.1, read as the reverse complement.
CTTCGACCGCGAGAAGAGCGAAGTCGTCTCCACCCAATAGTTCCCCGATGGTCGCCGCGCGGCCGACGCGCATGCGAGCGCGAGCCCGAGTACCACTTCGATATGAGGTTCGAGACTGTCCTGCTGGGCGCTGATCCGATCGAAACGCTGAATGTCACCCTCGGCTAGTGTTTCCTGAGGACGAGGTCGTCCGCGCCTAGTTGTCTTCTCGAATGCCCCCTTGCGCCACTAGTTGTGTCGTTCCGACGCGTGCACGCGGCGGACGATCGTTGGTGTCCCTAGAGTTGGTGTAACAGCGGATCCGGCCAGCACGCGCAATGGCCATCGAGTCATCCTCACGACGTTGGAGTTTGCAACCGACGTCGAAGGAGAGGTTCGACCCGATGGCCGATGACCGCCCTCGAGCTGCTGCTGCGCAAGGCCGCCAGCGACGGCGACCTGGACTTTCTCAAGGAAGGGGTGGCGGTGCTGGCCCAGCTGGTGATGGACGCCGAGGTCAGCACGCAGATCGGAGCTGCCCGCGGGGAGCGTGCACCGGAGCGCCGACTCAGCCAGCGCAACGGGTACCGCGAGCGAGGCTGGGACACGCGCGTCGGCAGCATCGAGCTGCAAATCCCCAAGCTGCGCGATGGCAGCTTCGTTCCGAGCCTGCTCGAGCCACGCGGCCGCGCCGAGCGCGCGCGCTGTTGTCGGTGGTCCAGGAGGCCTACGTCGGCGGCGTCAGCACCTGCCGCGTCGAGGAGCTGGTCGGCGCCCTCGGTGTGGCCAACCTGTCCAAGAGCGAGGTCAGCCGCATCTGCGCCGGGCTGGACGCCGAGGACGACGCCTTCCGCAGCCGGCCGGCTCGACGCGGCGGGGTACCCGCATGTCTCGCTCGAGCGCTCTACCACAAGGTGCGCGAGTCTGGCCGGGTGGTGAGCATGGCGACCCTCATCGCGATCGGCATCAGCGCCGCCGGCGAGCGCAGCGTGCTCGGCGTGGAGGTCGCCGCCGCCGGTGGCGATGAGGGCAGCAGCTGGTTGCCCTTTCCTGCGCTCGCTCAACGCGCGTGGCCTAAGCGGCGTGCGGCTGGTCATCCGCGATGCGTGGCCTCTGTGGCTGCCCCGTATCGAATGTTTTTTTGACATTGATCCCAAAGTCAAATAATACTATTGACAAGTTGGTTCGCATCAGAGCAGGCTGATCGAGCGGGTTCAGTCACGGGCGGCGCTATGAGGGTTCCGGGCATGGACACTTTCCCGAACAGTCCAACTGTGGCGGTGCACGCCGACCTCGCTGCTGCACGCGCCTCGCTCGATCGCGACCTGGAACCGTGGTGCAGGCGCCGTGGATAGAGGACCGGCCACGCGACCTCGGATTCGCCGTCTTCGAGCCGGGCGACGTTTTCACCGAGCACTATTGGCGCGACCGCTGGTACTCGATCAAGGAGGTGCGCGACCGCGGCGGCGTGCTCAAGGGCTGGTACTGCGATGTAGCGCACCCCGCCCAGGTGCACGCGGGCGTCATCGTTTCAGCAGATCTGATCCTGGCCTTATGGTTTCCGGCAACCGGCAACCCTCTTCGCCTGGACGAGGACGAGTTCGCCGCTAGCGCCGTCGTCCGCGCCGAGTCGCTCGCGATTCGGCGCTCCGCCCTTGCGGAACTCGAGCGCCTGGCGGCGTGACCAGTTCGTCGGCGAATCAATGGCGGTTGCCACCGAAGAGTGACCGCATGTTCCAGGGCTCCCTCAGGCGCTGCAGCTGTTCGTCTGCCGCACGCTCGCCCCAATCTGACGACGCTGGCCTTGAGAGGGGTTCCGGGCCGGGCAGGAACGACACGCGCGTCACCGGAGTCGACTGAATCATACCGAGCATGAGTCTTCGGCCCTGAACGATCTCAGGCGGGCTGGGAAGCCAGCCGACCATCGGGTCCGCGCGAGCCGCTGCCGGTACGCGGGTCCACTGGACCCCGTCATCGTCCATGAGGATGACGTAGCGAGATCCGGACCTCGTCGTCGCGATCACCGTGGCTCTCATGGACCCGTTTCCTCCTGCCGTAGAGTGGTCTTAGCGGCACCACGGCGTCAAGGACATGATGTGCGTCCCAGAACGGCACGGCGCGCGGCGCGACGCAAGATCCCTCGGTCCTGAGCCTTCTGGACGGGCAACTTGCCACCGAGCCTCGTTCTTCCATGTCCCACCTCGGGTAAGCGATTTCCGACGGCCCCGGCGGCGTGCTCGCCGCCGGGGAAGCGCGTTGTCAGCCGCGTTGCGTGTGCTTGTCCCTCTTGGTCGCTTTGCTGCGACTTCCCTTCTGTTCGTTGCCAAGACTGTCGACGAGCGCAGCCACATGCCGGCTGCTCTGTTGCAGGCTCTCGACGCCATGTGCTAGGCCGGTGCGGGCCCCACGCTCCATCGCAGCGTCGATCTCGCGCTCGGACTTGCGACGGCGCACTCCGTTCGGGTTCGGGAACTCCTCACGCAGCGCGATCACGGCGCCGCCGATCGCCAGGTCAAGCAGCAGTGACTCGTCCAGCCACGGCGACGGATCGGGATCCGGCAAAGGCGGCCAAGGATGCAGCCGCTCGAGGAGATCGATCGGCACGATCGGCCGGATGAGGTCGAGCAACCACTCCACCGATTGGCACTGGCCTGCGAAGCGACCGAGCACATCGCGAGCGTGGTATCCGACCCACAGCACATCTAGAAAGGAGCTGCGGTCGAGCCTGAGCGGCAGACCGGGCGTCACCGCCTCGAGAATGCGGTGGTCCCAGATGACGAGCCAGATGCCACAGCGTCGCATACAGGCCTGGCTGGCCGGAGGCGCGAGCCACACGGCCAGATTCCTGAAGTAGTTCTTGATCGCCTCGTAGTGGGCTTGGCCGCTAGTTGAGTACAGAAAGCCGACGTCCTTCGGGTCTGGCGGCCACCCGAAGCTCGCGCGGCCGGTGAGGTTGATGTTGATGAAGTGGTGCCAAGTTGCGTCGACCGCTACCCGGCCAACGCCGGCGAGGCTGCCGTCATAGGCGCCAATGGCGCCAAAGCTTTGCGCGACGGTCGTCGTCTTCACGTTGTTACCCGCCAGGACGCGTGAGGTGGCGACGACTTGAGGAAGCGGCCGAACGCTGCCGGCGGTCGCCGCTGGGTACTCGGTGACGTGGTAGCCGGCAAGATCGAACTCACGGTCGAGTTCCCACGGTTCGATGCACTCGCCTTCATGGGGGTGGTCCGGCAGTACCCGGATCACACCGGCGCGACCACACAGCAGCGGGTGCGGATACGAGACGCGCCGCAGCGGCCCAACATGGCGCGAATACATCTTCGGTTCGATCTCCTGCGGAATGTCGTCCGACTGGTCGTCGAAGTCGAAGACGGGAGCGTTGCCAACTGACGGCGGATTACCAGGGCGATTGGTGTCATTGCGCTGAGCGCTGTTCATGTCCGGCGCAGCGGGCTCACCCGACGGACCAGGCTGGGCGAACCACATGCGCATGCTGCGGATGCGCGGGACAAAGCCGCACAGCGCCGAGCCCAGCGCGCCATGGTCGCCCGTGGCGAAGACGCCACCCTCGGCGTCCATGAACTCCGCGATAGCGCGAAGCTCGGTGTCGTCTGGCTTGTTAGTCCAGCCGGCCCCGAAGTCGTAGCTGCTTTCGGCACCGAACAGCCATACCTGCTCGTACTTGTCGCGTCCGAAGTGCGCGCTGTTGTCGAATCGGAAGTCCTTGATCGTGCGAGCGACCTTGGGGTTGCCGACGCCGGCCTGGACGTCGGACACATTGTCCCGATGTGCGCACGTGATTTCGAAACGAACGTAAGG
>JALZJE010000199.1 GCA_030859955.1 Chloroflexota bacterium | reverse complement strand
CGCAAGCGCGGCCTGCTGCGCCAGGAGGGCAAGGCCTACCTGGTCCGAGACGGCGATGTGATCGAGGTCCTCTTCAACGTGGCCCGCTAACGCTCGTTCAGGTCATGGAATATATACGTATATACTCCACGATTTCCATCACGCTTCAGCGATGGTCGGAGCGCTCCAGCTCGGCGACGATGCTGCGGAATTCATCGCTCTGCTCCACCAGGTACGTGTCCTCGTCCGCCATCCCGACGCTCATGCTCGCCCGCAGCTTCTCGTCGCTGATGTAGGTGAAGCCGTGGCTTCGCTCCAGCTCACGCGCGATGGCCTCGACGAGCGTGTCCTCCTCGAAGGTATCGATGATCGCGGCGCGCGCCGCGCGCACCATGGACGCGAAGTCCTCTGGGGTATGGTCGCTCTCGGAACCGAGGAGCGCATCGGTCATCAGATCGGTCGCGCCCTCGTGGAGCTCGTAGAAGAAGAGTCGCATCAGCCGATGATAGACCGATGACCGAGATGCTGATCGTGGGTGGCCTGACGATCGATCGATTCACCGACGGCTCCGTTGCCCCGGGGGGCTCCGTGTTGCACGCCGGCCTTGCCGGCCACTCCGAAGGTGCTCGTCTGACCATGGTGACCGTGGCGGGCGGTGAGCCTGCAGCCCTGGACGGATTGGCGCGACTGCGCGATCTGGGCGGGCTGGCACACCAGCCTGCGGCCACCACGACCGCTTACCGCCACGAGGAGCGCGATGGGCTTCGTGTGCTTGTGCTCCAGGCACGAAGTTCACCGATCGAGTCGAGCGGGCTCGAGCACCTGAATCCGCCCGATGTGGCGCTCGTTGCGCCCATCGCCGATGAGGTCAGCGCCCAGCTTGTCGATGCCCTGGCTGCCACGCTGCGACCGCGCTGGACGGTGCTGCTCATCCAGGGCTGGCTTCGGCGGCTCGTGGAGGGGGAGGAGGTCGTGCCACTCGGGCTCGACGTGCTGTCGGCCGATCAGCGGCGGGTGATCGCCGGGGCCGATGCGATCGTCGTCAGCACGGAGGACCTGGTGGAGGCTCCGGGAGACCCCTTCACCCAGGCCGCGGAGCTGCGCCAGCTCGCCGGCTCCGGGCCGATCGTGGTGCTCACGCTGGGTACGGAGGGATATCTGCTCGACGACGCAGACCAGGACCGAGTCGTCGCCAGCGTCCCGCGCCGCATCGTATCCGGAGTCTCGGCCGTCGGCGCGGGCGATACGTTTGGCGCCGGTCTGGCAGTCAACCTTGCCCGCGGCGCGACGCCGCTCACGGCCGCCGACCTCGCCACCGATCGCGTGATCAGCGTTCTCGAGTCACGAAGGCCGGCGTGGCGCACGTGACGCGATCTATCGAGTTCGTCAGCGCACGCCTAGATCACGCGACTCGCCGAGGACGGGCCTCGCGGATGGCGCGACGCTCGGCGGCGGCGACCCATCGGCGCAGGCGGCGCAGGCGGCGCTCGACTGCTATTCGGGTGCGGCCGACTTCCTGAATCGATCCTCCGCGACCCAGGGCGAACGCGACATCGAGCACCCGTGAGGCGGCCGCCGCGGCGTCCATGGCGCCGGCCAGGTCCCCACGGTGTCGCTCGCGGATGCGGGCCACCTCGATCCAGGCACCGGCGGCATCGACCGACGCTCGACGTGTACCGAGCGTCCAGAGCTGTTCTGCCCGGTCGACCTGGCCAAGCGCGATGAGGAGCCGCGACGCGACGCGTCGGAGAGCATTGGCCTCCGCCGGATCGCTCGCCACGGCCTGCGCCGTCTCCACGAGCTCGAGCGCGTCGTCCACCGCGCCGGCACGCAGCAGCTCGAGCGCCATGCCGCGCGGGTCGAGAACCGCCGCGGTCCGCCAGCCTCCGGCTCGAAGTCGACACAGCTCCGCCTCGAGCAGGATGAGGCTGACGACGTCCTGAAAATTGTGATCGAGCACGTCGGCAAGGATGTCGGGCGATCCGCCGCGCAGGTAGCCGAAGTATCTTGCCGGCACCTCGCTTCCCGGGCAATCCGATCCCCGCCGGACGCCGAGCACTCCGGACTCGACGTCCGCCAGACGCGCGCCGCCCAGCGGACGCCGGAAGAGGCGTCGTGCGTCGGGAAGGAGGTCGTCGTGCATGCCGGGCAGCGTCGCCTGGTCCTGAAACAGGCCATGGAAGGTGAGCCGGGCGGCCAGCATGGGCAGGTCGAAGGTGCGGCCGTTGTAGGTCACGATGCGCGGCGACGTCGCGAGGTCTGCGGTCAACGCCCGCAGGAGGGCCGGCTCGTACGGGTAATCCGGCAGCAGGTATTGGCACACCCGGATCCGGCCGCCAGACACTCGCGCCACGCCGGCCAGAAAGATGACGGTGCCGGCGCCCGTCGAGAGTCCGGTCGTCTCGGTATCGAAGTAGGCGGCCGGTGGCAGCTCTGCAAGCGCCTGGACGGTCCCCGCGGATACCGCGACGCTGCGCTCGACGACCAGCACGGTGCCGTTCTGCGTGATGTCCGTTCGCGCGTCGAACCAGCGGGCGAGACGATTGAGCCGATCCTCATCGCTCCATCGTGGAGGTGGGGGGGCTACCCGCTCGGCACGGACGTTTGCGAGGCGTTCGGTCAGCGTGCGCATTGGTCAGGCGAGCGCGGCGAGCAGCTCGCCGCACGCTGCCTTGCCATCCACGCCGACCTCCGCCACCGGCCCGACGCATGAGGGACAGCCGTCCATGCATGGACAATCACGCACCATTCGAGCGCACGCCTCGATCAGGTCGGGATGCAGCTCGTGGAGGCGTTCCGCCAGTCCGACACCGCCGGGAACCGCGTCGTACAGGAACAGCGTCGGGCGCAGCGTGTGCGGCGCCTGTGCCTGCGCCAGCACGCCGATGTCACGCGCGTCACACATCAGCAGCAATGCGGCCGCCGAGCGCGCCACGCGCGCCCAGCCGATCAGCGCCCCGTCCAGCGTCTCGCGGCCGAATCGCTCCACCATTGCCGTTGGCGGCACGATCCAGGCACCGGTGGTGTGCATCTGTTGCTCGGGCAGCGTGATCGGTCCCCAGCCGACGTTCTCGTGGGTGTGCAGCTTTATCTTCTTGAACAGGGTGGCGTGCCAGGCGACCATCACCTCGCCGTGCGCGCGCAATCGCGCACCACGGGCGCCATCGGTCCCGTGAAGCTCCTCGAAGGCGTCGAGCACCTTGAGGGTCACGCCGAGGTCGGCATCGGTGTAATAGTCGACATCAACTGCGCGCACGTACGCCTTGCGTTCGTCCCAATCGAGACGGTCCACATGGAACTGGCGGCCTGCGTGCATGTAGATGGCCTGCTCGTGCACGAGCATCGGCGCAGCAAAGAGATCCACCTCGCCGATGACGCGTGGGCGATCACCGGTGGTGTCGATGATGACGACGTTTTCCTGGGCGGCTGAACGCAGGCTGAAGGCCGATGCGGGAAAGTTCTCCTGGCTCCAGTAGTAGCGATCGTCCCCGGCGCGGCGCAGGAAGCCATCCTCCTCGAGGACGTCGAGCAGCATCGGCGTCTCGTCGAGGCCGAATCGTTCGGCGGCGGGAACCGGGAGCTCGAAGGCGCTGGCCTTGAGGTGATCGAGCAGCAGGTGCAGGTTGTCGGGATTGATGCGCCCGTGCTCGGGCGAGCGATCGAAGAAGTAATCCGGGTGAGCGGCCAGGAACTGGTCGATGGGCGCGGATGAGGCGACCATGACCGAGAGGCTGGTGCCGGCTCGCCGACCGGATCGACCCATCTGCTGCCAGGTGGACGCAATGGTGCCCGGGTAGCCGACACTGATGGCGGCGTCCAGCCCGCCGATGTCGATGCCCAGCTCGAGGGCGTTGGTCGCCACCACGCCGCGGATCCGACCGTCGCGCAGCCCGGCCTCGATGGCGCGACGCTCGTTCGGGAGGTATCCACCGCGGTATCCCTGGATGGGGGAGGGATGGCCGGGGGGCGCCGGCAACGCCTCCCGCAGGTACGTGGTGAGAATCTCGACCGCCGTCCGAGAGCGGGCGAAGGCGATGGTCTGGACGCCGTCACGGATGAGCCGCTCGGCGATGCGCTGCCCGGTCAACAGGGAGCTCGAGCGAATGCCGAGCTGTGCGTTGACCACCGGCGGATTGACGATGACGACGTGCTTTCGGCCCGATGGCGCCCCGTTGTCGTCGATCAGCTCGACCGGCGCGTCAAGGATGCGCTCGGCAAGCTCGCGCGGGTTGGCGATGGTGGCCGATGCGCAGATGAATGTCGGGTCGGCGCCGTAGTGCCTGCAGATGCGACGCAGGCGGCGGATGACATTCGCGACGTGGCTGCCGAAGAGGCCCCGGTAGGTGTGCAGCTCGTCGATGACGACGAACTCGAGGTTCTCGAATAGCTTGAACCACTTCGTGTGGTGGGGAAGGATGGCGGCATGCAGCATGTCCGGGTTGGTGATGACCACCTGTCCGGCCGACCTGACGACCGACCGCACGTTGGCCGGAGTGTCACCGTCATAGGTATGGGTCTTCAGCCCGAGCTTGGCCGCGTCCGCAAGGGCGCGCAGCTCAACCAGCTGATCGGCCGCCAGTGCCTTGGTGGGAAACAGGTAGAGTGCCCGGGCGGCCTCGTTCTTCGCGACCGCGCCCAGGACCGGCAGGTTGTAGCAGAGCGTCTTGCCGGAGGCGGTCGGGGTGACCACGACCACGTTGCGCCGGTCGCTCGCCGCGGCATGGGCGGCGGCCTGGTGCGTGTAGAGCGCCTCGATCCCACGGCCGCGCAACGCTTCCACGACCCGAGGGTCGAGTCCCGATGGCCAGGGTGCATGACGCGGTGCGCGGGGCTCGATCTCGCGGTGCGCCGTGATCAGGCGTGCGAGTGACGCATCGGCGAGCAGGGAGGCGATCGCTTCATCGACGTTGCTTGGCGGTGCGGTCAGCATCGGCGCTCCTCGGTCGGGATTCGCTAAACCGAACATCCGTTCGAGTCAGAACATAGCACAGGTGTTCGAATCCTCCGGGCCCTCCGCGACACCTTGGCTGTCGCGATGGCCCTGGCTCCGTATGCTTCGACGGTGATGTTGTTGATCGATGCACGCGTGGTGACGCCTGCCGGTGTGCGAGAAGAAGGATGGGTGAGGATCTCAGGCGACCGGATCTCGGAGGTGGGTTCGGGCCCTACACCGCGTGACGCGGCCGAACGCCATGAGCTACCAGGCCGATGGCTGGTTCCGGGCTTCATCGACCTCCACGTGCACGGCGGCGGCGGTCACGCGATGCTCTCGTCGGACCCCGCCGACATTCGTTCCGCGGCCGCCTTCCATCGCTCGCACGGCACGACCACCAGCCTGGCGAGCATCGTGACCGCACCGTTAGAGGAGATGCTCGCGGGGGTCGCGGCGGTCCGGGATGTCGTGCGAAGCGTCACCACCCCGCAGCGGCACGTCATCGGCAGCCATCTCGAAGGACCCTTCCTCAACCCGCGTCGGGCGGGGGCGCACGACCCTCGCCACCTGCTGCCTCCCGATCCGGCCGCGTTGGACCGACTGCTCGAGGTCGCCGATGGCACGCTGCGCGTGATCACCCTCGCTCCGGAGCTGCCGGGCGGTGTGGACCTCGTTCGTCGCGCGGTCGCCGCTGGCGTCATCGTTGCGGTGGGGCACAGCGACGCGGATCACGCCCAGGCCATGGCCGCCTTCGACGCCGGCGCCTCGCTCGTCACGCATCTGTTCAACGGGATGGCCCCGTTCCATCACCGGGAGCCCGGCCTGGTGGGCGCCGCGCTGGCCGACCACCGCGTCGTCTGCGAGGTCATCAACGACGGGGTCCACCTGCATGATGCGGCGGTGCGCCTGGCGTTCGAGGCCGCTGGCTCGGGACGCATCGCGCTGGTCACTGACGCGATCGCCGCTGCGGGCGCCGGAGACGGCCAGTTCCAGCTCGGCCCCGCCACCGTCCGCGTCCTGGACGGGGAGGTACGCCTGGACGGTGAACGGACGCTGGCGGGCAGCACACTGACCATGGATGTCGCCCTGCGGCGAGCGGTGCGCACCGTCCGGCTACCGATCGCGGCTGCGGTCGAGGCAGCATCGGCGACGCCGGCGCGGCTCCTGGGCATCGGCGACTCGGTGGGATCCATCGAGGTTGGGCACCGGGCTGACCTCGTCGTCCTGAGCGACCGCCTCGAGGTGGAGGCGGTCATGGCCGCTGGAGAATGGACCCCCTCGGGTAGACTCGTCCCCTGATGACCGGCATCGATCTGTCCGCCAGTGCTCCGAAGCCGTCCAGCCCGCGGGCGCGATGGCGCCTCCCGGCATCCCGCGGGGGAATGGCCTGGATGGTGGTCGTCTTGATCGTGGGAGTCCTGGTGGCGGTCCAGTTCGGCCGGCAGGTGTATGCGAACTGGGAGATCGGACAGAGCGCGGCGGCCATCCAGGCCCAGATCGCCGAGGTCGAGTTGGAGAACGCCGCGCTGCGACAGGAGCTCGGCTACCTTCAGAGCGAGGCGTATATCAGCGCCGAAGCGAGGCGGCTCGCAAACCTGGGAGCTCCCGGTGAGCAGGTGCTGATCATCCCGCCCGGTGCCGAGGAACCGCTTCCGGAGGAGCTCGCCGCGGCCGAGCCGCCGAAGCCGCTTCTCGAGCAATGGGTCGATCTCTTCTTCGGACCGTCTGGGCGCTGAACGTCCTCAGCCGTCGAGGCTGTCATACAGTGAGGCATGGGGGGCGGTCGCGTCCAGGCGCGCGGCGACCGCTTCGGGCAGCGGCCCCTCCGTGGCTGCGGTGATACCGAGGACGAGCGCGCCGATCGCGGGCTCCCAGCGCGGCACTACGAGCATCGGCGCCTGAGCGGCGGCGTGGATCGCGTCCACGGCTGCGGTGGTGATGGCGTTCGGCCCGCGGCGCGCCAGACCGCCGCAGAAGGAGAGGGCGTACGGCCCATCCGCGATGGCGAGGCGTCGTGCGGCGGCGGCGGCGGTCGCGCCCAACCCCGTGCCGTGGTCGTGAACGACCGCCGCGGCCACCCGATCCCCCTCCTCGGCCGTATCGAGCAGCGCGCGAACCACGTGCCCCACGGGCACGCTGACGGCGCCGCGACGGGTGAAGCGGTGCAGAGCCGCCTCGACGGAGTCGTCCCCGGTGATGGCGAGCAGTCGATCGCGCAACATCGTCGAAGGATCAATCCCGAGCTCCGAGCGGACGACGGCGGATAGCATCCGATGAGCCAGCTCGACGGCTCCGTGCGGCGATTGCCAGAAGCTCGAGTGCCAGGTGACGCCATCGTGGCCTCGAGCCCCTGTCGCCGCTCCGGTCCCGATCGTGACGACGACCGCCGGTCCTTCGGGAACGGCGCCGGCCAGGGCGCCGATGGCGTCGTTGACGACGTCGAGTGGACCGGTGAGGTTTCCGGCGCCGAACGCCCGCGCGAGCAAGGCGACGTCCTCCGGCCAATCCGCCCCGGCCATGCTGAACACGGCCCGCCCTATCTGCCTGCGGGCTGCCCCGGCCTCCTTCAGCGCCTCGTCAACGACCGTGTCGACGAGCGCGACCGCCGCCGCGGCGCCGGAGGTGGCATAGATGTCCGCGCTTCCGAGCCGGCGGGCCGCGCCCAGGATGGATCCATCCGAATGGGCGACGAGGGCGATCGCCTTGGTGTTGCCGCCGTCGACGCCAAGGATCAGCGTCACGCGTCGGATATGTCCATGCTCAGACCATGAGCCGCGCAGGCAGGTACGCTGAATGCGCCGCGGCCATCTCGTCGTACAGCGCCTCCGCCGTGGGGAGGGTGAGGACCAGCGGATGCGCGGCGATAGCGCGCACCCCGTCGCGTCGCGTGCCGGACCATGCCGCCTCCGCCGCCAGCGACTGGTAGGCGCCGAGGGACTCGATGAGCCCGCGGACCTGCGCGGGCAGCGCCGAAACCTGGATCGGCTCGATGCCGTTCGCCGATACGTGGGCTGGAACCTCGACCACGAGATCGTCCGGGAATCCGGGCAGAACGCTGCCACGGTTCGGTACGTTGACCGGCCACGTCGTGCCGCGGTCATTGACGATCGCATCGATCACATCCACCGCCAGCTCCAGCTCCATGATGCCTCCGCGCGAGCGGTCGGGATCCAGGCGCGGCGTGTCGGCGATGGCCTGCTGTCGATAGTGAGTCCAGTAGTCATCCACGCTGGCCATGATCTCCTGTGACCGAGAACGCGGTGCTGTCCGCGCGGCGGCGAGGGCATGGTCGGCAAAGTAGTAGTAGTACAGATAGGCCGATGGCAGCGCTCCCATGGTTGCCGCCAGGTGAAGCATCAGCTCATCGCGGGTTCCGGGTTCGCCGATGGCACCCAGGCGTTGTGCCGCGTCCTCGATGAGCGGCATGACATCGGCGCCGGCGTACTCATGTCGCACGCTCCAGCCGGTGTGGTTGAGCCCGACCAGGGTCGCGTCGAGCTGGGTCGGGTCGAGACCCGCCAACCGGGCCATGTCACGCGGGAATGTGAGCGGTCCCTCGCACAGCGAGACACAGCGAATGGCCGAGTGATGCGTGATCGCCTCCGAGACGATGTTCACCGGGTTGGTGTAATTCACCAGCCACGCCTCGGGGCAGCGCCGTTCCATCTCCGCGACGATCTCACGCATGACGGCGATCGAGCGGAGTGCCATGAAGAAGCCCCCCGGGCCCTGGGTCTCCTGCCCGATGACACCGTGGCGGAGAGGGATCGCCTCGTCGAGCGCCCGAGCCTCGAAGCCGCCCGGGCGGAAGCTGGTGAGCACCACATCGGCCCCGTCCAGCGCCGACCAGCGATCGGTCGTGGCACGCACCCGCAGGTCGAGCCCACGAACGGCCGCCATGCGCTCGGTCAGCCGGCGCACCACGTCGAGCCGTTCCGGATCGAGGTCGACGAGCACCACCTCCGACCCCCGAAACGCTGCCCCGCGCTCGACGAGGGACGCGACCGTGCCGGGGGCCCGGGTGCTGCCCCCGCCGACATAGACGAGGCGAATGCCGGCCACGCGCGCCACCTAGCCGTCGATGTGCGGGCCGGCGGCCGCGACCGCCTCCGATACGCCGTCGGCGTAGCTCGCGAAGTTTTCCACGAACATGGCCGCGAGCTCGCGTGCCTGCGCGTCGTATGCGGCGGGATCCGGCCACGTGTCGCGCGGCCGCAGGAGTTCTGCCGGGACGCCCGGCACGCTCGTCGGCACCTGGATCCCGAAGATGGGATCCGTCTGGTAGGGCACGTCGTTGAGCGCACCGCTCAGGGCGGCTCGGACCATGGTGCGCGTATGGTCGATCGCCATCCGCTCGCCGGTTCCGTACGGCCCGCCGGTCCAGCCGGTGTTTACCAGCCACACGGGCACTTCGTACTGCTCGAGCCGCTCCGCGAGCATGGCCGCGTATTCGCCGGGATGGCGCGGCAGGAACGGTGCGCCGAACCCCGCCGAGAAGGTCGCCTTCGGCTCGGTGACACCGATCTCCGTGCCTGCCAGCTTGGCGGTGTAGCCGCTGATGAAGTGGTACTGCGCCTGCTCGCGGCTGAGCCGGCTGATCGGCGGGAGGATGCCGAATGCGTCGGCGGTCAGGAAGACCACGTTCTTGGGATGCGTCGTCATGCCGGTCGGGTCGACGTTGCCGATGAACTCCAACGGGTACGCGCCACGCGTGTTCTCGGTGAACCGATCCGAATCGAGATCGAGCTCGCGGGTCGCCTCGTCCAGGTCGACATTCTCGAGGATGGTGCCGAAGCGGCGCGTGGTGGCGAAGATGTCCGGCTCGTACATGGGGGAGAGGCGGATCGTCTTGGCATAACAGCCGCCCTCGAAGTTGAACAGGCCATCGACGCCCCAGCCATGCTCGTCGTCTCCGATGAGGCTTCGCTCCGGGTCTGCCGAGAGGGTGGTCTTGCCGGTGCCGGAGAGGCCGAAGAAGAGCGCCGGGTCGTTGGCCTTCCCGACGTTGACCGATGAGTGCATCGGCATGGCTGCCTCGTCGGGCAGCAGGTAGTTCATGACCGTGAACGCGGATTTCTTGATCTCGCCGGCGTACTCGGTGCCGACGATGATGATCTCCATGCGCTCGAGGTGCAGCAGGATCGCGGTCTCGGAGCGAACGCCCTCGGCTTCGGCATCGGCCTTGAAGGATGGAACGTTGATGATCGTGAATTTGGGTGCGAAGCCCTCGAGGTCCTCCGGCGGTGGGTTCCGGAACAGGTTGCGGGCGAAGATGCTGGCCCACGCCGTCTCGGTCAGGACCCGCAACGACCGTCGGTGGTCCGGATGGGCACCGATGTAGAGGTCCTGGCTATACAGCTCGCGGTCGGCGACATACGCCATGAGCCTGCTCCGCAGGCCGTCGTAGTCCTTCTCGCTGATCGGGCGGTTGACCGGACCCCACCAGATCTTCTTGGCGCTGCTCGGCTCGCGCACGAGGAACTTGTCGAGCGGGGAGCGGCCGGTGTGCTCACCCGTACGCACGACGAGCGACCCATGCGCCGAGATGATTCCCTCGCCGTTGCGGATGGCGTGCTCGTACAGCTCAGGGGTCGCGAGGTTGCGGTGCGCAGCGTGAAGCGGCGTCGAACCGGAGCGAAGAGGGGTGCTCACCACGGTCTCCTCCTTGCGTCCGACCCGCGCCATCCTGTGACGGGGTCGGCCAGGTAGTCGACCGGCCGCGCGTCGCGGGCTCGTGTGCCCGGAGTCGGCTTTCGCGGTCTGCTGCTGATGGTCGAGTCGCCATGACGCCGACGGCTCCGCGACATTCTAGTCTCCGAGGGTTGCTCGGCGTTCCTCATCGTCGTCGGAGGAGTCGCCGCAGCACGCCTGCGACGAGCGCGATACCGCCGACGACAAGAGCACCGATGAGCCCGGCCTGGATCGGATACATCGGCACCCGCTGCGGCCGGGCGGGAAGATCGCCTACGGTGTCGCCGACTCGACGGATGCGCCAGACGGCGCCGGTACCCTGCTTCATCCGGATCGCGCCGAGCTCCGGGGCGATCTTGATCTCACCGAAGTCGATGACGTACAGGGCTCCGTCGGGTCCGAAGACGCAGTGCGAGGGTCGCTCGAAGCCCCCGTGGAAGAGCTTCGACGCGGGACCGGTACGCCGGTTCACGGCGAAGTCGACCACCTCGCCGGTGGCGGGATCGGCCCGGACCAACTTGAAGCCGGCAGGCACGATCTGGCGCGGCGTGGTGACCGGCGCGAGATCGCCGAAGAGCGCAACAAATGCCTGGCCCTCAAAACCGAAGTCAGCGCCGCGAGAGAAGTCGAGCCCGTTGGCCGCGGTGTGCGTCTCGAAGGTCGCCACCGGCATCGGCGGATGATCGTCGGGGAAGTCGCGCAGGACCGGGGCTCGTCCCTGGCCGCCATCCCCCCAGTGGGGATCGTCGAGCCGGATTCCCGACGCGAAGTCGGGCCAGCCATACCACGTGCCATCGGTGATTTCGTACAGGTCGTCGGGATCGCCGACGATGAAGCGACCGCCGCGCTCGTCGCTCCCGTGCTCCGTGGCAAAGAGCCGGCCGTCGGGCGCGAACGCCAGGCCGAACGGGTTGCGCAGACCCCACGCGACCGTCTCCAGGCCGGAGCCGTCGAGGTTGCAGCGCATGATCGCCCCGCTCGGCTTGTCGCTGCCGGGGATCACCTGCCCGGGATGGGTCTCGGCGCCGAACGGAACGTATGCGCCGCTGCGCACCGTGTCGCCCAGGGAGCCGAGCACGTCGCGGTACTCGAAATTGGTACCGGCCAGGACGACGTCGCGGGCCGGCACGTCGCAGATGGTCGGGTTCTCGGCCAGCCATTCGTAGCCGAAATTGTCCGCGCCCACCACCCCGAGGTTGGTGACGCATCCCTGCCCCCAGTACAGCCTGCCGTCGGGGCCGATGAGGGGGTGGTTCGTCTGGTGATCCCCACGGCCGGGAAGGCCGGTGACGAGGTCGACGAGCGCACCATCGGCTCCACCCGCGAGATGGTGTCGGTGTTCGCGAGGTAGAGGCTTCCATCGTGCCAGCAGGCGCCGGTCAGCGCTCCGGTCTTGACCCACCGCTCGGCCGGAAGCTCGAGGTGCATACGCCGCTCGCCGGTGGAAAGGTCGACCTGCCAGATGCGCGGCGGTGCGTCGCTCTTGTGCCCGGCCTCGCTCACGTACAGGAGTGCGGCTTCGTCGAAGCAGCCATGGACGGGCGCGATGAACCCACCGGCCACCAGGTCCACCGCGTAGCCCTGGGGCACGTTGATGTCGCCCGCGTCGTACCGGCGATCACCGCGGCGGACCCAGGTGATCCGCTTCAGGATCGGCAGGAACGGCTTGTAAAGGTAGGCAAGCGTGCTGGGGATGTCCAGGGTGAAACGCATCAGGTCAATCCTTCCATGGCGCGTAGCCGGTCGGAACCGGGATGGCCGCGGTCGAGGTGCCGTCGGGCAGGCGAACGGCGATGATTCCGCCCGCCAGGGCGGCCGTGGCGGAAACGAGCATGACCGCGGTGAACCCGGCGCCGGGCGCGAAGCTGTTCCCGGCATCCACGATTGGGCCTAGGAGCCCCGCGGCCGCGGCGGCCCCTGCCGTGGCGTAATTCGCGATGCCCATGTGCCGTCCCGCCTCCTCGCGGGGAACCAGGTCGGTCGCCAGTGCCCAGCTGCCGGCGCCGAAGGTCGCCGTGCCCAGCGCCAGGAGTCCACCGAGGATGGCGATCTGTGGCGTGGACGTCGCGAGAGGCAGAAGCCCCATGCCGATGGCCGCGACCACGGCGCCACCGATCATCAGCGGTCGCCATCCGAGCCGGTCAGCGGCCCAGCCGGCGGGGACCGAGGCGATCGCGGTCAGGAGAGCAAGCATCGCAAGCACGATACCCGCTTCCGAGGCCGTTGCCTCCGCATCGAGCCCGAGCCGATGACCGATGAACAGGACGAGGAACCGACCGACGGCGTAGATCCCGAGCAGGAAACAGAAGCGCGAGATCAACAGGGTCATGAACGCACGCCGATGGCCGAGCCCGGACCATAGCGCGGACGGGGAGATGGCGCTCCGCGATGGGCTGGTCGGTCCTTCCGATGCCGAGGCGGAGCCTGCGCCGACCGCCACCGTCAGGCCGAGGCCGGTGCCGAGGACGAGGAGACCGATGATCGCGTGTCCGTTGGCCAGCAGCACCGCGAGTACCGCGAACGCGGCAAAGGCGCCGCCCACGTCCATCAGCCCCTTCAGCCCGGCCGCGCGGCCGCGGCGGGACCCCCGGACTCGATCCGGCACCATGGCCTGAAGCCCGGCCTGCGCGGTGTTGGCGCCCCCGACGGCGACGAGATAGCCGACCAGCACCGCCGGGACGCCGGCAGCGCTTCCGATCCCGAGGGCCGCGAGGCCTCCGAACGCGATGAGCGCGCCGCCGATCAGCAGCGGGCGCCGCCTCCGCGTGATGTCGCTGAGAGCACCGGCCACCGGTTGAATGATCATTCCCAGCACATAGCCGGCAAGTGTCGTGAGACCGAGCAACGTGGCCTGCAGGTCGGCTGCGACAGCCACCAGCAGCAGGTAGGGCAGAAGGAGCGCGCTCAGCCCGTCACCGAGCATGCTGAGTCCGAACCACGGACCGCTGATCGCGAGCAGCGCCCGCCTCGATAACTCAGCGGCGCGTGTCACGCGGGCGGGAGGGTGGGACTCTCCTCATCGATCGGGTCCTGTGGGTCGACGCTCGTCGAGTCGCGGATATCCGACTCGCCGATGGGGCGCCCGGTCTTCTCGTTCACGCCGGCATCGAAGCGGCCCGCTTCGGATTCCTCCTGAGCGACATCCTCACCACCGCGCTGACCGCTGTGGCCGACGCCGTGCGGCCCGTCCGGGTTCGGATCGGTGTCATGTACGCCTGTCTTGTCGTCGGGCTCGAGCGTCATTCGGGTCTCCTCTCGCCGCCGCGCTTCCGCCGACGGCGGAAGCCGATCGCACCCACGATCCTGCACAACCTGTACCACGTAATTCCTTGCAATCCGCCGTCGGCGTGGAGTAGCCTGTGGCCCGGTCTGTCATGGACGGTGGAGGATTCCATCTTGGTCACGCTTCGACTCGACGTACTCGGCGTTGAGCCGCCCAGGTGCTCCCCACAGAGCCCGCGCCTCAGCTCTGTGACCGGTCGCGCCGCGTGCACCGCCCGGACCCATGTGATCTTATCGCTCCGTCGGACCTCGTCCCGCGGAGCGTTTCGGCGTACCGAGCCTGGGGATGAGGGCTTCTCGCACCGCCCTCACCAGCCGCAGGCTCGCGTGGAGGCGCACATCGCGATCGGCTAGGGAAACCGTGAAGGAGGCTGTCAATGGCGACACTGGCGCACGGAGTGGAGGGAACCGCCACGCGCGAGGAGGCGCCGCTCGTTCACGTGCTGTGGATCAATGCAGGCCTCAGCTGCGACGGTGATTCCGTTGCCCTCACCGCGGCAACCCAGCCGAGCATCGAGGAGATCGTCCTCGGCGCGCTGCCCGGCCTGCCGAGGGTCGCGGTGCATTGGCCCCTGATCGACTTCGACAACGGTCCCGTGGGCGGTGTCAATGACTTCATCGAGTGGTTCTTCAAGGCCGAACGCGGCGAGCTCGACCCGTTCGTGCTCGTCGTCGAGGGCTCCATCCCGAACGAGCATCTGAGCGGTGAGGGCTACTTCTCCGGCTTCGGGAACAATCCGGAGACCGGCCAGCCGATGACGACGAACGAGTGGCTCGACCGCCTCGCACCGAAGGCGCTGGCCATCATCGCCGCCGGCACGTGCGCCACCTATGGCGGCATCCACGCCATGGCTGGCAACCCGACCGGCGCCATGGGCGTGCCCGACTACCTCGGCTGGGACTTCAGGACCGGCGCCGGCATCCCGATCGTCTGCATCCCGGGCTGCCCGACCCATCCCGACAACTTCTCCGAAACGATCCTCTATCTCCTGTACCAGGCCACCGGTCAGGCGCCGATGATCCCGCTCGACGAGGCGCTGCGGCCCACATGGTTGTTCGGCAAGACCGTCCACGAGGGTTGCGATCGCGCCGGGTACTACGAGCAGGGCGACTTCGCCACCGAATACGGCTCGCCGAAATGCATCGTCAAGCTCGGCTGCTGGGGACCGGTCGTGAAGTGCAACGTTCCGAAGCGGGGCTGGATCAACGGCGTCGGCGGCTGCCCGAATGTCGGGGGCATCTGCATCGGCTGCACCATGCCTGGCTTCCCGGACAAGTTCATGCCCTTCATGGACGAGCCGCCGGGGGCCCGCGTCTCGACCGCCGCCAGCGGGGCCTATGGCTCTCTCATCCGTGGGCTTCGCACCATGACGACCCGGACGGTCGACAAGGAGCCCAAGTGGCGCCACAACCGCCCCGAGCTCACCACCGGCTACCAGAAGACGTGGTCATAGCGCACACAGCCGAACAGGAGACTTTTCGATGACGACGGCGACCGACAAGGCCATGGCCACGGTCAGGAGTGACAACAAGAGCAATCTCGTGGAGATGGCCTGGGACCCGATCACCCGGATCGTGGGCAGCCTGGGGATCTACACGAAAATCGATTTTGCCAACAAGCGGGTCGAGGAGTGCTGGAGCACCTCGTCCATCTTCCGCGGCTATTCGATTTTCATGAAGGGTAAGGACCCGCGCGACGCACACTTCATCACGAGTCGGATCTGCGGCATCTGCGGCGATAATCATGCGACCTGCTCCGTCTACGCCCAGAACATGGCCTATGCAGTCCGGCCGCCGAACCTCGCGGAATGGATCGTCAACCTCGGAGAAGCCGCCGAGTTCATGTTCGACCACAACATCTTCCAGGAGAACCTGGTCGGGGTCGACTACTGCGAAAAGATGGTGGCCGAGACAAATCCGGGGGTCCTGGAGAAGGCGAACAGCACGCCCTCGCCGAACGCGGCGTCCCATGGGTACCGAACCATCGGCGACATCATGCGCTCGCTCAATCCGCTGGAGGGCGACTTCTACAAGGAAGCGCTCCAGATGAGCCGCATGACGCGCGAGATGTTCTCGCTCATGGAGGGCCGGCACGTTCATCCGTCGACCCTCTACCCGGGCGGCGTCGGCACGGTGGCCACCATCCAGCTGTTCACCGACTACATCACCCGGCTCATGCGCTACGTGGAGTTCATGAAGCGCGTCGTGCCGCTCCATGACGACCTGTTCGACTTCTTCTACGAGGCATTGCCCGGCTACGAAGAGGTCGGGAATCGGCGCATCCTGCTCGGCTGCTGGGGCAGCTTCCAGGATCCCAACGTCTGCAACTTCGACTACAAGGACATGACCGAGTGGGGACGCGCGATGTACGTGACCCCCGGCATCGTGGTCGACGGCAAGCTCGTCACCAACGACCTCGTCGACATCAACCTGGGGATCCGGATCCTCCTCGGCTCCTCGTACTACGAGGACTGGCAGGGCCAGGAGGTCTTCGTCAAGAAGGACCCGCTCGGCAATCCGGTCGACGTTCGTCATCCGTGGAACCAGCACACCATCCCGCGCCCGCAGAAGCGAGACTTCGACGACAAGTACACCTGGGTCATGAGCCCGCGCTGGTTCGACGGCAAGGATCATCTGGCCCTCGATAC
>JALZJE010000191.1 GCA_030859955.1 Chloroflexota bacterium | reverse complement strand
AAATGGTCCCGCAGGGCCTCCTCGTCCAGCGTCCGGAAGGTCTCGGGACTTCTGCCGATCACCTCCACCATGCTGGCAATGATCCGAAGGACGTCCTCGTAGACTTCCATCGCCATAGCAGGCTCTGGCTCCCAACCTGCCGGCCGGGTGGCGGGTTGCGGCGGACTCACCGCACGGCGACGCGCGATGGGGAGCCGGTACGTGTCTGGCGCGTCATCACGTCGTCGAATCGGATACCCCAGTTGGGCCGCTCGCTCTCGGTCAAACAACAGCCGCTGGCGCCGCTCCTCGACGATGGATCGCACGACGCGAGGCAAGGCCGAAGACCACGGCGCGACCTCACCCTCGACCCAGCCTAGATACTGATCAATGAGGGTCAGGTTCCGGTCGAAGTGCGGCTGCGGCGTGTCCTGCGGCTTGGCACTCGTGAACGACCAGGTGATCTCGTGACCTGTAGTGACCTTGCCATCGGGTCGGCTCGTGCTGAACGTAGTTGGCGAGAGCAGCAGCAACTCCTCATCGCCTTCGAAGGGAACGTGATAGGTGAAGGTCACCCCGGTGATGAAGAACGGCTTCGAGCGGTCGCTGATTGCGCGATCCCAGTCCTGCGACACATCGACCTTCGTTTCCACGGGCTCGTCGAGATAGATCCGATCCCGCAATAGCCGCGGAACTTCGAGGGTGCCCTTCTCAACGAGATAGTCAGCGAGCTCGCCCGGATCCGTGCCGAGGAGTCGATCAGGATCGAAGCTCTGGACTTCCGCCTTGATCTCCTCGATGCCGACCGCCAACCGGGTCCGCAGATCTCCACCGGCGAACAGGGCATCGCGACGCATCGTATTGATGCTTCTCACACGTCGATCATAGGCACGCTGGTCACTCAGCCGGTGGCACGAGGTTGTCCGGTCGGTGGTGCTTCTGGTGATGCTTACCTGCCGCATGGGCGCCAGGTCGTGGGCTGGTGCACGCTTATTGGCACCAAGCTTGGAGCGGCTGAAGCGGTTTTCAAGACTGCTGTTGTCTCCAAGCGGGACCAGCTAACTCACAGTCTGTGTGCGGCCATCACCCGCGACTCCATCGAGAGCCTGCGGGCGAACGCTGGTTCGAAGCGGTTGACATACGGCCCCTGTTATTGATACGTTCATGGAAACGTTCATGGAGTCGTTTAGTGGCGACTCAACCCAGCCTGCGGCTCATCTCAGCGAATACACCGAACATCGGCCACTTTGTCCGCGTTGGGCGGAGCGATCACCGACGCATCTCGGATGTAATCGCAGAGAATCGCCTCGAAGTAACGGGCCTCGTGATAGACGCGACCCTTGCGGCCGACCGACATGCTGCGCTTCTCGCGGAGGCCGACATGGCAGGCGTCTGGCGCGTGCTCGATCCACGTAGTCTCGACCTGTCGCTCTCTTCGACCCCATCCGAAAGCTTGAAGGCATTGCCCTGGGCATCGGAGGCCGTACTGGCAGCTACAGACAGCAATCGGCCGACCTTACAGCGACTAGCTCGGCGGCTGGTCGCTTTCGTTGTCGGACATCGGCTCGACGCCGTTCTCGCACCAACGCACTTCATCGAGATGGCATGTCGATGCATGCCTCCACATAACCCCGGAACGCCATCGGCCCGGAGGTTGATGCGAATGGGTGTATCCGCAACCAGAGCTGGTCGATTGGCAGGTCCCGCAGCTGCGCGATGATTGCGCCCCGGTAGGCCGGATTGCGGATGAGAGTGCCCGGAACAGCGATTGGGTAGTAGATCGCAACATCGGCTGCTCCGGCTCGATCGAGTTCCTCGCGGAGGATCTGCGTCGCGGAGCGATCAACGCGCAACCAGGGGCTATTTGGCACACACATTGAGCTACCCGGTCGTTGCAGAACACACTGGCGGGGCGGGGCTTGCGTTGGCTGCTCTGGGCGCCGCCGGAGGCTTCGAAGGGGGCGTGACACGAGGGGAGAGGTTTGACATAGCAACGTTTCGTGCGCGTGACGGCTCTGGTTGGTCAATGGCTCCACGCGTTTATGTCCATGACCTGGAGCTCTATCTCACGCGCCGGCAGTTCCGAGAGTACTCGGGGCGTCGACGTGGGAAAGCGCTTCTGGCATGTCGGGACATAAGTTGTTGCCCGCGCGGCGCCGAGGACATGCTGGCGCGCCCGATCCGACACTTCCTCCTACAGCGACAGCGCGAGATTCGACAGGTCTCGGCAGTCCCCGAGTCCGAGCGGGGTAAGAACTACATTGATGAGGTGCTACGGCCTGCCGTCGATCGGGCGGCCGAAGCCGTTCATCTCGACGCTCTCTTTGGACGGCATCACGAACGAATGGATGCTAGGCGCCGAGTCGCTGAGGCCCTCCTCCCAGATCTGCGAGCAATGAGCAGGTCCCCGCTAGCAACAACCGGGCGACTGCAGACGCGTCCATCCCGCCCTCATTCCGTTTGATCCAAAGGAGAGACATGCCTAGCGCAGTTGCAGCTCGCATTGCCAACATCAGGGAACGAGGCGGCATCCGCGCTCGAGAGGTTGCCGACCTTCTGGAAACGACACCGCAGACTGTTTCGCGCTGGCAGACCGGGAGGGCTGAGCCGCAACCCGACCGCCTAGAGCGGCTGTTGATCCTTGAGTGGCTGGTTGGACAGCTGTCCGAGATCTACGAGCCAGGTGAGGCCCGGCTATGGCTCTACAGTCCTCATCCCATTCTCGGCGGCCATCGGCCAGCCGATCGGATTCAGACTGGCGACGTCGATTCAGTCCTTGCGATCATCGCTCAGCTTCGGGACGGAGCCTTCGTCTAGGTTCATGTTCAAGCCCGGCGAGATTGACGAGCGAATTGCCGATCGGCTTGAACAGCTCGCCTCCGCCGAGTGGGAGGGGGAAGTCTGGCGCCACGTATTCGGGGAGGTTCCGCCGTCGAAGCCGAACGATCGAGGCGCGCGCTGGAACCCACCAGGCCTTGCGGCGATATACACAAGCGTGGGGCGGGATACCGTCCTAGCTGAGGCTGATTACGCAATCAGCCTGCAGACGCCCCGCCCATCGGGCCGGCGCGTCCTCTACCGCCTACAGGTCAAGCTTTCTTCGGTGTTGGATCTCACTGCCGACGATGGGATTCTCCCCGACCTCGGCGTCACCGGCGATGACCTGGCCGCGCTGGACTGGGCCTCCACGCAAGTCGTCGGTGCTGCTGCAGCCTGGCTTGGCCACGACGGCCTCATCGTTCCCTCGGCACGGCACGCCGGGCGAAATGTCGTGATCTACCCAAGCAACCGCGACGAGTATGCGGTGTTCGAGGAAGTCTCCCAGGAACCGCTCTCGTAGTCGGCCCCATGCTCGATGGCAGCGGCTGATACGCAGTCATGTCTCCGTACCCAGCCGCTGCCGGGGGCCGACGTGCGCCGTCGGTAGGTGCATGGCATGGGGCATGGAGCTCTATCGGTGTGTTCGCGACTGCGCCATTGGGTCTTGACGTATCGTCCGCAAGAGTGGACGCTCCTACCGCGCTGCCAGGCCCGCTGCGGTCAATGCGCGCTGACGGAGGTGGAAGTGGTGCGGCGCGGACTGTCGCTCGGGATTGGCATGCTGTGGCTCACGATCGCGGCACCCGTTAGCGCGGTCGAGCCAGTGGACGGGATTCGGTTCGTAGACTCCGGCTCGCTCGTTATCAACGTGCCGGTCGGACAGACGTCCGTCAGCATCAGCGCGAGCGTCTTCAACGGCACGACGGAGCGGCAGGTCGTGACGCTAGACCTCGTTGGCGTGACTGGCACCGGGTCGGACCCTTCCTCGCAGCGATTACCCGGCGCCCCTGTACCGCTGACTACGGGGAGGATCGATGCCGGCACCGTCGCGGACCTGCAAGCCACTGTCGAGTTGCCAGAGACGGCAACCGACTCCTACGTCGGCAGGCTCGTCGTCTACGCCGGCGACGGTTCACTAGACCGCCGCGAATTCAAGCTCAACCTTGCTGCTGCGCCGTCGTCGCCGTCTGCGGCGAACACGCTAGCGCGACCGCTCCCGGAGACTTTGCCCATATCAGCCTGGAGTCTCGTGCCCTCGCCGATCGCTTGGCTGCTGCCGGGCGATAGCGCGCTCGTTGGTCTGCCGCATATCACCTCAGCTGAGTTCGTATCGGTGCCGCTGGCGGGCGCCGGTACGATCGGCCGGCTTAGCGTGGCCGATGGCCGCCTCTCGGTGTCCGGAATCGATGCCGCGGGGGAGTACTTAGGCAAAGTTACCGTCGGCGAAGGAGATACGGAAGAAACGACCGCTGTTACCGTCAGCGTCGCGGACATCATTGTGTATCCGCTTATCGTGCTGCTAATCGGGCTCCGTGCTGCGAGCCTCATTGACGACTTCCTGACCCGGCGGCGGCCGCGTGCCAAGCTCGAGATTGATTTGACGACCGAGCAGGAACGCACCCAGCGTGCGCAGTCGGACATGCATGATTGGCTGTCGAAGCTACCTCCCGATGCGTGGCCCAGTTCTGACCGCCGGCCGATTCGCATCTTTGATGCCGCGGAGCCGAAGAGCCTCCTCGCTTCGGAGGCCATCGGGGCACTCGAAGAGTTCGACAAGGCTGAGTCGGCGGACGAGCGCGACAAGCGCTGGTCGGTGCCCTACGGGTCCGAGCTGCTTCGGATACAAGGGTACCGCCGTGACCTGGCCGTGTACTACGACCTTGGCCGTGCGATCAGCGGACGACTCGCCGAGTTGAGTCTGCGCGTCCCCGTGAACGCCGGCACGATGCCGGTATTTTCAGCCCTCGCCGACGCCTGGGCCGGTACCGTCATTGAGACTCCAACATCCTTTAC
>JALZJE010000175.1 GCA_030859955.1 Chloroflexota bacterium | reverse complement strand
GCGCGAGCACTATGCGGGCAGCGTGGGCGCCGCGGCCCAGCAGTATTTCGTCGAGCACGCCGTCGAGACCGACGAGCCGGCCATGCTGGCCTCGCTCATCGACGGCCTGTCGGACGGTGAGTTCGCGCGTGCCAAGACGGCGTGTGCCATCTTCAGCGCTGCCGCCTGGGGCGCTCTCGACGGGGTCTACTACACGGACTGACTTTGGCTGCGGTCAGCTCAGGACCGTATCGGTGCTGGTGTCTCGACGGATCGTGAACCAGCGGCGGCAGCCGGCTCGGTGGAACCACCGTTCGACGTTCGGCCCGCGGACGTTGTCCAGCATCCACGCATAGTCGATGTCTCGCTCGGCCGGGTCGGTGATCCGGTCGGGCACGCCGCGCAGCTCGCCGCCGAAGCTGTACTCGTCAACGGGACGGCGACCGCACGACGGACAGGCGATCCAGAGCATCAGTGCGTCCCCGTCGAGCCCTGGTCCGCCATCACCCGGTCCGCGGCGAACCGATCCAGCCGAAACGGTTCGAGAAGCTCTGGCGTTCGCCCGGTCGCGATCAACTCCGCCATCTGTTCACCGCCGGCGGGGATCGCCTTGAAGCCCCACGTGCCCCATCCCGTGGTCACCAGGAACCCGTCGACCCCGGTCTCACCCATGATCGGCGAATAGTCAGCAGAGATATCGCAGATTCCCGCCCACTGGCGCAGGATGCGCAGGTCGCGCAGAAATGGGAGCAGGGCGGTCGCCTTCGCGGCGCAGCTCTGGAGGAAATTGAAGGAGGACCGCTGCGAGTAGCTGGGCTGCGGGTCGTACTCGGCGCCGATGACCATCTCGCCGCGTGCGCTCTGCGACACATAGCAGAGCAGCTCCGTATCGCTGAGGATCGGTCCGAAGCCCTGGGCATAGGTGTTCGTGACGAACGCCTGGAGAGGATGGGTTCGGATCGGGAGCCGCACGTCGGCGTGAGCCGCGATGGTCGACACATTGCCACCGACCGCGCTGAGAACTATGCCCGCAGCAATCGGCCCGGCCGAGGTCTCCACGCCGACGACACGCGCTCCGTCGCGCAGCAGCCCGGTGACCTTGGTGTGCTGGAGGACGTGGACGCCGTGGCGCATCGCCCCGCGCGCATAGGCCCACACGACGCGGTCGTGACGGGCAGTTGCTGCCGCCGGGTGGTACGACGCACCGATGACGGGATAACGACCCCCGCCCGAGAGATCGAGCTGCGGACACAGCTCTCCGGCCTCGGATGGCGTGATCATGACCGTCTCCGCCCCACAGGCGGCGTTGAGCAGGCAGCGTGCGCGCTCGGTCCGCATCTGCGATTCGGTGTGCGCGAGCCAGATGATGCCCTTGGTGCTGTACATGACCCAGCAGCTCAGCTCGTCCTCGAGGGTCCGATACAGGTCAAGGCTGTGCTGGTAGAAACGGATCGCCTCGGGGATGCCGTAGTTGGCGCGGATGATGGTGGTATTGCGTCCGGAGTTGCCAGAGCCGATGTATCCGGCCTCGACGACGGCGAGGTTCGTGATGCCATGGCGGCTGGCCAGGTAGTACGCGGTCGCCAGGCCGTGCCCGCCGCCGCCCACGATGACCACGTCGTACGACCGTTTCGGCTCGGACCACTGGAGGGAGAGCTGCCGCTCGACGAACTCGTTCATCGCAGCCGAGCGGTGAGCTCATGCGCGTATCCGGCGGCGCACAGGAGCAGGGCGCGCTCACGGTCCAGCCACAGCTTGGCGGGCACGCCCGCAATGAGTCCCTGCGCGAGTGCCGGCCGTGCGTCGGGCAGTGGCCACTCGATGTGTGAGATCACCAACTCGGCGAGCTGGTCCGGCATCAGCCACGCTCCCACGAAGCCAGACTCCTCGGTGACGATCGCGTGTGCGTCAAGCAGATCGATCGTCGTTGCACCAACGGCAAAGGTGTCATCCGGAGCAATCCGCAGGAGGGCCGTCTGCACGTCCCAGCGTGCGGCATCCAGGGCATCCGGCGATGCCACGACCCGCAGGCCCAGGAGCGTTTCAAGCGCGAGCACGGAGACCCTCCGGATCGTAGAAGGGCGGTCGGACGACGGACGCAGATCGATCGTCCACCTGGACCTGCTCGGGGAACGGCGCGCGCTTGAGCCAGCCCAGCATCACGGCATGACCCAGGAGGGGCGAGGTGAAGCTCGACGCGACGTGCCCAACGACGTCGCCATCGGACCAGATCGGGCTCCCCTCCGTCGGCGCTTCGCCATCCATGGTCAGGCCCACCAGCCGGCGGTCATCGGCAAGTTGCGCCGTGCGGACCAGGGCGCTGCGTCCGACGAACTCCGGCTTCTCCATCTTGACGGCCCACTCCATGCCGAGCCGTCGGGGAGTCGAATCGAGCTCGGAGTCCATCCCCACGATCACGTTGCCCTTCTCGAGGCGCAGACCCTGGAGCGCCTGGAGGCCATGTGGCACGATGCCGAGGTCCCGACCCTCCCTCATCAGGGCGCGCCACAGCTCGACCGATCGATCGACCGGATGATGCAGCTCGAAGGAGGCCTCACCGGTGAAGCTCAGCCGCATGACATGGCACGGCACTCCGGCCACGTCGGCGTGGACATGGTGAAGGAATCGTGGCTGCGGCGCGATGCCCACGCGCTCCAAGAGGTGCCCGGCGAGTGGACCGGTGACATTGATGGCCGCCAGCGACATCGTTCGGTCGAGCACATGGACGCGGAGGTCCCAGGTCTCGATCCAGTCGCGCACCCACATCTCGGCGTGCCCGGCGCCGGCGGAGGTGAAGGTGAGCACGAAGCGCGACTCCCCATCCCGGCAGATCATGCCGTCGTCGATCAGGTGCCCACGCTCATTGAGCAACAGGGCGTATCGCGAACGTCCGATCCGGATATCCGCCACGTTGGTGGGATACAGGCGCTCCAGGAACTCGACCGCATCGGGTCCGGAGACGACGAGCTTCCCGAGGGTGCTCACATCGCCGAGGGATACCCTCTCGCGCACCGCCCAGTATTCGGCCACGTGATCGCCATAGTGCCACGGGCGCCACCAACCGCCGAAGCGGTCCATCTGCGCGCCGAGGTTGATGTGCTCGTCGTGCAGGGCGGTGCGGCGGAACGCGTCGATATGCACGCCGGCCGCGGCTTCGGCGAGCGTGATCTGGCGCGATGCCGGGCGCGCGGTGAACGGGTCCGGAACGCGACCCGAACGGTCGGCGATGAAGGCCCGTAGGTACGGCAGGCAGACGCTCCCCTGGCATGTCCCGGTCCCGACCAGGGCGGCGCGCTTTACCAGCTCCAGCTCCTGGAAACCGCGTTCCCAGACACCGTCGAGATCTTCGACGGTGACGCGCGCGCAGGGACAGACGGTACCCGTGGTCGGTGCCTCGGGAAGCGGGAAGGTACCGGCAGCCGGGCCGACGACGGTGACCGGAAGGTCGGAAGCCATGCGTGAGAGCATGTCGCGCGCCGCGCTCCCCAGGCCGAGAATCACCGTGTCGCACGCGGTGGTCCGCTCGCGATCGCTCCCGTCTTCTAGCGTCACCACCGCGGACACCCTGGCGGTGCCCTCGATGCGCAGCAGCCTGCCGGGCAGCAGCGAGCAGGGCACACCGGCGGGCGCGGAACCGATCGCGACGGCGCGACCGAGATCCACCCCGGCCGCATGCAGCTGCCCCGCGGCGCGTGCCGTGACCAGACCGATCAGCGAATTCCCCGGACAAACAGGTTGGAGCTCGGCAGCGCCGGTGGCCACCACGACCTCGCGGGCGTTGACATGGAGCATGCCGTCCGGCGTGCGAACGATGAGCGTCGGACCAGCGTAGATGGCGACGACCTCCATCCCGTCTCGGGCGTCGAGGACGGTGACCGTTCGACGATTCCGGCTTGCGCTTGCAGCCGCCTCGGCCCCGCTGTCGCCTGCCCCGATCACGACGATGTCGGCTTCCGTGCGCTGCACCGGGATGCGGGGTGCGGCGTGCGCGGTGAAATCGCCCGACGCCGTGATCGGCAGCGGAGGCTCGCCGGTCTCGGGATGCCTGCGAACCGCGAGACCCGGGCGCGCCGCCGTTTGGCAGGTCCGCACATACGCCACACCATCGACGGCTGCCACGCAATTGCCGCAGTCGCCGGCCAGGCAGATCGTCCCACCGTGCTGCGGATGCTCGCCGGCCCGCAGTAACGCCACCGCGACCGAATCGCCGTCCTCGTACGGGATAAATCGACCGTCCAGCACGATGCGTCGGGCATCGGTCATTGGCGCATCCGCCGGCCCTCCGGGTCATGGAGCGCCATGAGCTGGAGGCGAGCAGGCCGTCGCTGCCCGATGATCTCAACCTCGAAGGTGCCGTTCGACACGCCATTCACCAGGTTGGTCGGAACATAGCCGAGGGCAACGGACGCCTTGCTGTGATGGGCGTAGCCGCCGGACGTGACCCAGCCGACCACCTCGCCGCCATGCCAGATCGGCTCGTCGCCGATCGCGTCCGCGGGATCATCCGGATCGGGATCGACGATCAGCGTGACCAGCCGCCGTGATGGCCCGGTCGCCAGCTCCGCCTCGTGCGCGGTGCGACCGATGAACTCGTGGTCGAGCTTGATGTAGCTCGTGAGACCGGCCTCGAGCGCGGTGTAGATAGGCCGATACTCGCGGAACCACGTGCCGAAGCCCTTTTCGAGCCGGAGTGACATCAACGCACGGAAGCCGAAGAGACGGAGGCCGAGCTCGTCGCCGGCCTCGGTCAGGAGGTCGAAGAGGGCGCGCTGGTATTCGGGTGCGACCCACAGCTCGTAACCAAGCTCACCCGTATAGCTGAGCCGACCGACACGTGCCGGGATCATGCCGACATCCATCGGCCGAAAGTCCATGAACCGCATCACACTCGTCGCCAGATCGGTGTCCGTCACCTTCTGAAGCAGGTCGCGGGCGAGCGGGCCGGCCAGCGACAGGCCGACCAGGCTCAGGCCCATCACCTTGAACGAGACGCTGCCATCGGTCGGCAGATGGTCGACGAACCAGCGCCGATGGTGGGCCTCGGCGGCTTGCGAACCGAACAGGAAGAACTCGTTCTCGCTTGCACGAGCGACGGTAAACTCGCCCAGGATTCTGCCAGACGGGTTGAGCATCGCCGTGAGCACGATGCGACCGACCTTCGGCATCCGGTTCGTGAGCAGGCGCGAGAGCCACTCGGCGGCACCGGGACCAGTGACGTGATACTTCCCGAAGTTCGAGGTCTCGATGAGCCCCACGCCCTCGCGGACGGCGCGGCATTCCGCGGCCACCTGGTCCCACGCGTTGGAACGTCGGAAGGTGACCTCCTCGACCGGTTCCTGTCCCTCCGACTGAAACCACAGCGCATGCTCGAGGCCGTAGGCGGCGCCCCAGACCGCGTTCGCGGCGGTGAGCCGATCGTAGACGGGTGTCGTGTGCAGGGGCCGACCGGCCGGCAGCTCCTCGTTCGGAAACGTGATGCGGAAGCGGCGCGCGTAATTCTCGCGGACCCTGGCGTTCGTGTAGCCGATGGTGGCGTAATCGCCGAAACGAGCGACATCCATGCCCCAGATGTCCATTCCTGGATCACCCTCGGTCATCCACGCAGCCAGGGCCAGGCCCACGCCGCCGCCCTGCGACAGACCGGCCATTACCGCGCAGGCAACCCAACAGTTGCGCAGGCCGGGGATCGGGCCGACCAGTGGATTCCCGTCCGGAGCGAAGGTGAACGGACCGTTGACGACCCGCTTGATTCCGGCGGTGGCCATGGCGGGGTAATGCCGGAAGGCGACCTGCAGCTCAGGCGTGATGCGATCGAGATCCGGCTTGAGCAGTTTGGCGCCGAAGTCCCACGGTGTCTCTCTCGGCGACCACGGCACGCAGGCCTGCTCATACGTGCCGAGCAGCATGCCCCCACCCTCCTGGCGGATGTAGATCTCGCCGCCGAAGTCCATCGCCATCGCCATCTCCTTCCCCGTGGCGGCCATGTTGGCGGCGACCTCGGGAAGGTCCTGGGTGACGAGGAACATATGCTCCATCGCCAGCACGGGCAGCTCGATGCCCACCATGCGCCCGACCTCTCGTGCCCACAGCCCCCCCGCGTTGACGATGTGCTCGGCGTGGATCGTGACGCCCACATCGGTCTGCACGTCCCACGTTCCGTCCGGTCGCTGGCTGAGGCCATTGACCCACGTGTTGCGGTGAACCTCTGCCCCCGCCATGCGAGCGCAGGCCGCGAACGCGCGCGTGACCCCTGACGGGTCCACGTGACCCTCGACCGGGTCGTACATGGCGCCCACGAAACACGACGGATCCAGCAACGGGAAGAGCGTTTGCGCCTCCGACGGCGAGATGAGCTCGAGGTCCATACCGAGATATCGGCCGCGTGCCTGCGCCATGCGCAGGAAGTCCATCCGGATCTCGGTATCGGCGAGCATGAGTCCACCGGGCAGGTGGATGCCGCAGTCCTGACCCGAAATCCGCTCGATCTCCTCGTAGAGCTGCACCGTGTACTGCTGCAGCTTCGACACGTTCGGGTCGCCGTTCAGCGTGTGCATGCCGCCGGCAGAGTGCCAGGTGGAGCCGGACGTGAGCTCCTTGCGCTCGAGGAGCATGACATCGGTCCAGCCCGCCTTGGTCAGGTGATACAGGACGGCGCAGCCGACGACACCTCCGCCGATGACGACGACGCGAGCCGATGACTTCAACGTGGATCCCTTTCACGGATGGTGCGGAGATTGGACACCCGTCAGAAGTCGGTCGGCACGCCGCCCTCAGCCGTGCGACGGGCAACGAACGCCGCGAGCTCCTCGCGAACCGCGGGTTCCATGGCCGGCTGCTCGTAGGCTGACAGCAGCTCCTTCCAGATGCGGTTGGCCTTGCCCGCCGCTTCAGGGCTGCCTGCCTCCTGCCACGTCTCGAAGTTGCGCCAGTCGGAGATCATCGGCTTGTGGAACGCCGTGCGAAATCGTTCCTGGGTATGCGCGGCGCCGAAGAAGTGGCCACCGGGACCGACCTCGCGCATGGCGTCGAGGGCCAGGCTCTCCTCATCCACCACTACCGGATCCAGGAATGCGGAGACCATCTGGAGCAGCTCGGCGTCGAGGATCATCTTCTCGAATCCCGCATGCAGCCCACCCTCCATCCAACCGGCGCCATGCATCAGCAGGTTGACCCCGCCCATGACCGCCCCCCACAGGGAGAAGACGGACTCGTAGGCCGCCTGGGCATCCACGGCATTCGCCGCGCAGACGTTCGACGAGCGATACGGGAGTCCGTACCGACGGGCCAGTTGTCCGCCGACCAATGCGCTGCGCATGTACTCCGGGGTCCCGAACGCCGGGGCGCCCGACTGCATGTCGACGTTCGAGGTGAACCCGCCGTACACGACCGGTGCTCCGGCGCGCACGACCTGGGTCATCACCACGCCGGCGAGGGCCTCCGCGTTCTGCTGCGCGAGCGCGCCCGCGAGGGTGACTGGAGCCATCGCTCCGGCGAGCGTGAATGGTGTCATCACAATGACCTGGTTGCGCGCCGAGTACTCGAGGATGCCATGCAGCATTGGCGCGTCGAGGCGAAGCGGCGAGCTGGAATTGATCACCGTGAAGATCGAAGGTTCGCGATCGAGGGTCGCGTCATCGATACCGCGCGCAATGCGCACCATCTCGAGGCAATCACGGTTCCGCTCACGCCCCAGGCTGTAGGCGTGAAGCGGCTTGTCCGCCAGCGTCAGGAGGTCATAAAACGCGTCCAGGTGGCGAATCGAGGCATGCAGATCAACGGGCTCGACCGGATAGCCGCCGAAGAAATGGACCGTGTCGAGCATCTGGGCCAGGCGAATCAGATTCTGGAAGTCATCTCGGTTGCCCACGCGGCGGCCGCGATCGAGGTCGGACACGTTCGGGGCACTGCTCACGGCGCCGAAGGCCATGTGGTCGCCGCCGATGCGGAGGTGATGAGCCGGGTTGCGGGCATGAAGCGTGAAGGACGCCGGGGCCGTCCGGATCAGCTCCGCCACCATTCCCGGCTCGAAGCGGACGCGCTCCGTCCCCGACTCCACCTGTGCCCCGGCCGCGACGAGGAGATCCCGAGCCTCCGCATCAAGGAAGTCCATGCCGATCTCGGACAGGATCTGGAGCGAGGCGAGGTGGATCGATTCAAGCTCATCAGCCGATACGCCTTTGGTCGGCGCATAGCGCATCCTCGGTTGCGCCCACGGTCGCTGCTGAGGCAGGCGGCTGCGCTCGCCGGCCACGCGGCCGGTCCGCCGGCGCCGGGCGCCGCCTTCGGGGGCCGTCTCGATGTCCGTCATTGCGCTCCCTGGGCGATGGGGATGCCGTGCACCCGCTCTTCCCGTCCTGGTCGGGACGGCCGATGAGTGCTCGCCCGGGCCAGGAGCCCAGGCGAGCACTTGATTGACTGATACCCTGAGCGACCGTGGCTATTCCGCCAGCAGTCCCTCTTCCTCAAGGAAGGCAGCTGCCACGTCGGCTGCCTCTTCACCGTCGATATCGACCTTAGCGTTCAGGGCCGTCATCGTGTCGTTGTCGAGCGCCGCCGCCACCGGTGCGAAGAGGTCCGCCAGTCCGGGGTTCGCGTCGAGCACCTCCTGTCGCACGTTGAGCGCCGGCAGATAGCTGGGGAAGAACTCCTGGTCATCCTCCAGGATGCTCAGGTCCAGGGACACGATGCGAGCGTCGGTCGCGAACAGCTCGCCGAAGACGCATGGATCCCCCTCAGCCACCAGCGGGGGGATGAGCCCGAGCTCGAGTTCCGAGAGGCTCTCTTCAGGGACGTCGAAGCCATAGGCTTCCTCGAGGCCTGGTAGACCGTCGTCGCGGGCAAGGAACTCGGCGGCGGCACAGATGGTGGTCTCGTCGGGGTTCTCCCCGGCGTAGGCCGCGAGGTCGGATATGGTGGACAGCCCCAGCTCATCCGCAGTCGCCGTTGAGGCTGCGAGGGCGTAGGTGTTGTTAAACGGGGCGGGGTCCAGCCAGGCGATGTCATTCTCAACGTCCGCCTCGGCAACAGCATCGTACTGCGCCTCCGCACCGGCCACGGGAGCCTCGTTGCCGAGATGGGTGATCCAGCCGGTGCCGGTGTACTCCCAGTACATGTCGATATCACCCGCCACGAGCGCCTCGCGAACGACGGGGGAGCCGACCAGGCCGGTCTCGTCATTCACGGTCGCGCCAGCGGCTTCGAGCACCTGGATGGTGATCTGGCCGAGGATGAGCTGTTCGGTGAACTCCTTGGAGCCCACCGTGAACTCCGCGCCGGACAGATCGGTCCCGCCGGCACCGGCCGAGGCCGGAGCGCTTGCGCCGCCCCCTGCCGACGCTGGCACGCTCGGGTCACCGGCAGATGACGATGCACCGCCGCCAGTACAGGCGACGACGAGGAGCGCGAGACCACCCAGAAGGGCAGCCGATCGGCTCATGCGATGCTTGGACGAAGCCATATCGTATCTCTCCTGTCTGAATACCTGAAGACCGTTCATCCTCGAGCTGCGAATGCCTTTCCTCCTCCCCCGACGGGTCACAGCCCCTTGGGGCTGAGCCGTCCTTCCGCAATGCCGCCAAGGTGATCGATGAACAACGCGACGACCGCGGTGAGCACGCTCCCGGTGAGCACGACCGTCTGGCGATTGGTGACGATGCCGCCAGCAATGATCTCGCCGAGACCGCCGGCATTGACGAAGGTCGCCAGCGTCGCCGTTCCGACATTGATGACGAGCGCGGTCCGCACGCCGGCGAGGATGACGGGCACGGCCAGCGGGAGCTCAATCCTGCGCAGCACGGCGCCCTTCGTCATTCCCATCCCGCGCCCCGCCTCGATAACCGACTGGTCGACCTGCTGCAGGCCGACCATGGTGTTGCGCAGGACCGGCAGGATGGAGTACACGACCAGAGCGACGATCGCGGGCCAAAAGCCGACCGTCCAGATCAGGGCCAGCAGGACGAGCACGCCGATCGATGGAACGGCCTGGCCGATGTTGGCCACGTTGACGATGGGCAACACGAGCGGCCGGGCCGCGGGCCGTGTCAGCAGCACGCCGAGTGGGATGGCAATGAGAATCACGAAGACCGTCGATACGAAGGTCAGACCCATGTGCTCCACAAAGTTGGTCGCGATCTTTCCCGGATTGATCAAGCGGCGCTCAATGCTGCCGAGGTCCTGGGCGCCAAGCCACAGAAAGAGGATCGCGCACACGGCGAGCAGGGCGACGGGAAGACCAAGGTAACCGATGACGCTCGCGCGACGGCCCCGGAAGATGTCGGTGCCGCCCGACACCGACACGCCCCCGGTCTCGAGTTCGGCGACGAGCGCCTTGTCCTCGACCCCGAGGCCACCAGCTGGCGGACCGACGATCGCCATCAGGCGCCCGCCGCCTCCGCGGCGTGCAGCTCGGCGGCCTCGGCGCGCGATCGACCGCGCGCGTCG
>JALZJE010000168.1 GCA_030859955.1 Chloroflexota bacterium | reverse complement strand
CGCCAATGAGCCGATGCGGAATGCCGTCCAGGCGAGCTCGCCGCCCACGATGCTGCGGATTCCGACCGGGGTCGAGAGCATGGCCTCGTAGTTTCGGCCCCACATGATCTTGTTCATGATCGGGTAGGTTGATTCGAAGGTGGCGGTCTGCATCGCCATGGCGGCCAGCAGGCCGGGACCAAGCCAATCGATGTAGGGGACGCCGCCGAACGCTTCCAGACTGCTCGGCGTCAGCAAAGCACCGATTCCGATCCCCATGGCGGTCAGGAAGAGCACCGGCTGGATGAAGCCGAACGCCAGGCTCCGATGCCAGAGACGCTTGTAGACGAGCCAGTTGCGCTGCCAGACGCGACCGGAAGCGGCGAGCGTGGTCACACCTGCCTACTCGACCAGCGAGCGGCCGGTCAGGCGCAGGAAGACGTCCTCCATGCTCGACCGACGCACGAGGGCACTCTCGACGGGGATCTTCCGCAGGTTCACCTGTTCGAGGGTGCGCTCGCCGTTCTCGGTGTACAGCAGATGGCGGTCCGGCAGCTCCTCGATCCGATCGGCAAGGCCGTCGAGCTGGCCATTCAGGTCGTCGCGTACCGCATCGGTGAAGCGCAGCTCGAGCACCTCCTTGGTGGAGTGCTGGTCGATGAGCTGGCGTGGCGAGCCCTCGGCCACGATCTTCGCCTTGTCCATGACCACGAGGTGATCGCACAGCTGCTCCGCCTCGTCCATGTAGTGGGTCGTGATGATCAGCGTCGCGCCGCGGCGCTTGAGCTGGTAGAGGCGTTCCCACAGGAGGTGCCGCGCCTGTGGGTCGAGGCCCGTGGTCGGCTCGTCCAAAATGACGAGATCCGGGTCGTTGATGAGGGCGCGGGCGATCGTCAGCCTTCGCTTCATTCCGCCCGACAGCGGCTCCACCTGGTCCTTGGCGCGCTCGTCGAGCTGGACAAACTCGAGGAGCTCATCGGTCCGCTTGTTGGCGACGTCGCGCGGGATGTCGAAGTAGCGCGCGTACATCTCGAGGTTCTCGCGCACGGTCAGCTCCGTGTCGAGGTTGTCGATCTGCGGCACCACGCCCAGCTTCGCCTTGATCTCGCGGGCCTGCGTGCTTGGATCCATGCCGATCACACTGAGCCTTCCCTCGGTGACCGGGCTGGAGCAGGCGATCATGCGCATCGTGCTGGTCTTGCCGGCACCGTTCGGGCCGAGGAAGCCGAATGCCTTGCCGGGGCGCACGTCGAAGTCGACGCCGTCGACCGCGGTGAAGCCGTTCGCGTAGCGCTTCGTCAGGCCGCGGGCATGGACAAGGGACTGCTGCTGGTTCGTCATGGGGCTCGCCATTCTAGACCGATGCGTGCGTCATTTCTCATCGGTGCCCAGGCTGGGCCGATACCCAGCCGTGTGCGTCAGCCACGTCGGCCTTCTGGCTGGCGCCTCGCCCCATGGGGCTATTGCCCAACGAGGCGGACCTCATTGGCCGATTTCCCGCATCTCGGGTCACATCGCGACGGAGCCCAACGATATCCCTGCTTGGTTCGCCGATGGCCCCGCCCTACGGGCCAACGGCAACGCTCGCCATCACCGTCGATCGGGCGCCGGATACGCGGCGATCAGCGAGTCCAGCTCACGGCTGATCACGGCCAGGTCCGGCGTATTCAGCTCGATATCGAACCTGAGCACAGCCCCCATGCCCGGGTGATCGGTAATCTCGCATGACGCAGTGATGTGGCCCGCCCGGTCCGCATGGGCGAGCGTGACGGCAATCCACTTCTCAAGCGTCTCGAGTCGCGCCTCTGCTGCGGAATCGCGTATCAATACCACCAGATCCTGCCGCCACCTGGGGAATTCGCTCGACAGCAGGTCGGCGTCGTAATTTGCTCGGAATCCTCCCGATGAGGCGAGGATGCGGGCCCTCACCCAGTCTGCATCGTCGACGTCGGCGGCGTCCGATTGGCTGCGCCTGACGACGCGGACCTCCAGGAATGCAGGGCCGCCACGGCCGATCTTGAAGCCGGGCAGATCCGCGACCTCCGCGCGACCCGATCGGCTCACTGACCGGCGGCGACTGAGTCGGCGCGGGGATCGGCGCCGCCTTGGTACGACCCATCCGCCAGGCGGCGGATCACCTGTGCCCAACCCATGATCGGCGTCTTCGGCTCGACCAGCGACACCGAATGGCCACACGCCTCGAGTGCGCTGATCGTCGCGGCATCCACGCCGTCGGACTCGATTTTCACGGGTCCTAGCGGTGCGCCGGCAGCCTCGGTCTCAGCCACGAACCGAGGCCGATCCACCGCCGCCTGGGGGTCGAGGCCGTCGTCCACCAGCCCGCCGACCAGTTGCACCATGGTTTGCGGCTGCCCGTCGCCCCCCATGGCGCCGAACGCGACCTCGGCAACGCCGTCGCGCAGGATCATCCCGGGCATGAGCGTGTGCAGCGTCCGCGAGCGCGGTGCCAGCGCGTTCGGATGTTCTGGATCAAGGGAGAAGTAGGCACCACGGTTCTGGAGCATGATCCCCGTCGAGCCGCCCATGACTCCCGAGCCGAAGCCCATGTAGTTCGACTCGATCAGGCTGACCATCATGCCGTCGGCATCGGCGGCGCACAGGTAGACGGTGCCTCCACCCGGGCGATTGGTCGGCTCATACCGATTCGCCTGCTCCGGCGACAGTCTCGCCGCCAGCCATGCAGCATGCTCGGTCGACAGTAGGACCGATGCATCGGCGAGGCCCCGGTCGGGATCGGTGATGCATCGGTCGCGTTCGCTCCAGGCCACCTTGACGGCCTCGATCTGGGCATGCAGCCGCTCGGCCGAGAGCGGCGTTCCCATCGGCCAGTCAAGCGTGGAAAGGACATTGAGGGCCATGAGTGCCGTGATGCCCTGCGAGTTCGGCGGCATGGTGGCCACCTCCACGTCGCCGTACCGGGTGGAGATCGGCTCGACCCACTCACCGCGGTGGGCCGCGATGTCATCAGCGGTCATGACGCCCCCGGCGGCCCGGATGGCTCGCGAGATCTCCGCACCGATCGGTCCGCCGTAGTAGGCCTCGCGTCCGCCCTCGGCGATGGCGCGCAGTGAATCGGCGAGAAGAGGCTGCCGGAGGATCTCCCCCGCGGTGTCAGCACCGCCGAACACGGCGCGCGCTTCGTCGTCGAACATGGGCAGCGAGGCGGCGATGGCGCGGGCATTGATGGCAGTGAGCGGGTAGCCCTCGAGTGCCGTCCGGGCGGCAGGCAGGACCGCATCCGCCAGGGAACGGCGGCCGAAACGATCGAGGAGCTGGACCCATGCGTCCACGGCGCCTGGAACGGTGATCGGCAGCGGACCCTTTGTCGGCATCTCGTCGTGGCTCGCTGCTCTGACCGCCTCGATCGTCAGTGCGGCCGGGGAGCGACCACTGCCGTTGAATCCATGAAGGTGGCGATCCACGGGATCCCAGATCAGCGCGAACGCGTCGCCTCCCAGCCCGCACGCGTTGCAGTAGACGACCGCGAGCATGGCATTCGCCGCGACCGCGGCATCCACCGCCGTGCCACCGGCCCGCAGCGCGTCGACGCCCGCGGCCGTTGCGAGGGGGTGCGGCGTAACGACCATGCCGCGGGGCGAGCTGATGGATGGCATCGCGCGAACCGTACCAGACCCCGAGTGGCATGAAACGTGCGACTTGACGGTAGCAAGATTCGGAAGGACACTGTGCGCATGACCATGAACATCGCCGTGATCGGCGCCACCGGCTTCGTCGGGAGCCATCTCGTCCCGCACCTCGTGGCGAGTGGCCATCGGGTCATCGCGGTATCGCGCGACGGTCGACGGAGCGCCGGTTGGGACGAGCGGATCGAGACCCGCGCGGCCGATGTCAGCACGGGCGCTGGCCTGGACGAGGCACTGACCGGAGCGGACGGGGCCGTACATCTCGTGGCGATTCCCCGTGAGTCGAAGGGCTCGTCTTTCGAGGAGATCAACGTGCGCGGGACACGACGCGTCGTCCAGGCCGCGGAACGCGCCGGCATCAGCCGCTTCGTGCACCTCTCGGCGATCGGCGTCGTCGAGGATCCGAAGCTGGCGTTCCTGGACTCGAAGTTTCGCGGGGAACAAATGGTGCGCCAGAGCTCGGTGGTTTGGGTCGTGCTGCGACCGTCCCTGCTATTCGGCGAGGGCGATGGCTTCTTCAACCTCGTGAAGGCCACGCTGCGCTACTGGTCTCCGGGAATCGTCGCCATTCCCGGCCGCGGCGACGCACGGTTCCAGCCACTGTCGGTGGACGATCTCGCCATCGCAGTTGAAAAGAGCCTTACCGAGGCCGACCATGCCGGCTCGGTCCTCGAGATCGGTGGACCCGATTGGGTGACCTACGGCGAGATCGTCGACAGGGTCATGAAGGTGACGCGCATGCGCCGGCTCAAGCTGCCGATGCCGATCTCGCTCATCAGCGCGCTCACTTCCGTGACGGACCGCGTCCTGCCTGCCTTCCCGGTCAGCCACGATCAGATCAGCTCGCTCCAGCGGCCGAACTACACCGATATCGATGCGTTCGAGCGAGCATTCGGCGTCAGGCCGCGGCCGCTGGACCTGTCGTACCTTGCTTGAACGAGCGGGTTTCTTCAATCGCCAACCGTATTGACGTTATCCAGGTCGCGACGGAGGCCCGTTCCCTGAAACGTGCGGAATCGGCCCGTACTGCCAACGACGTTGACGGATGAGAGGAGTCGGCGCGGATCAGTCGGTTACCGTCAATCAGGTTGGCAAATGACGGAAGTCTAGGTTTGCCAGTGCGGCCTGGCGCGACCTATAAAGGTGAGGCTGCCGGTTCGCGATCGGCGGCCGCAGTCGGGACGGTGACACCGATGCCCTCGGCCACGCGGCGGCCGTAATCGGGATCGCAGCCAGTGAAATGGGCGACCATCGCCTCCTGGATCGGCCGATCGCACTGTGACAGCGCGTCGGTCAGGTTCACGATGAGATCGTCGCGCTCCCAGTCCGGCATCGTGCGATACCGCTCGCCGGCCTGCCCGTAGTCGCTCCGGCGTGACAGGTGCTGGAGACCGACCTTGCCCTCCACCCCACGGCTGGTGCTCCGGCCCGATGTCCTGAGCCTCCGACAACCCCCCGTTGATCGACGGCTCGTAGTTGACGTGCGGGTTCGCGCCGGTCCGGTCGAGGCCGTGGCTCATCTGCCCGCCGCGCTGGTTCGTGGCGGCCGGGGTCATCGGCGCGTTGATCGGAAGCTGGAGATAGTTCGGCCCGACGCGATAGCGCTGCGCGTCCGAGTAGCTGAAGGTGCGCCCGACCAGCATCTTGTCGTCGCTGAAGTCGATGCCGTCCACGAGAACCCCGGTCCCGAATGCCGCCTGCTCGTTCTCGTTGTGATGATCGCTCTCGTTGCGGTTGAGCGTCATCATTCCGACGGGGAGGATGGGGAACTGCTCCTCGGGCCAGGTCTTCGTGTCGTCGAGCGGATCAAAGTCGAGCTCGGGATGAGCATTCGGCGGCGGATCTCATGTCATGTCTCGCCGTTGAGCAGTGCTGTGACTCTTACGCAACCTCATGGGTGTCGTGGACGCCACGTGGGGGAGGCTCCACGCTCACGGAGACTCCTCCGGAGCCGAATTGCGTAGAGTTCGGCCCGTTGATCGTGCGTACCAGTCATCACGTTGCTACCGCGGACGTCCTCAGGGCGGCCCCGGCTTCATCGAGCGGCGGTACCGAGCTTCCGCCGGTTGCGCGCCGCCGAAGTCGTCGACCTGCCGCGCGCCGTCCTGCTGCCAGCCGAGCCGCTCGTAGAAGGCACGGCTCTCGAAATTCTGCTCGAATACCCACAGCACCAGCTCGTGAATGCCGCGCGGGCGCCAGAACGCGTCGATCGCCGCCATGAGCCCTGAGCCGATGCCCTGGCGCCACGCCAATGGATCGACGTAGATGGTGTAGACCTCGGCCAGGTCGTCGGGCAACAGATCGTCGTCACGGACCGGACCCGTGTGTGAGAAACCGCGTACTGTGCTCGTGTTGTCGAGCGCCACGAAGGTCGGTGAGTACTCGTGGGCGGCCGGACCGATCCGCGCCTGCCACTGCGCCGTGCGCGCGGATTGGTCCAGCCCGTCGAGGAATGCCGCGGGCAGGAAGGACGCATAGGCAGTGCGCCACGCCGCGATCTGGATCCGGGCGATTGCCGCCGTGTCACAGCTCTCCGCCAGGCGAATGCGCGTCATTCGCCCCAGGTCTGGCCGGGTTCCAGGGCAATGACCTCGGCCGAGGTGTGGTCGCGCAGCTCCTCCGGCGTCCCGGTCAGCGCCGGGAAGGTCCCGAAGTGGACGGGTATGACCGTCGAGGCTCCGATCAGGTCGAGCGCCATCCCTGCATCCCGCGGACCCATGGTGTAGTGCCCGCCGATGGGGAGGACCGCGATCTCCGGGTGGTGGCGCTCACGAATGAGATTCATGTCGCCGAAGAGGTCGGTGTCGCCCGAGTGGTAGACGGTCGTGCCATCCTCGAACTCGATGACCCAGCCCCAGCAGCCGAGGTCCCGCGTTACCTGGTCGGCGCCGGTGCCGAGCGTCGCCCCGCCCGTGTGATCGGCGTGCACCATGGTGAAGCCGATGCCGGCAGCCTCGAAGCGACCTCCCTTGTTCATGCCGACCGATTCGATGCCGCGTGCGCCGAGGAAGACGCTCATCTCATGCGAGCCGAGCGTCACCGCGCCCTCGACGCCGGCAAGCTCGATGAGATCGGCGCAGTCGTCACCGACGTGGTCGAAGTGGCAATGGGTCGGTGCGACGACGCTCACCCTGGCCGGCGAACGGTAGGCATCGGCGTAGGTGGGCGCGCCGGTCCATCGGTCCACCCAGATCCAGGCATCGTTCGGCGAGCGGTAGAGCACGCCGCCATGTCCAAGCCAGGTAATGCGCAGGTTCGCCATGGGTTCCTCTTCTCTAGGTTTCCTGCACTTCTCCGCAGGACCGATGCCTACGGCCGGACACGGCTAACGCAGGCGATCACGCACTTGACGCGAGGGCGCGGCGACCGACATCAGGCGGGCGTGAGTAATCGCCCGGCCTCGACGATCCGCCGCAGCCAGCGGAGCTCGCGCTCAACCGTCGTCTCGGGGCCGTGGCCCGGGAGAACGCGCACCGCTGGCGGGATCTCGCGCGCCAGGCGGGCGAGGGAGCTGACCATCTGCTCGTCATTGCCGCCAGG
Source organism: Chloroflexota bacterium (assembly GCA_030859955.1). Lineage (GTDB taxonomy): Bacteria > Chloroflexota > Limnocylindria > QHBO01 > QHBO01 > JACDBZ01. The sequence goes on along the minus strand of JALZJE010000168.1, from coordinate 11,254 downwards.
GAGATCGGTCCGGCCGTAGGAGCCGGCAAAGAGAACATCGCCCGAGAGGAGCAGTGCGCGCCGCTCCTCGTACAGGCACACGGAGCCTTCCGAATGGCCCGGCAGGTGAAGGATGTCGAAGACGAGATCGCCGATGCGCAGCTGCTCACCCTCGTTGAGCTCCTGCGCCGCGACGCTCCGTTCGACGTCAAAGCCGTAGCTGTTCCTGCCGTCGAGCCGATAGGCATCATCCGGGTGAATCGCGAGCGGCGCGCCCGAGGCACGGACCAAGGGCGCGTTGTCGAAGATGTGGTCGATGTGTCCATGGGAGTTGGCCACCACGTGCAGCCGGAGGCCGTTGGCTGCCACCCGCTCCACGAGCGGTCCGGCAGCGCCCATCCCCGGATCCACCACGAGCGCATCGGCGGAGCGGCCGTCCCACACCAGGTATGCATTCGTCTGCCACGGTCCGAACACGCCGACCTCCATTCGCACCGCGTGATCGGGATCCTCGGCAGGGGAGCCAGCCCTCTGAACCGTCGCCTCGTCCGTCACTGCTCGCGACCTCCGGCCGGACCGATGACGCCGTCCGTGCCATCGGCCGCCCGCAACCCGAAGTGCGCCGCTAGCTGACGCGCGAGCTCATCCTCGACGGCTCCCATGGGGACGGAGGAACCGAGCTCGCGAGCGAGCGAGGTCACCTCGATGTCCGGAATGCCACACGGGATCATCTCGGTGAACCATTTGAGGTCCGTGTTGACGTTGAGCGCGAGCCCGTGCGTCGTCACGCCGCGCTTCACCCGCACGCCGATGGCGGCAAGCTTGCGATTCTCGTCCATCCAGATCCCCGGCCGACCGTCGAACCGCCCGGCCCGGACGCCGAAGGCGGCCGCGGTACCGATGACGGCCGCCTCGAGGATGCGGACGTATCGGCGCAGGTCGAGGGGATCATGAAGCTCCACGATCGGATAGGCCACGAGCTGTCCCGGTCCGTGGAACGTGATATCGCCGCCACGGTCGATCCGGATCAGCTCGGCGCCGATCTCTCGAAGCCGTTCGGGGCTGGCCAACATGTTCGCCTCGTCACCGCCCCGACCAATGGTGTAGACCGGGAAGTGCTCGAGCAGCAGCAGCCGATCGCCGATGCGCCGGCCCCGACGCTGATCCGCCAGCTCATCCTGGAGCTCCCATGCTGGCCGGTAGGCGACGGTGCCGAGGTGATCGACGGTCAGCGCGCCACCGTGCGCTGCAAGCAATGGATGGGCGTCGGTAGCCGGACGGTGTGGAGCGCCGGGGTCCGGGCGCCTCGGCCGGCGCGTGTCTGATCCAGGCGGGACGACGCTGATGTCGCGGAAGGGTGTATCGGCGCTGCCCACTCGTGCGTCTCGGACCCGGCTCATTGATCCAGTTGCTCGCCTAGACGGCGTCAGCCGTCTCGCGCCCGGGAACCTGCTCGGCGGCGTGGTAGCTGGAGCGCACCAGCGGGCCTGACTGGACGTGTTTGAAGCCCATCTCGATCCCGATCCGACGCAGTGTCATGAACTCGGCCGGCGTGTAGTACTTCACCAGCGGGAGGTGCTGGCGGCTGGGCCGCAGATACTGGCCGATGGTGAGGACGTCGACATCGGCGTCGCGGAGCAGCGCCATGGCCTCGACGACCTCGTTCCAGGTCTCGCCCAGCCCCAGCATGATGCCGGTCTTGGTGACCATGTCGCCGAAGCCGATCTCGGTTGCCACCGCGCGCCCGTGGGTGAGGACCGACAGAGACCGATCCCAGCGCGCGCGACGGCGCACGGCTTTTTGCAGACGAGGGACTGTCTCGACGTTGTGGTTGAGGATGTCGGGTTGCGCCTCCACGACGGTCCGAATGTCATGTGGCCGACCAGTGAGATCGCTGATCAGGACCTCGATGCTGGTGGCGGGATTCTCGAGGCGGATCTGGCGGATCGTTTCGGCGACCATCTGGGCTCCGCCGTCGGACAGGTCGTCGCGGGCCACCATGGTGATGACGACGTGCTTGAGGTTCATGAGCTTCGTCGCCTCCGCAACGCGGCGCGGCTCGTCGTTGTCGGTGATCGGCGGCCGACCGGTGTCGATGGCGCAGAAGCCACAGTTCCGGGTGCACACGCTGCCCAGGATCATGAACGTCGCCGTGCCGAGGGCCCAGCACTCGCCCTGGTTGGGGCAGCGGGCCTCCTCGCACACCGTGTTCAGCGCCTCGGCACGGAGGACACGCTTCGTATCGGCGTACGCGCTCCCTGCCCCGATACGGACCTTCAGCCATTCCGGTCGGCGGCCGCCCGGGCCGGCGTTCTCGGGCACTGGATCACCGGGTGCCAGGAGGCCGCCGTCGACCTGCGGACCGCCGGGATACATGACCTCCGACGGAGATCCATGGCCGCCGGTCGGATTCGACACTACGGTGAGCTCACCGAGCGAGCCAAAGTCGGAGCGGGGAGCATCGAGGGCCATGTACGAAGTCTAGCGAACGACCGTTGCCGCCGTCGCGCATGCCAGAGAAGCCCCCATGGCTGCCGGTGGCCCTCATATGGGTTCGGCCAGGAAACCTCGTGGAGATCGCCGTCGACGCCGCGCCGGACAAAGTAGAGCGTCTCACCATCGGGGGAGAAGCTCGCGTGATACTCGTCCGCAGGCGTATTGATCCGCAATGGCTCCTCGGTTGACCAGGCACCGTGATCGCCCTGGTTGCGACAAAGAGATCACCCAGGTCGGACCCGCCGGGCCGCTGGATCGAGGGCCGCGGGCTCATCGAGGGACAAGCCGAAGCCCCGGACGTGCGTCCGGGGCTTCGGCGAAGGATTGACCTGGTTGGTCGAGGTGGTTACCGCGTGCGGCGAACGGCCACGGTGCGATAGCCGAGGAAGCTGATGGAGGCCAGCGCCATGATCCCGAACAGGATCGCGAAGCCGTTGCTGCCGGTACCACCGACCGCGTCGACGGCTGCATCCGGCAGCTCACTGGCGGCGGGGGTCGCGCTGGCCACGTTCACAAAGTTGTAAACGTGCAGGGTGACCATCTCATCTTCGTCCAACGACGAGTCGAAGGTAATCACGCCGTCGCTGTTGAACTCCAGGCCGATGGCGTCCTCACCGGGGGCGAGCTCCGGCGGGCTCAGGCGAACGGTGCCGAAACGTGCGCCCGGAGGAGCCTCGATCTCGTCGACTGTGACCTCGCCCTCGACCACGTTGCCGAAGGCATAGGCGCTGAAGTCGAGGCACACGTCGTCCTCGATGGTGCCGTCGCGGTCGGCGTCGTACTCGATGGTGGTCTCGCAGGCGAAGTCCTCGACCTCGGTCTCGAAGCCGTTGTCACCGCTGAAAGTGGTGTCCTCGGTCAGGACCTGGGTGGTGCCCTCGGAGTCCTCGACCGTGAAGTCGAACGTTCGCGAGCCGGAGGCGATGGTGCCCGGGGTCTGGCCGTCGCCCGGCTGGACGATGACCGGGCAGGTCAGCACCGTCTCGGCGGTCGAGCCACGTGACGGGACGTCCATCGGGGTGGTGGGATTGTCGAGGGATCGCTCCTCGACCTCTCTGAAGTCCGCCTCGGACTGAACCGAGGCATCGCACAGATGCTTCATCACCATGACCGTGCCGGTTCCGCCGGCGCCGGTGCCATCATCTGGCGTTGGGGTCGCAGAAGGGGCAGGCGTCGCGGTAGCAGCAGCTTCACCGCAGCCCTCACGGTCGACGGCTGTCAGGTTGACGAAGATATCGCCATCGGCCTCGAGCGTCGCCGTGATCTCGATTCCGGTCTCAACATCGGCTGAGAAGTCGGCGTCGGCGACGGTCGAATTGTTGATGAACTGGTCGACGTCGGCTTCGGAAGCCTCACCGTTAATGAAGGCATCACCGTTGGCATCGATGCGCAGCGTTGCGCACAGGGTGACGAATGCGTCGACCTCCACATCGGTGGTGGTCTCGTTGTCCGTCACGGTGACGATGACGCAGGCTTCGGCATCGGCCTCAGCGTCCGCATTGGCGGCAAGGTCAAGGACAGCCAGCAGATCAACGTCGAGAAGCTCGGCATCGACGGTCACGTCACCGAGGTCCACCGTTCCATCGCCATTGACGGTGATGTCCACGCTGCAGACGGTGATATCGGCATTGATGTCCAGAGCATCGGCTTCTCCGACCACCACGTCTACACAGACCTCGACGAATGCATCGGCCGACACTGACGCGTCCGCGGCAAGCCTCAGGGCCGCACTAAGGTCAGCGTCCAGCAGGCCCAACTGCACATCGGTCAGGGCAGTGCCATTAACGATAATGTCGCCCTCTGCGTTCGTGGTGATTTCGTCACAGTCCGCCGGGTCGACGTGATCGGCCAAGACCGGCCGCGAGCCGCTCGTGCCACCTGGTGCCGCGAGCACCGGCGCCATCGCCGCCAGCATGAGTGCCAGCGTGGCGAGAATCGCCAACGGCACTGTCATGTGTAATCGGGAAACCTGCACTGAGAAAACCCTCCCTGAGTGCCGTCCGCTGGATCCACCGCGAATACGGAGAGGCGAACGGCATTGATCCGCGGCGAAGCATACAGCGCACAGCAAGCCCCGATTCAGGCATACGTGCGCGTTTGACAGGACTTTATGACTATCCCTAACCGCACCAATGTATGGTCGTGCGACCCGTTGTGCAGGACCTGGTGTCGGGAGCCCGTCGCAGTGCGGGCACTCGACAGCGCTCATCGCGGTGAGATGCCGAAGCCCCGGACGTGCGTCGGGGGCTTCGGCAAGCATGACCTGGTCAGTGAGTCGTTATCGCGTGCGGCGCGCTGTCACGGCGCGATAGCCGAGGACGCTGGCGGAGGCCAGCGCCAAGAACCCGAACAGGGTCGCGATGCTGTTGCCACGGCTGTGTCCGGTTGGGTCGAGCGCAGCGTCCGGCAGCTCGACCGCGCTCTCGAGCTGACCACGGATCTCACCGCCGGTGAACGTTTCGGTGTGGACATTGACGTAGTAGCTCGCCGGGTTGGCGATGATGTCGGCAAGGAATGCCGCAACATCGGCGTCGTCGGAGCCTTCGGCCGAGACGTCGATCTCGGCATCGGTCGCGCATCCCTCTGCGGTGCCCTCGCCATCGATGACAGCCTGGAGGGTCACGACAACCGGGCCATTCTCGCCCTCGGCGCCTTCGTGAATATGGGCACCGACCACGGCACCGCCCTCGAGGTCCGTCGAGGTGACGTCAAAGCACAGCTGCGATCCGGAATCGGCGTCCGTATCGACGCTGACGCTGGCCGATCCGGTTGCAGCCGTCTCGACCGGCGGGACTTCCTGGTCCCCGCTGAGCTCGGCTGTTAGATCTGCGGTTGCAGCTGCGACTGGGCTCATGGCGAGCACCATCATCGCCATCAGGAGCGCGAAGCTGTTATGAATGAAGCTCCGCGATGGGCGTTGGTCCTGGGCATCGATCCTACCTTTCTGGGGCTGGAGCCATACGTGAAGGTACCCGACGAGGAGAGCAATTAGCATTCCTGCGCCCCTAACGAGTGTTCAGGGATTAGCCCAGCGGGGTATTGGCATCCCACGCCTCGAGGGCCTTGCGCACATCGGCCAGGAAGTAGCCGACCTGGGCGCCGTCGAGGACGCGGTGGTCGAAGCTGCAGGTCATGTTCATCATGTGGCGGATGGCGATGACGTCCTCGCCGTCGATCTCGACCACCCGCGGACGCTTGACGATGGCCTCCATGGAGAGGATGGCGACCTCAGGCGCGTTGATGATGGGCATGGAGGTGACCGAGCCGAACCAGCCGGTGTTGTTGACCGTGAAGGTTCCGCCGGTGAGCTCGTCCAGCCGCAGCTTGCCCCCATTCGCCCGCGCCGAGATGTCCCGGATGCGCGCGTTCACGCCGCTGATCGAGAGCTGATCGGCGTTGGCGATGACCGGGACAATCAGGCCGTTGTCGACCGCTACCGCGATTCCGATGTTCATTGCCTGCTTGAGGATGATCCTGTCATCGGCGAATTGGCTGTTGAGGTTCGGATGCTTACGGAGCGTTTCGGTGACCGCCTTGACCACGACCGCCACGTAGCTCAGTGAGGCGCCTTCGCGAGCCTTGAATGCCGCGTTGTTCGCCTCCCGCCAGCGAACCACGCTGGTCATGTCGACCTCGACCACCGTGTAGGCGTGCGGGACCGTCTGCTTGACCTGCGTCATTTTCCGCGCGATTCCCTTGCGCATCTGCGACAGCGGCAGCTCAGTGTCACCGGCGGAAGCAGCGGGAGCGGGGGCTGATGCAGGCGCGGGCGGGGCAGCCTTCGGCGTCGGCGCCTCGGCAGGAGTCGGTGGCGCGCTAGATGCTGCGGAAGGCGCCTCAGAAGCCGATGACGCGGTCGCCGCCTCAGGCTGTGCCTTGTCGATGAAGGAGAGAACGTCATCGCGCGTGACGCGGCCACCCGCGCCCGTGCCGTTCAGCTGGGCGACATCGATCTCGTGCTCCCGGACCAGCCGACGGACCGCCGGAGTCATTCGTGCGCCACTCTCGCGAGCGTCGGTCGAGCCCTGTGCCGGCGATTCCTTCGCTGGGGCATCCGGCTCCGGCTCTGGCTCGGGCTCCGGCTGCGGTTCGGGGTCGGGCTGCGGTGCGGGATCCGCGGCAGCCGGGGCGGATTCCTGCTCTTCGACGGCGGCCGGACCGGCATCGGCAGCAGGTTCCGGTGCAGCGGCCTGCGGTTCCGTCTCAGCGGCCGGCGGTTCCGCCGCGGCTCCATCAGAGTCGATCTCCGCGACCGGGGTGCCGACAGCCACCGTCTCCCCATCGGGGACCAGGATCTTCGAGACGGTTCCGGCGATCTCGGCCGGGACCTCGGCGTTCACCTTGTCGGTGACGACCTCGAAGAGCGGGTCGTACTGCTCGACGGTGTCGCCTTCCTTGACCAGCCAGCGCTCGATGGTGCCTTCGGTGACCGATTCGCCCAGCTGGGGCATCTTGATGGTGGTTGCCATACGGTTCGAAACCTTCCTCTGTCAGGTCGCTCAGTGTGACGGGTATCTATCGGGGTCGTGTCGGTGTCGCGCGCGACAGCAGGCGAGATATGCTTTGGTGCGGTCTATTGGGATGTCGGTGTCACCCGGCGCCCACCTTTTGTGCCGGGCGCAAGTAACTACGAGGTTGGTACCGATCTCGCCCGAGATTTGCGCCGGAGCGCAAACGGTGGGCCTGGATCGGCTGATTAGAGCTGATTACAGCCTCTCCTTCGTAGTTACGTGCGCTGGGGCGCAAACGGCATCAATGACCGAAATATTTGCGGACGGAAACCGCAGCATTGTCTAGTAGGCCGCGAGCTTGCGGGCGGCATCGACGATGCGGGCCGGTCCGATCATGTACCAATCCTCCAGGGCGTGGTGATATGGCACGCCCGGGACGTCGGGGCCGGCCAGGCGCGTCACCGGCCCGTCCAGCTGTTCGAAGGCGCGCTCGCTGATCTCGGCGGCGATCTCGGCACCGAACCCGCCGAAGCGGTTCGCCTCGTGGACGACGAGCGCCTTGCCGGTCCTGGCGACCGACGCGAGGATCGTCTCGAGGTCGAGCGGGCGGAGGGTCCGCAGGTCGACCACCTCCACCTCTACGCCGTCCTCGCGGGCCAGCGTCTCCGCCGCCTCGAGCGCGCAGGTGCGCATGAAGCCGTAGCAGAAGATCGACAGGTGCTTGCCGGGGCGGGCGACGGATGCCTTGCCGATGGGGACGAGCGTGTCGCCATCGGGCACATCGGCCTTGAACAGGCGGTACGTCTTCTTGTGCTCGAAGAACATGACCGGATCCGGATCCCGGATGGCCGCCTTGAGCAGGCCCTTCGCATCGGCCGGCGTGCCGGGCGCGACGACCTTGAGCCCGACCGTGTGCGTGAAGTACGCCTCGTTGGACTGTGAGTGGTAGAGCGCGCCGTGGACACCGCCGCCATATGGCATGCGGATCACCATCGGCGTGCGGAAGGTGCCGTTAGAGCGGTAGTGGAGTCGGCTGATCTCCGACACGATCTGGTTGAAGGCGGGATAGACGAAGTCCGCGAACTGCATCTCGGCCACCGGCCGCAAGCCGTAGACGGCGGCACCCATCGCGGCCCCGGCGATCATGCCCTCGGTGAGCGGCGTATCCAGGACGCGCCTGTCGCCATACTTGGCCCACAGGCCCTCGGTGGCGCCGAAGACGCCACCCTTCTTGCCGACGTCCTCCCCGAGGACCATGACGCGCTGGTCACGCTCCATCTCCTCGTCCATGGCGGACCGGATCGCCTCGAGGATGTTGAGCTCCGCCATGGCTCAGTGGCCTGCGTCGCTCAGCGGCGAGAGCGGCACCGCGGTGCCACCACCTGCAATCGGCTCCGCGTAGACGCGCTCGTGCGCATCGTCGGCGGTCGGCTCGGGTCGCGCCTCCGCGCGCTTGCTGGCCTCGTTGACCTGGGCCTTGACCTCCGCTCGGATCGATTCCTCGCGCTCATCGGTGAGGACGTCGACCGCGCGGAGCTCATTCGCGAACTGCGGGATAGGATCCCGCTCCTTCAGCGCGTCGACCTCGGCCGGATCGCGATATCGCCGCTGATCGTCGTCGGACGAGTGGCTCGTGAGACGCACAACTCGCGCCTCGATGATGGTGGGGCCCTCGCCGCGGCTGGCGCGCAGATGGGCGTCTCGAGCGGCGGCGTAGCAGCCGAGCACGTCGCCTCCATCGACCACCACCCCCGGCATGCCATAACCGGCTGCGCGGGCGGCTACCGAGCCTCCGGCCACCTGGCGGTCGAGCGGGACGCTGATCGCGTAGCCGTTGTTCTCGCACACGAATATGACCGGCAGGTTGTGGACGCCGGCGAAGTTCATGCCCTCGTGGATCTCGCCCTGGTTCGCCGTCCCTTCGCCGAAGCTGGTCATGGTGACGACATCGTCGCCGCGCACCCACGCGCCCATGGCAATGCCGACCGCGTGGAGGACCTGGGTCCCGACGGGGGATGAGAGCGACACGATGTTGTACGGAGCGCCACCGTAGTGGCCCGGCATCTGGCGTCCGCCGGAGCTCACGTCATCGGCCTTGGCCAGGTGCGCGGTGATGATGTCCTCCGCGGTCATGCCGAAGGTCATGGCGCTGGCGATGGATCGGTAATACGGAGCCATCCAGTCCTGCCCCTTGCGCATGGTCCACGCCATGGCGACCTGCGCGCCCTCGTGGCCCTGCCCGGAGATGATGAAGGCGATCTTGCCGGCCCTCTGCATGAGCCACATGCGCTCGTCCACGGCGCGGGCCAGGAGCATCGCGCGGTACATGCCCAAAACGTCGTCGTCGCTCAGGCCGAGCTCCGCGTGCCGGGCGGCCATCAGATGTGGATGGGCGCGCCGTCGACCGCGAGGGCGGCCTCGGCGAGCACTTCGGTCAGGGTCGGGTGGGCATGCACGCTCATCGCGATCTCCGCGGCAGTACCTTCCACCAGCAGCGCGAGGGTGGGCTCGGCCAGCAGGTCGCCGGCATGCGCGCCGATGACGTGGGCGCCCAGCAGCCGACCCGTCTTTGCATCGGCGACGAACTTCGCGAAGCCGTCGATCACGCCCACGATGGTCGCCTTGCCGAGGGCGCGGAACGGGAATGAGCCGACCTTGACCTCGTGGCCGGCCGCCGTCGCCTCCTCCTCGCTCATGCCGACCGATGCGATCTGCGGGCGGCAGAACGTGACCCGCGGCATGAGGTGCATGCGGACCGGCTCCGGCTCGCGGCCGGCGAGGTGCTCGACCGCCACGACCGCCTCGTGACTGGCCACGTGGGCGAGCGCAAAGCCGGGGACGATGTCGCCGATGGCGTAGAGATGCTCGACGGCCGTGCGCATGTATTCATCGACCTTGACGTAGCCCTTTTCGAGGCTCAGGCCCTCGATGCTCTCCAGTCCGATGTCGGCGGTGAGCGGCCGTCGCCCGACCGCGACCAGGATGACGTCGGACGTCAGGTCGGTCCGCTTCGAGCCGTCCTTCGAGGCGATCTGGAAGCTGATCTCTGACTCGCCCTTCGAGATCGACTCTGGATCGATGGTGCTCGCAGCATGCATCGCGATTCCCCGCTTCTTGAAGACGCGTGCGAGCTCCCTGCCGATCTCCGGGTCCTCCAGCGGCACGATGCGATCGGCGAACTCGACGAGCGTGACCTCCGCGCCGAAGTCGCGGTACATGCTGGCCCATTCGACGCCGATGGCGCCCGCGCCAACGATCGTGACGCGACCCGGGACGTCGCCGCGGGTGAGCGCCTCGTCGCTGGTGATGATCAGCCGTCCATCGGGATCCAGGCCGGGCAGCGATCGGGGAGCGGACCCGGTCGCCAGGATGAGGTTGTCGGCGGTCGCCTCCACGTCGCCGGACTCCCCGCCGGAGACGCTGATGCTGGTCGGGCCGCTCAGCACCCCGTTTCCGTGCAGGACGGTGACCCTGTTCTTCTTCATCAGGAATTCGACGCCGCCGACGTGCTTGTCGATGACCGCGTCACGGCGCTTCGCAAGAGCGGCGTAGTCGAGGCTGATGCCGTCGTGACCGGCCAGGCCGAATTCGGCGCCCTGCGCCGTGACGCGGTGCAGCAGGTCCGCGGTCTCGAGGAGTGCCTTCGAGGGGATGCAGCCGCGGTTCAGGCACGTGCCGCCGAGCCGATCACGTTCGACGAGGCCCACGGACAGTCCGAGCTGTGCCGCCCGAATGGCACCGACGTAGCTCATGCCGCCGCCGAGGATGAGCAGGTCGAAATGTTGTTGTTCGGCCATGAGTCTCCTGGTGGTCTCGTCAGCTCGCCTCGGTTGTGGCGAAGGAACGTGCTTCATGCTCGCCGATTCTCCGGCGCCAGTCGTCGGGCAGCGGGATCGGCTGTGCAGAAGCGTAGTCGTAGGTGACGAGCACTGTCTGCACGTCGCCCGCCAACCTGCCATCGGCCTCGATGGTCATGCGGTGGCTCATCCCGAAGCTGGTCCGACCGATACGGTCGACGCGGGTCTCGACGAGCACTTCCTCGCCAAAGGTGATCGGCGACCGATAGTCGAGCTCGACGCGAGCCAGGATGAGCGGCAGCCGATCGAAGCCTGTCTCGGGCTGGAGGACGTCCAGCAGGTAGCGGATGCGGGCCAGCTCGACGTAGCTGAAGAAGACCGCGTTGTTGACGTGCCCGAAGGCGTCGATATCGCGGAAGCGCACCTGCAGGGTCGTGCGGTGGCGAAAGTCATCGGTCACGGGGCGCCCATTCTAGCGACGGCGCGCTCGCCGGGTCCGCTACGTCGCGGGGTATATACGTATATACGCCA
>JALZJE010000143.1 GCA_030859955.1 Chloroflexota bacterium | reverse complement strand
AGCCAACACGGGCGTCACGTTCGTCGGGGTCGCCGCCCAGGACGAGGTGCCCGCGATGCAGAAGTTCGTGTCCAAGTACAAGATGGACTCCTTCGCGCATCTCGCCGACCTTGACGCCTCGGTGTGGACCCGGTTCGGCGTGACCGCGCAGCCTGCGTTCGCGTTCATCGGCGCGGACGGCTCGGTGGACGTGGTCAAGGGCACCCTGTCCGAACAGGATCTCGTCGCCCGCGTCGGCGCGCTCGCGAGCGCCTGATCGTCAACGGTCACCACACACATGGACCTGCAGACGCTGGGCTTCGCACTGGCCGCCGGCCTGGTCGCGGCCCTGAACCCGTGCGGCTTCGCGATGCTGCCCGCCTACCTGACCCTCGTGGTCGTCGGCAACGACGGCGAGACGCGTAACCGCACCACCTTGGTGGGCCGTGCGCTGGCGGCCACGGCCGCGATGGCGCTGGGGTTCCTGGTGGTGTTCGGGGTGTTCGGCCTCGTCGTCGCCCCTTTGGCGGCCTCGGTACAGCAGTACCTGCCCGCGATCACCGTCGTGATCGGCGCTGGGCTGCTCGGGCTTGGCGTCTGGATGCTGACCGGACGCGAGCTCACCGTGCTGCTGCCCAAGCTGAGTCGGGGCGCGCCGACAGCGCGGCTGGGCTCGATGTTCGGTTACGGCCTGGCGTACGCGATCGCGTCACTATCCTGCACGATCGGCCCGTTCCTCGCGGTCACCAGTGCCACCTTCCGCAGCGGGTCGATCCTCGACGGAGTGCTGGCCTATCTCGCCTACGGCATGGGTATGACGCTGGTGGTCGGCGTGCTGGCGACCGCGGTCGCGCTGGCCAGTTCCACGGTGACCACCGGCTTCCGGCGGATGCTGCCGCACATCAACCGGATCGGCGGCGGACTGCTCGTGCTCGTCGGCCTGTACGTCGGCTACTACGGCGTCTACGAGCTGCGGCTGTACTTCGGCGACGGCGACGCGAGCGACCCGGTGATCGAGGCAGCTGGCGCTATCCAGGAAACCGTGGCCGGCTGGGTGGACAGCGTCGGCGTGCCGCCCCTGCTGGCTGTCCTCGCCGTGCTGATCCTCGGAGCCATCGTGTTCAGGCGGAGGAAGACCAGCAGGCGCCGAACCGACGCCTCACAATCGCCGGATACCCCAGACCAGATTGAGGCACAAGAGCACCGATGACAGCGGATGGAGCGGTGCCGCTCCCGAGCACGATCAAGAATGTGGGAACGCAGCAGGCGACACCGATGAGCAGCCAGCTGCGCCTCATTCTCACCCGCTGCCACCCGGCCCTCTCGACGCAAGCACAGGTTGCGCTCACCCTCCGGCTGCCGGGCGACCTGTCGACCACGAGGGTCGCCCAGCGCTTTCCTGGTGGCCGAACCGACGATGGCGCAACGCCTGGTCCGCACCAAACTCAAGATCAAGGCCGCGCGCATTCCCTACCGCGTGCCGGAAGCTGAGGAGCTGCCCGATCAGCCGCGTCCCGTGCCAGCGGTTCATCTACCTGGCCGGGCTGACGAGCCCAGGACTGTGCACGGAGGCGATCGGCCGGCGCGGATCCTGGCCGAGCTTATGCCGACGAACCGGAGGTCGGCTACCTGCTGGCGCTCGTGCTGCTGATCAAGTCCCGGCGCACGTCACGCACGCGGCCCGACGGCTCCCTCGTGCTGCCCGGCGAGCAGGACCGCACGCGATGGGATCGCGCCTTGATCGAGGAGGGACAGACGATCGTCCGCCGGTGCCTGCAGCGACTGGCCGCAGATCGTCGCCCTGTATGACCGCGGTAGCTCCCACCGCGGTCCGCGCCATCGCGATCGGCGAGGTGCTGGGCCCAGCCGTCGCGCTGGTCCTGGTGGACGAACTGGAACTGGACCACTACCACGCCTCCCATGCCACGCGAGCGGACCTGCTGCGACGGCTGGGTCGCGACCGATGAAGCCGATGCCGCCTACGCGCGGGCAGCCGCAATGGCACCGACCGACACCGAGCGCGACTTCCCTCCAGCTCGGAGGCAGGGGCCGCTCACTGAGAGGAGCTGAGCCTGTGCGGGCTCCGCCGCACACCGTTCGGTCAGCGAGCCGCCTACCGCGCGCTGTGGTCGCCATCCAGCGCCAGCAGTTCTCGGACCACGGTGACCAGGTCAGGACCGGTGACGGCGGGCGGGTCGAACAGGTCGTTCCAGCGGCCTTCCAACCGGCTCACCCAGCCGGTGGCCAGACCGGCCCGGCGCGCGCCGTGGTGTCCCAGCCGTACGCGGCGACCAGGGCCATCCGCTCGCGCGGGACATCGCAGGCCGCGGCGGCGTGCCGGTACGGCTCGGGTGCGGGTTTCCAGCGGCGCACCGCCTCCACGGACACCACCTGCTC
>JALZJE010000126.1 GCA_030859955.1 Chloroflexota bacterium | reverse complement strand
AGACGCGGGTGATCAGCCATCGAATCGCGTACGCGGCCGCGATCGGCGCGGCCGACCCGAAGCGCTCGTTGATCGTCACGTTCACCGAGAAGGCCGCGGGCGAGATGAAGCATCGGCTGCGCCAGCTGCACCTTCCGCAGGTCCAGGCCTCCACGTTTCATGCGGCCGCGCGTCGGCAGCTGGCCTATTACTGGCCGCTCATCCATGATCGACCCCTTCCCGAGGTCCTCGACTCCAAGCTGCGGATCATCGGCCCGCTCGCGCGACAACTCCCGGGCGGGTACAGGTTCACCGCGGCGAAGGACATTGCTGACGAGATCGAGTGGGCGAAGGTCCGCCGCATGCGCCCCGAGAGCTACGTGCCGGAACGCGAGCCGCCGGTTCCCGCCGACGTGTTCACAAAGCTCTGGCGCGGCTACGAGCAGGCCAAGGCGCGCAGCAATCGCATCGACTTCGAGGACATGCTCACCCTGGCGGTCGAGCTGTACGAAACCGATCCGGCGGCCATCGCGCTCGTGCGGAAACGCTACGCATGGTTCAGCGTCGACGAGTACCAGGACACCAATCGGCTCCAGGAGGACCTGCTGCGGATGTGGCTGGGAGATCGGCGCGACCTGTGCGTCGTCGGCGACCCGGACCAGACCATCTACAGCTTCACCGGCGCCAGCAGTGAATACCTGTCCACCTTTGCGGACCAATACGCCGATGCGCGCGTCGTGCGCCTCAGCCAGAACTACCGCAGCACCGCGCAGGTCCTCGATCTTGCCAACCGGCTGATTCCGGGACGCGAGCTGCGCGCACATGGCACCGATGGACCGAAGCCCGAGCTCGTCCCCCACTCCGACGGCGATCTGGAGGTGACCACGGTCATTCAGCGCATCCAACGCCTGCTGGCGGGTGGCGTGCCGGTCACCGAGATCGCCATCCTCGTGCGCACGAATGCCCAGCTGGTGCCGTTCGAAGCAGCGTTGACCGGTGCGGAGATCCCGTTCACCGTGCGTGGTGTCCGCTTCTTCGCGCGACCCGACGTGCGCGCCGCCCGATCGGCGTTGAAGACCGATGCGACCGGGCGCCTCGCGCGCATCGTGGTCAATCGGTGGCGATCGGAGCTCGGGTTCGACGAAGCCTCGCCGGTCGGACCGGGCGCCGAGGCACGGGACCGACACGCGGCGCTGAACACCCTGCTGGGGGTCGCCCGACGCCTTGAGGTCGAGCATCCGGACGCCACCGTGGCCGACTTCGCGGCCGAGCTCGCGCGACGCGACGCGGCCGAGGCCGATGCCGCGGGCGAGGGCGTCACCCTCTCCACCCTCCACCGCGCCAAGGGTCTCGAGTGGGATGCAGTCTTCCTGCCGATGCTCGAGGAGGGTACGCTTCCGATCCGCCAGGCCGCCTCCGACCCCGAGGCCCTCGCGGAGGAGCGACGGCTCCTCTACGTCGGCATCACGCGGGCCCGTCGACACCTCGTGCTGTCGTGGTCGACCGGCGGACGGGCGCGGCCGTCGCGATTCATCGCCGAATTGCGGCCCGGGGCGGTCGCACGGCCACGCGCCTCGGCCGCGCCGCCGTCGAAGGGCCGCCCGGTGGCCACCTTCGAGCTGTCCGCGTCAGATGAGCCGCTCCTTGCCAGGCTGATCGAATGGCGCCGGGAACGTGCCCGCACGGACGGTGTTCCTGCTTACGTCGTGGCCGACAACAAGACACTCGCCGCCATCGCCGCGCGCTGTCCATCGGACGAGGGCGAGCTGTTGAGCGTGCCGGGGATCGGCCAGCGCAAGGTGGCGACGTACGGCGAGGACGTGCTGCGCATCGTTGGCAGCCGAAGTACGTCGTAGCCCGAAGCGGCTATCAGCGCGCGCCGTCGGCCATGGCAGGGACATCGAGACCCAGGTGATGCGCCAGCGCGCCGCGAACCGCGCGCCGCACCCCGTGATCGACGACTCCGATGGGCGCCGAGTGGATTCGCCTCAGCGAGACCGTTCGAACCTGGCTCGTGACGATCACTGCATCCCGCGCCTGGCCGCCCTGGCCGGCACGAATCGGCACATCACCGGGATACCGCGCCGCCGATCTCGCACCGGTGATGGGGCACACGGTAGCCAGACCGGACCGATGAAACGGCTCGTACGAAACCACCAGCGCGCGGTGCTGGCCAGCTTGCTCGTGCCCCACGGTTGGATCGAGGTCGATGATGACGACGGCCCACCGCAGTGGTCCGCTCAGGCCGGCCACGTCTCGCCATCGGCAGCTCGGTATGCTGCTTCGAGTTCATCGGTTTCAGCCCGAAAAGCGGGGTCCGCGGCAGCCTGTTCCCAGGCGTCACCCTCGCGTTCCTCTCGTAGCCGACGCTCGAGCTCATCGACGGCGAGCTCCACAACTGCGTCCTGAGAAGCGGCCACGCCGTACCGCTCCGCCATCTCTCGCACACGCTTCACCGTCGCGGGCGGCAGGTTGTACGTACGCTTCACCCTTTTCACCATCTGCGGATGGTGACACGTCCAAATATGGGTGTCAATATGAGTCCATGGATGGACGCGCCGATCGTGACGGTGCCCCTTTCGACTTATTCGTAATCGATCCGGTTACGAATAGTCAGGACGGCGGCTGCGTCGGCGGCAGTCACGGCCGCCCGGAAGATGCTGCGGGTCATCCCGATACCTGGTACCCCGGCGTTTGCGCCCCCGCGCAAGTAACCAAGAGGCAGAGCCGGAATCGGAGCAATCCAGGTCCATTCAGGCCCATGCTTTGCGGCTCAGAGCAAATACTCGCTGTGATCGGCCGCAAGGTCGTGGTTAGTTGCGCCCCAGCGCAAACGGCGGGAATCCCGCACCGGCCTCAGCGCAACACCAGGAGCCAGGTTGCGTCCGCCGCGGCCACAGCGCTCCAGAAGCCCATGATCAGCAGGGGCCGTCGCAGGACACACTGCGAGCGCGTAATCCCCATTGCCACGGCTCGCCCGTACAGGTAAATCGCGACGAGCGCGACGACCAGCACGAAGACCGGTGGCGTCACCAGCCACGCGATCAGCCCGACCGTGCCCATCTTGCAGAAGGTGAAAGCCAGACGGTCGTACTTCTGGGCGCGCGTCAGCGGCGGGCGCGATGCCAGCCAGGCGGCGATGGGATCGGCGCCGGAAGAAACCGCACTCACGGCCGCACCCCTAACCCGTCAAGCGAAACCAGCTCCCGTGCAGCAACCTGCCCCACGGAGGTTCGCCGCCGCAGCCCGCCGAACAGCTGGCGAGCGCAGAACGGGATGCGCACCGGGTCGGTATCGCCGTCCACGGACCCAACGTGTACGCAGCACTGCTGGAGCCGCTCGATGTTCATCGTCCAGGCATCCATGAACGACTTGACCGATAGGCGCTTCGTACGCAGGGCGACAAGCTCCGCAGCACGTTCCCCCTTCAGCAGGTAACGCCCGACATCCTTGATGAAGCCGCCGACGGACAGGTCGCAGGCCTCGCAGATGTTGAGCAGGTAATCGATCAGCTCCGGTCGGGTGATCGTGGTCGTCTCGCTCATCATGCCGATCAACGCGTCCCACAGCTCGTCATCGGCGGCGATGCGGTTGCCCACCACCGACAGGTTGGCCTTGAGACGCTCGATCCCGACCATGCTGGGAATGGACCGATACCTCCCGCTGTCCTCCCGGACGAAATAGGTGATGGCGCAGCAGTCCGGGTGCGAGCACGGCAGCGCGATGAAGTCCTCGGCCGTCGCCCTCCCACCGGTCTGCGGTCCCAGCCGTTTGAGGACGCCGGTAGTGGTCATGCGATGCATCGGGTCAATGGGATTCGCCCGCCCCGATCCGAACACGGGCTGATACGCCACGCCGGCGATGTAGTCCGTTCCGAACGCGAAGTCCGCCACGGCGCCGATCTCGTGGTCGTTCACGCCCTCGGCGACGACCATGGTCAGGGTCGTGAAGATCCTGGCCTCGGTCAGGCGAGCAATCGCCCGCGCTTTCATCTCCCGCAGGTCCTCACCGCGGTGATGGAGATGGGTCTCGAGCTCAAAGCCGTCGAACTGGAGATAGACCTCGACCCGGTCCCGCAGCCGATGCAGCGCCTCCACGAAGCGATCGTCCTTCGCGACCCGGATGCCGTTCGTGTTGAGCAGGACGCGCGTCACGTTGCGCTCCACCGCCGCCTGAATGATCTCGATGATCTCGGGATGCACGGTCGGCTCGCCGCCGGAGAGCATCAGCACGTCGATCTTGCCGCCCTCGCGCTCGATCGAGGCGTCGAGCGTGCGCAGGATGTGGGGCAGGCGGGCGTATCGGCCCACGTTGGTCCCTGCCGCAGCGAAGCATGTAGGACAGTTGAGATTGCAGTGCTCGGTAACGTCGAGCAGCAGGATGCACGAATGCTGGGTCTGGAGCCGACCGAGGCCATTGGCGTAGCCCATCGGGATCGGCATGACGTTGTCCGGCGTGTCCGGCACGATCTCGCGCGTCGGAACGCGCCATTGCTGGAGGTACTCCCACAGCCCGTGGTCCTCGTCGTACAGGCTGACGACCTCGCCGTGCCCCCGGCGGCAATGACGACGCAGGTAGACCGATCCGTCCTGCATCACCAGGTTGCCCTGGAGGATGTCGGTCCCGTAGTCGATCTCCCGGTCGGGATCCTCCGTGAAGCAGCGGCCACACACGGTCAGCACCATGCGCAGCGGGGTGTACGGCCGGAGCGGAAGCGCGGTAGTCATCGGTCTTCTCCCTCGGAGAGTCCCCGCCGGTACGTCGGAATTTCGGGCAGATCCGGCCCGGGGCGCCGGGCAGGCCGGGATTGACCGATATATCGAGTGCCCACAGACGTGAGGGCTGCGCCGGCGCGGGGCTCGTGCCTGTCCCACACCGATATATCGGCCAGGTCCGGCCCGGGGCGCCGGTCAGGCCGGGAATGACCGATATATCGAGACTTGGCGAGCGTTGCGAGGCGCGGCACTACTCGCACTCCCAGGTGATCGTCCCGGAGATGGCATCTGCCCCGGGCTCAGCCGGCTCGAGCTCCTCGAAGGTCACCGTGCCCGAGAGCCCGTCCGGGGCGGCGTCAATCTCGACCCGGGCTTGGGGTGTCGCGAACCATTCTCGCGCCGGATCATTCTCGGCGCGCGGCTGGAGTGAGACGAACACGTTCGGGGCCTCCTCGCCGCCCGGCCCCGGGGCTGGTGCCGGAGCCCCGTCCGGTCCGGCCTCGGTGGCGTACGAATCGACCGATACGGTGACCGCCCGGCCCTCGATGAAACCCAATTCCTGCGAGAAGACGCTGAACCCGGTCGAGGTGCCATGCGGCTGGCAGAGGGCGCTGCCGGATCCGTCGAAGTCAAGCGGCGGCTCGATCGCAAGCTCGATCACTCCCTCGTGAGCCGGAGGCGGAGGCGGCCCGATCGAGCCGACCAGCGCGTAACAGCTTCCGCCGATCAGCAGCGCGAAGACGAGTGGGATGACACCACCGATGACGATCGCCGTCGTGCCGCCCATCTTTGCCGGGCCGGTGGCGGCGACGATCCCCCAGGCCATGAGCGCGCCGATACTGAGCGCAATCCCCAACGCCACAGCCACCACGATGGAATTCAGCAACCCGCTGACCAGGACGACGATCAAGAAGACGGCCACGTTCAGGCCGACCAGGAAGAGCCAGAAGCGTCCCCAGAACCCCTCGCCGGCAACCGCATCCGGGTCAGGCGCATCGAGTGCCGCCCAGGTGGCATCGATCTCCGCTGGATCGTGGCCCGCGGTGACCAGCTGCTCGCGGATCACCTCGCGGGTGTATTTCTTCCGATTGGCGCGGATGTAGTCGGCGATGCGCGGATCCATCGGTCAGCCTCCGTGTGCGATTGCCGGTTCGGGGATGGGCAGCCGGTAGGCACCAGAGCGCAGGCGCCGGACGAAGTGGACGACCAACAAGCCGATGAGCGGGACGAGCACGATCTGCGGTCCCGTCAGCCCCCACGCCTGCACCTCGTTACCGCGAACGAACTCGACGCCGAAGCGAAATATGCCGTATGCCAGCAGATAGGCCTTGAGCGTGTCGCCGCGAACCGGAAGGAGTGGCCCGCGGGTGAAGATCAGCCCGAAGGCGGCAAGGTGAAAGCCGATCTCGTAGAGCATGCTGGGATGCATCGGTCCATTGCAGCCGGGGCAACGTGGAAAGCCCGCGGCAGCTTCGGCCGAGACGGTCATGCCCCAGGGCAGGTCGGTCGGCGTGCCCAGCGGCAGCTCCGCCAGGAAGCATCCGACGCGACCAATGGCCAACGCCAGCGGGATCGCCGCAGCGTAGTAGTCCCCCGTCGACAGGGTGTAGCCCAGCGCCCGCTTGCTCAGGACGATCGCCAGGTAGCCCCCTGCCAGCCCGCCGAGGATGCTGCGCGGCCCGTGGGTGATGACATAGGTCAGTGGCAGGTCCGCCGCGGCGACGTCGTCCAGGATCTCCCAGCTGGTCAGGAGCCGAGCGCCGACCGCACCGCCGAGGATCGCCGCAACGCTGATGAGCACGATCCGGCCGTCCAGCGCCCGATCCCGGCGCAACGCGCGGTAGTAGAGCGCCAGCCCGGCCAGGACGCCGGCGACGGTGAAAACGTCATGGGTATAGAGCGTGAAGGGCCCGACCTGGAGAAGGTTCGGCGCCACGCGTTTAGACGCTCGGGACCGCGAAGATCAACCGACCAACCGGCATGCGCCAATCATACGCTCGCCGGTATGGTGATACGCGTATGAGCCTGCTCGGACGCCAGCGACCCGTGGGGCGGGACTAACGACCATGCGTAACGCTGAGTTCGCGCAGCGCCCGCCCAGATGGTGCGAGGGTTGCCGGAGCTTTCCGCGGCTTGACCCATAACGGCCAGGGCCCAGTCAGGTGCCCATCTCGTTGAGTGTCGCCCGCGGGATGGTTCGGCGCGCCGGACGTGACCTGATAGGAGCGTGGAGCCTTTGAAACGGGAACCCGCACGCATGGTTGTCCGCCCGGCGCGCGCATTGAGTTTAGCGCCGCACTGGAGGAGCAACCATGGCCAGCATCGGCATCGACACCCACAAGGCCAGCCTGGCGTGTAGCGCGGTCGACGAGCTCGGCCGCCAGATGGCGGCCCGCACTTGCGGCAACGATCCACGCGGCCACGCCGCGCTGCTGACCTGGATCCAACGCCAGCCCTCCCCGCGGCGGATCGGCATCGAGGGCGCCGGCAGCTTCGGGGCGGCCCTGGCCGAGGTGCTGGTGGCGGCCGGCGAGGTGGTCGTCGAGGTGCCGGCCCAATTCACCGATCGCGAGCGCCGCTCCCTGCTGCAGCGCGGCAAGAGCGACCCCGGCGACGCGCTGGCCATCGCCCGCCTGACCGCCCGTGAGCCGCGCTTGCCGGCGTTGCGTCGGCCAGGCATTCAGGCCGACCTGAAGCTGCTGGTCGGGGCGCGCGAACAGCTCGTGGCCGAGCGCACGCGGCTCATCAACCAGCTTCACGCCGATCTGCTGGTGCTGGCGCCTGGATATGGGGCGCGCGTGCCGAACCTGAGCGCCGCCGCTCACCAGGCCGCCGTGGCGCGCCTGCTGGGACGTCGAGACGGAGTGCGGGCCGAGCTGGCTCGCGGTCGCCTGCGTCGCCTGCGACAGCTCAGCTCGGAGGCCGGACGCCTGGAGCAGCGCCTCGTGAGGCTGCTGGCCGCCAGTGGCTCTTCGCTGCCGCAGCTCGCCGGCATCGGGTCTCTGACCGCCGCCAAGCTGCTGGGCGAAGCCGGCGAGGTGAGTCGCTATCGCAGCGCGGCGTCGTTCGCCGCGGCGAGCGGCACGGCACCCATTCCGGCCTCATCCGGCCAGCGTCAACGGCATCGTCTCAATCGCGGCGGCAACCGCCAGCTCAACCGCGCGCTGCACACCATGGCCCTGGTGCAGACGCGCTGGGATCCTCGCGCTCAGGCTTATCTCGCTCGTCGCCTCGGTGATGGCAAGAGCCGACTCGAGGCGATTCGGGCGCTGAAGTGGCACCTCGGCCGCGTCGTGTATCGGACCATGCTGGCCGACGCGCGCCGAACAGCCATAAGGAGTTGACAAGATAGGAGCTCA
>JALZJE010000092.1 GCA_030859955.1 Chloroflexota bacterium | reverse complement strand
CTCGAGCCCATTGGTCTCGACCTTGGCCAGGAAGCCGATGCGCCCAAGGTTGACGCCCAGCGCCGGGACGCCCGTCTCGCCGATGGCGCTGGCGCTCCGCAAAAAGGTGCCGTCACCGCCCAGCACACAGACAAGGTCGGTGTCGGAGGCGCAACCGTCGGCGATAGCCTCCCGATCCTCGGCCGGGGCATCCCAGGCGTCAACGCCATTCGCCCCGCACCATGCGTGCGCACGCTCGAGGACGGCGCGTGCCTCAAGGTTGTACGGATTGAACGCGAAGCCGATGCGCCGAAGCTGCATCACGTCTCGCTCGCCGCGTTCCGACCCTCCACCGCTCGCGCCAGGGCGTCGATCCGGTCGCCGAGCGCTGAAAGCTCGGTCGCCAGATCTTGCGGTCCGGCGCGCTCTCGGACGGCGGCGTAGGAGCGGTCCAATCCGGCGGCGATGAGGGCGCGCATCAGGCTCGACGGTGACACGCTGCGTGCCCGAGCGGCCTCTTCGACTCGCTCGAGCAGGGCGTCGGGCATGCGCAGGCTGACGATCTGCCGCATGGTGTCGGGCGCCGGCTCCTGGATCGGCGGCTCGATGACCTCGAGCCCCTCAAAGCCGATGTCGAGCTGTTCCGTACTGCTCGCGCCGCGCGCCGTCCTTCGTTTCATCGAGCCCATCGTAATACGCGTGTGCTACGGGCCGCGTATCGCCTCGACGATGGTGTCAGCAAAAGGCTGCGCGCTCTCGGCGTGGAGCCGCAGATCAGCGAGGAACTCGACGTTGCCTTCAGTGCCGGTGATGGGCGAGCGGATCACGCGGTGCGCATGCAGGCCGATCGCTGCGGCATCCCGCGCCAGGTCGCGCAGCACGCGGTCCCAGACGGACGAGTCACGTACCACGCCGCCGTGCGGCACATCGTCACGCTCGGCCTCGAACTGCGGCTTGACGAGGGCGATGGCGCGTCCGTCATCGGCGAGGAGGTTGCGCACCGCCGGTAGGACGAGGCGCAGGTTGATGAAGCTGAGATCGAGCGTCGCAAGGTCGATCGCCTCGGGCAGCACCGAGACGTCACGGAGGTTCGTGCGGTCGAGGCTGACCACGCGCGGATCGCGCTCCAGCCGGTCGAGGAGCTGGGCTCGGCCGACGTCGACCGCGTAGACGATGCGGGCCGCGCGCGCCAGGAGGACATCGGTGAAGCCGCCGGTCGAGGCTCCCGCATCCAGGCAGGCACGGCCGGCGGGATCGACCTCGAAGGCGTCGAGTGCGTGCTCCAGCTTGATGCCTGCGCGGCTCGCCCAGCGCGGCCGGGCCGCCACCGATATCGAGGCGTCCATGGCCACGAGCTGTCCCGGCTTCAGCCGTCGCGTGCCGCCCAGCTCGACCTCACCGGCGTGGATGAGTGCCTGCGCCTCCGTCACCGAAGTCGCCATGCCCCGCTGCGCCAGCAGGTCGTCGAGTCGAATGCGCGCCATCGGCCGATGCTGGGCGCGCGAGGAGCCGCTACGCCGCAGGAATGTTCGAGCGAGGCTTCGGTGAGTCAGCCCCGGTCCCGGCGAGCGCCTCGCGCACCTGGGACAGGATCCCCGGCACATCGATCCGC
The DNA here is from genome assembly GCA_030859955.1 of Chloroflexota bacterium. Taxonomy (GTDB): domain Bacteria; phylum Chloroflexota; class Limnocylindria; order QHBO01; family QHBO01; genus JACDBZ01. Next base: position 37,113 of record JALZJE010000092.1, on the reverse strand, counting down.
TGCTGCCGTCGAAGATCGTCGACTGCGCCGTGGTGAACGAACTCGTCGGCCAGCGCGACCTTGTGGACCGGCACGTGAATGCCCGCGCGATTGAGCGCATCGAGCACACCGTCTCCGAAGCCGCCCATGACCGCCGACTCCTCGGCGGTGACTACCAGGCGCTTCCCGACCGCATGCTCGCCGATGAGCCTCGCGTCGAGTGGCTTCGCCCAGCGCGCGTTGATGACCGTGGCGGCGAGGCCGTCCGCCTCCAGCTGGTCGGCGACGGCCAGCAGGCGCTGGACGATCGGTCCGAACCCGACAAGCAGGATTTCATCGCCAAACCGCAGCACCTCGCCCTTTCCGATCTCCATGGCGGTGCCGATGCGGTCGGGCAGGTCCTCGCCGGCGTCGCGTGGGTAGAGCAGAGCCATCGGTCCGTCATGCTCCAACGCGGTGACAACCAGGTCACGCAGCTCCTGCTCGTCCTTGGGCGATCCGATCGCGAGGTTCGGAAGCGACCGCATCCCGGGCAGCATGAACATGCCCTGATGGCTCGTGCCGTCCTCGCCGACCAGGCCTGATCGGTCCAGGCCCATGAGAACCGGGAGCCCGTTCTGGCAGACGTCATGGACCAGCCCGTCGTAGGCACGCTGGCCGAAGGTCGAATAGAGCGCCACGACCGGGCGCATCCCGGCCAGGGCCAGCCCGGCAGCCATGGTGACGGCGTGCTGCTCGGCGATCCCGACGTCGAGGAAGCGTGAGGGGAAGTGCTCGGCGAAGCGCGAGAGCCCGGTGCCGGTCGGCATCCCGGCGGTGACGGCCGTGATGCGCTCATCGGCCTTCCCCAGCCGGACGAGCTCCTCGACGAACGTCTGGGTGTAGGTCTTCGGCTTCCGCTTCGGCCTGCCCTCCGGTGGAAGCGGCTCCTCGGTCGGATCGATCAGGCACAGGTCGATGGGCGGCAGGCTCGCGCCGTGGAAGCTCATCGAATCCGCCTCGGCCGGTGCGTAGCCCTTGCCCTTGGTCGTCTTGACATGAACGAGCACCGGGGCGCCGAGCCGGAACGCAGCCTCGAAGGCTTCCTCCAGCTCATCGCGATCATGGCCGTCCAGCACGCCGATGTACGTGATCCCGATGTCCTCGAAGAAGCCGACCTTGGCCCAGCTGCGCTTGAACCCCTCCTTTGCCCAGCCGAGCAGCTCAAACGCCGGCTTGCCGAGGACCGGGACCTTCGGAAGTGCCTTGACCGTCGCCGACTTGGTTTCCTGGTACGCCCGCGACAGGCGCATCTTGTTCAGCCGCGTGGAGAGCCCACCGACCGACGGGCTGATGCTCATCTCGTTGTCGTTGAGCACGATCAGCACCGATTGCCTGCTGTGCCCCAGATGGTTGAGCGCCTCCATCGTCAGCCCGGACCCGATCGCCGCGTCGCCCACGCACACCGCGATCCGCTGGCGCCTCGCCGGGTTCTCCCTGGGCTTCATGTCACGGGCGGCGGCAAGCCCCACGCCGATGCTGACCCCGGTCCCGGCATGGCCACCATCGAAGACATCGTGCTCGCTCTCCGAGCGACGCGGGAATCCACCGATGCCGCCGACCTGTCGCAGGCTATCGAAGCGGTCCCATCGGTTCGTGAGCAGCTTGTGGGCGTAGGCCTGGTGACCCGTGTCCCATACGATCCGATCTCGCGGCGAGTCCATCACGCGATGCAGCGCGAGCGTGATCTCGACCGCCCCGAGCGAGCTCGCGAGGTGGCCGCCCGTCTTCTGAACCGTTCGGATCATCTTCTCGCGCAGCTCGCCGGCAAGCGCCTCGAGCTGCTGCGCCGTCATCACGTGCAGCTGGGACGGCTCGCGAATCGTCTCGAGCAGAGTCAAGGAATGCATGCCTCCTGGGATCGCACGAAAGTATAGGACCGATGCGGCCGAGCGTCGTCTCGGCGGGCCTTATCCTTCGGGCCCATCTGCTTCGGCTCCGGTCACGCCACGTCGGCCGAGCTCCGTGATCGTCAGCTCCGCCTCGCGCAGCCTCGTCTCGCACGCCGCGTGCAGCCGCAGTCCGTGCTTGTAGAGCCTGATGCTCTCCTCGAGGCCGATGCTGCCGCCCTCGAGCCGCTGGACCGTCTGCTGAAGCACGACTACGAGCTCGTCGAACGGTCGCTCAGCGAGCCGTTCGTCCGAGAGCGCGTCGAGCTCGGCGTCATCGATCATGTGAGCAGCTCCTCGGTTCCGTCCGCGCTGGTGCGTTCGACGCGGGTCTCCACCCTACCGCGCGCAACGATCACCTGCAGCCGATCGCCGGTCGCGACGTCACCAGCATCACGCACGATGCGGCGGTCGGCGGTGAGCGCGACCGCGTAGCCGCGCTCAAGGGTGGCCATCGGCGAGAGCGTGCGCAGGGTGGCATGCGCCGATTCCGCCAGCGCCCGGCGACGGGCCAGTCGCTCGTCCAGCGCCCGCGCGCCCCGGTCGAGCAGGTCGGAGGCTCGCTGTCGAGCGGCATCGGTATCGGGCGCGAGACGGGCAAGCGCGCGCCGCTCGGCGTCCAGGAAGCGCCGTCGTTCGCCCGCCCGACCGAGGAGGGCGGCGGTGGCGCGGTCACGGAGACGTCCCATGACCGTGGCGAGCTGCGTTGCATCCGGCGTCGCCAGCTCGGCCGCCGCGCTCGGCGTCGGCGCGCGGAGGTCGGCCGCGAAATCGGCGAGGGTGACGTCCGACTCGTGACCGACGCCGACGATGACCGGCACCGGCGCACCGGCCACGGCGCGCACGACCCGCTCGTCATTGAAGCTCCACAGGTCCTCGAGCGAGCCGCCGCCGCGGGCGAGGATGATCGTGTCGAGCGCGGGCTGCGCGTAGAGCCGCTCGAGCGCCCGGACGATCGCCGGCGCGGCCGTCGTGCCCTGCACGACCGAGGGACTAAGCACGAGCTGGACCAGGGGATAGCGTCGCCTCAGCACATTGGTGATGTCCCGCCACACCGCGCCGACCGGAGAGGTGACCACGCCGATCCTGCGCGGCCAGCGCGGGATCGGCCGCTTCCGGCTCTCCTCGAACAGACCGGCCGCGGCGAGCTGGTTGCGCAGCGCTTCGTACTGCGCGTGCAGGTCTCCGGCACCGGCCGCGGTGATCGTGTCGACGTACAGCTGGTACACGCCCTGCGGCTCGTAGGCGCGGACGCGGCCGTGGATGATGACGTTCATGCCGTGCGTCGGCCGCATGCCCGCGCGCGTCAGCTCCTCGCGAAAGAGGGCGGCACGGACCTGGCTGTTGGCGTCCTTGAGCGTGAAGAAGCAGTGTCCGGACGGCGGGAATGATGGCTGGCTGACCTCGCCCTCGACCCACACGTTGGCCAGGATGCTGTCGGCGTCCAGGAGGCTGCGCACGCGCCGATTGAGGTCGGTGACGCGCAGGATTCGAGGCGCGCTGCGTGGGGGCGGCTCCGGTGCCTGCTGCGGCTCATCCCACAACGAGGGCTGGTCGGCCATGCCTATTCGCAGCCGAACTCGTTACGAATTGCCGTCACTCGATCACCCCTCTACTGGACCCGGGTGAGATAGTCGCCGGTGCGCGTGTCGATCCGCAGCACATCCCCCTCGTTAACGAAGAGGGGCACCTGGACCACCAGGCCGGTCTGAAGCGTCGCAGCCTTCTTTGCGCCGGTGGCGGTATCGCCGGCAAAGCCGCGGTCGGTCTGGACCACGAGGAGATCGACCGAGACCGGTAGCTCGACGCCGAGGATCTCGTCCTCGTACGAGCTGACCGAGACATCGGTGTTCTCCACGAGATAGCGGGCGTCGTCGCCGAGCAGGGCGCCGTTCACGGCGAACTGGTCGTAGGTCTCGCTGTCCATGAAGTGATAGACGTCGCCATCGGAGTACAGGTACTGGACCCGCCGCTGCTCGACCCTGGCGCGCGGCCATCGGGCGCCGGCCTGGAAGGTCCGTTCCACGATGTCACCCTTGCGCACGTTCTGGAGCTTCATACGGACCTGAGCGGATCCTCGAGCCATCTTGATGTGGCTCCAGTCGAGGACCTTCATGAGCTGCCCGTCGAGCTCGATGATGACGCCCTTCTTGACGTCGCCGGTGCTGATCAAATGGTCGTCTCCTGCTTGGGCCGATGCGCTGCGCGCCACAGCATACGCTGAGGGGACTGCTCCGGGTCCGTTCCGTGCCCGACCGTCCGCTCGCGCGTCAGCGGTTATATCAGCAGTGATATAGCGCGTGACGGCGGCCGGCAAGCCCAATGAAGCCGCGGTCGAGCAGGCGCGCTCATCCGATGGCGAGCGGCTCCCGGGACGACTTCGTCAGCAGCCGCGGACCGGAAGCCTCCAACGCCACGATGTCCTCGATCCGGATGCCGGTCACGCCGGGCAGGTAGATCCCGGGCTCGATGCTGAAGACCATGCCGGCCTCGAGCGTGGATGCCTCGGACTTCCGCAGGCGCGGCGGCTCGTGGGTCTCGAGCCCGATCCCGTGGCCCAGCCCATGTCCGTAGGGTTCCACGCTCTCGGCCTCGATACGCTGCCGGGCTATTGCGTCCAGCTCCTGGCCATTGACGCCGATGGCGATCGCATCGATCGCCGCCCGCTGCGCTTCGCGGACCGCGTCATGGTAACGGCGAATTCGGTCCGGGACCTCGCCCACGAATACGGTCCGAGTCATGTCCGAACGGTACCCGTCGACGGTGCAGCCGAAGTCGATGAGGAGCACGTTGCCTTCCTCGACGACCGCTTCGGAGGGCCGACCGTGTGGCATGGCGGCCCGCGCTCCCGCGAGTACGATCGGCTCGAACGCGAGGCTCTCCGCGCCATTCGTGCGGAAGTATCGCTCCAGCTCCAGTGCCACCTCCCGCTCCGTCATGCCGATCCGCACGAATTCCACCAGGTGCGCGAAGCACTCGTCGGTGAGACTGCAGGCACGCCCGATGGCCTCGACCTCGTCAGCGGTCTTGAGGATCCGCAGCGGCACCAGCTCGTCATCCATGGCATGCAGCTCCACGCCGGGAGCCGCGGCGGCCAGCGCAGCCCAGTCGGCATGCGTAACGACGGCCGCCTCCAGCCCCAGCCTGCCGATCCCGTGGCGCAGGAGCAGGGGCGGCAGCTCGTCATGCATCGGTCCCGGCGTGGCCACGACGTCCCAGTCCGGCGCCTCATCGGCCGCCTGCACCGTGTAACGCGGGTCGGCAAGGATCAGGTTGGCGTCGCGCGTCACGAGCAGGGTCCCGGCGAATCCCGAGGTCGGACCGTCCGCATCACTCAGCCGAAAGCCGCTGAAGTACCGCTTGTTGGCGGTGCGGCTGATGAGGATCGCGTCCAGCGCGTGCTCATGCAGCAGCGCGCGCAACATGGCCAGGCGTGCATCCGTCATTGGCCCGCACACTCTTCGTTCGCTCGCGCGATGTTGCCGTTGTGCTCGGGCAACGTCTTCGAGAAGTAGTGGGAGCCATCGCGGGATCCGTCCGGGCAGCCGGCGACGAAGAAGAGGAAGCCCTCGTCGAGCGGTGCGGTGGCGACCGCCTCGAGTGACCCGATCCGTGGCGCCGCGATCGGCATCGGCGGCAGGCCAGGACCGGTGTAGGTCTGGAATCCGAGCAGGAATTCCTCGAGGGCGATCTCGCCGCCGCTCACCTGGAGCTGTGGCCACCAATCGACCGAGCCCCACTCGTCGACGGGAAGCGTTGCGCCCTCGCTCTCGCCCAGGAGCGGATGGTCGACGGGTCGCTGCTCGCCGGTGGTCAGCCCGTACTGGAGCGTCGGATCGGCGTTGAGCTGCCCGACCGTCTGCGGATTCTCCGGCTCGAGGTAGCGCTTGGTGTAGACCGCGGCGATGCGCGGCCTCTCCTCATCGACCACCGCCTCTCGCTCCACGATGCTGGCGATGATGACGGCCTCGTCGAAGCTGAGACCCCTCTCATCGATGCCGGCGATGATCTCGTCAGTGAGCGATTCGGCGAACTGGTCGAGAAGCTCCTGCGCGACGTCGATCGGATCGGCGCCGACCTGGTATTCAATCGTCTCCGGGGGGATGTATCCCTCGAGCGAGCGGCCCGAAGGCAGATCGGACAAAAAGTCGTACTGGTTGAGCAGGTCGGCGGGCGGTGCCTGGAGCACGGCGGCGAACTCCTCCATGTTCATCGTCATCTCGCTGGCGGAGAAGGCAGCGACGATCTCTTCGATGCGCAGCCCTTCGCGCAGCGTCACGCTGGTGACGTCACCGAACGGCTGTCCCTGGAGCGTGGCGACGATCTCCGACGGCTGCATGTTCGGGAACAGATCGTAGGTCCCGGCGGCCAGCGTGCCCTCCCGCCCGGCCGTGATGACCGCGTACTGGAAGGCGATCTCGCTGCCGATCAAGCCCTCGGTGAATAGCAGCTGCCCGATCGACGAGTCGGTCGCGCCCTGCTCGACGGTGACCGTGACGCGGCGCTGTTCGTCGCTGGCGGGTTCGTCCGCGAGGATCTCGGGGCGGTACCACTGCACGAAGTCCTCGACGATGCCGTGCTCGATCGCGCCCGGATTCTGCTCCACCCAGGCCATCACGCGCGGGGCGAAGACGGTGTTGAAGCCGAAGATGAGCAGGAAGCCCAGGAGCGCGATGGAGCCTGCAATCCAGACGACGAGCAGCAGCGGCTGGACGCGACGGCGGCGGCGCATCGGTCCTTCGCGCTGCTCGCGCAGCTGGCGGATGCGGGCGTTGCGGCGCTCCTCCCACTCTCCCATCGGCGCTGGGCGTCGGCTCATTCAGTCTCCTCGGGGGCTGCCGTCCGGCGACGGGCGTCGAGGTATTGTTGCAGGATCACGCGGGCCGCCGCTGAGTCGAGCTCGCCACCCCTGCGCCGCGGTCGCCTGCCGGCCTCTGACAGGTGCTCTCCAGCCTCCCATGAGCTCAGTCGTTCATCCTCGTACCTGACGCCGATGCCGCCCAGGGCGACCTGTTCGCCGAACGCTCGAGCCGCAACGGCCTGCTCGCCCTCGGTCCCGTCCATGTTCAGCGGCAGGCCGATGACGATCAGCTGCACCGAATCCACCGCGACCAGGTCGGCGATGGCCGCGAGATCCGTTGCCATGTTGCGTCGCAGGAGGGCCGGGCGAGAGAAGGCCATGCCGGTCTCCGTGTCGCCGACCGCCACGCCGATGCGTCGACTCCCGTGGTCCAGAGCGATAATCCGTGTCACGGCGCGCTCGACGCGGATGATGACGGCTCGCTCCCCTCCCCGACGATGGTGACGTCGATGCGCCAGTCGAGCGTGGGAATGGAGGTAACCCAGGCGGGCCACGCCTCGATCGTTGCGTCGCCCAGGCTGGCCAATGCCGCACGCGCCTCGTCGACGGGCTGTCCCTGCACGCGGTCGATCACCTCATCGCGATCGACCAGCGGCGTCGACGCTCCGGTGACGGTCGCCTCCACCATCAGCGTGTCGCCCTCGCGTCGTACCTCACCGATGCTCACCTCAGACACCGCCGGCAGGAGCTCGTGTCCCTCCGGCACGATCCCTGTGTCGCCGGCCAGCCGTGCACGGGCGAGCTCGGTGATCTCATCGCTGTCGACGACCAGGCGATCGTACGCGAGCGTGCCGCTGATCTCGGCCGCCTCCTGGTCGCGCATCCCGACCAGCCCCTCGATCCCCTCGATGACCGGGGGCGTGGCCTCGGCCGCGTCGGCGAAGATGTCGCCAACGTCCTGATCGAGTGCCGCGGCAAGCGCGGCGTCAAGCTCGTCGAGCAGCGCTGCCCGGGCGTCGTCGACATTCTGCTGCGTGACCTCAGGACCGGTCGTGTCGACGCCACCGGTCGCCGCTTCCGGGTTGGTCACCAGCCGTTGCTCATTGTTCGGAAAGCCGCGCAGCCGCGTGGCGAGCTCCTGGCTGAGGATCGTGTCGATCGCCCCGGCCGCGACGTTCGCTGCCGGACCGGCCGCCGCTGCGACAGCCTCCGTTGGACCCTCCCCCGCCTGGATCGTCCCTTCAGTCGTGAGCGCTCCGGCAGGCACCACGATATCGGTCGATGTCTCGAATGCCTGTTCGCCGGCGGCAACCAGCGTCCCCGCACCCACCGCCACGTCGGCCGTATTGAAATTGCGGAAGACCACGATAACGGTGGCCTCGGCCCGGATCGTGTAGGTGCCGGTCGCCGTCACCTGCGCTTCAGCGTCGACGGTTCCCTCCACGCGATCCGGCTCGTCGATGCGAATCTGGTAGGACACCGGGTCGACCAGCTCGCTGCCGGGCACGATCTCGATCGTCGCGGCGGGCAGAACCACGGCGCCCACGACGCCGGCGCCGATCAAGAGCACGGCGAGGCTACCAAGCCCCCATGCAACCGCAGGGCGGGACCGCCACCCTGCGGTCCGCTTCGGGTGGTCCGGCCGTCGGGGCGTCGGCCGAGGTCGTACCTGCGTGCGATCATCGTTCCATGCCGTCGCTGCCGGCGCCGCGGGTATGGGCGCCGGCGTCGGGGCGGTCGCCTGCGACGCATCCCCACGCACGACGTGGATCGAGGCGCGCCGTGTCCGTGCCTCGATGGGCTCCATCGGCATGGCATTGCGTGCATCATCGATGGAAGCGTAGGAGTCGAGTCCCGCCTCCGCCGCAAGCGAGCGGGTGAGCCCGTCGCCCACGACGGCCAACCCGCGCTCGGCGTCGTGCGCGGCACGCGCGAGCAGCCTGAGCGCGACCACGCTCGACGTGGCTCGCGAGCGGCCGGGCGCCACGACGACAATCCGTTGCGCCGAGGTGTCGCGCAGCCGACGCACGACCGACGTGACCTCGTCATCGGCCTCGAGGTAGATGAGGGTGATTTCACCGGTCACAGCGCCATCTCGCGCACCACGCCGCGCATGGCACGATCCACGGCCGATGCCCCCGCGTCGAGGATGAGCGCCTGGTGGGCAAGGGCCATCGGCGTCACGTCCTGCCGCGTTCCAGGCGCGCCGGTCGCGTCACGCAGACCCATCACCTCGTCTGGGCCGAGTGCCCGCACCGTTGGCCGTCGCGAGAACGGAAGGCGGTTCCACCAGCCATCCTCGGCGAGCACCTGGCGGACCTGGGGAAGGTCGGCCCCGCCACCGCACAACAGGATGCGGCCCGGCAGCAGATCATTGCCGGCAAGGTCGCCGATCATGAGCTCGACCCCTGAGCGCCAGATCCGCGCGTCCTCCAGGAGCGCATCGGCGACATCGGCGCGTCCGCTGCTTCCGACCGCCAGCTTGACCCCCTCTGCCTCCCTGAAGGAGACGCCGAGTCGCTCGGCCAGGCCCTTGGTGAAGGCGCGGCCGCCGAGCGCCAGCATCTTGGTGCCGGCGATGCCCCCGGCCCGGACGAGCGCCACGTCAGTCGTCCCGCCGCCGATGTCCACGAACACGGCGCCCGCGTCACCGAGCTCCCCGGGGTCGAGGCAGGTGGCCACCGCGTACGGCTCGGCGATCACGCCGAGCAGCTCAAGCTCAAGGGCGTTGGCCACCGACTGAAGCGCACCGAGGTGAACCATCGGCGCGAAGGCGTTGAACAGGTGCAGCTCGACCTGGGCGCCGGTGAACCCGATGGGATTGCTCACCGGGTAGCCGTCGATCGTCATCTCGACGATGGCGGCATGCACGAGCCGCACGTCGAGACGATCCACGCCGGACTCCCAGCGGATGCGCTCTTCCGCCTCACGCAGCGCAGATTCCTGCGCCCTCATCACGATCTGCTCCAGCTCCGGCTCACCCAGCGGTGCACGCGGGTCATCGCGACGCAGGGTCAGCGTGCTCGTGGCGCCTTTCACCAGCTCGCCGGCAATGCCGATCACGGCGGCCGTCGGTCGACGCCCGGACATGGCGCGCGCCTCATCCATGGCGGCGCGACAGTTCGCGACCACCGCATCGATGTCGCTCACGGTCCCCGACTGCATGTGGGCCAGGCCCTGCCGTTGCCGGCCGCTGCCACGCACGATGCCTCCCAGCCGGCCCTCGGCGTCGCGCTCCACGGAGAGGACGAGCGCCTTGGCGAATTCGGTGCCGATGTCGAGCGCCGCGATGGCAGGGCTGCCGCCGGGTCGTGCCGCGCTGCGAAACAGCACCCGCACGCGGTCGCGAAGCTGCTGCACGGCCGTCACCCTGATCGTGTCAGGCCGTCTCGATGCGCTTGAGAGCCTCGAGCGCCAGGCGCCCGGCCTCCCTGAGGGCGTCGTCGAGGCGCGACGCATCTCGACCACCGGCCTGGGCGAGGTCCGCCCGACCGCCTCCGCCTCCACCGATGATCGGAGCCGCCTGGCGCACGACGGCCCCGGCGTCAAAGCCCTCCGAGGCCAGATCGCGGCTGGCGGCGACCAGGATCGATGGCTTGCCACCCGCGGCTCCCGCGGCAACGAGCACGAAGCGCCCGGTCATGCCGCGCAGGTCGTCAGCGAGACCGCGCAGGGCGTTCGCATCGGCGTCGGGGAGGGCCTCGATGATGATCTTCGCCCTTCCAGCGGCCTGAGCACTCTGAAGAATCGCGGCGGCATCAAGACGAATGTCGGCGGCTCGCGGCGCCTTCGCCGCCTTCTCGGCGTCACGAAGTCTCGCAAGGAGCGCCTCGACGCGCTGCGGGACGTTCTCCTCCCGCTCTCCGAGGAGCTGAGCGACGGTGCGCAGTGCCTCGAGCCGGGTCCCCACCAGCTCGGCGGCCGCATCGCCGGTCACCGCCTCGATGCGTCGCAGCCCGGCCCCGATGCTCGATTCGCCGGTGATGACCAGCTGCCCGATCTGACCGGTGGCCGCAACGTGCGTCCCGCCGCACAGCTCCTTGCTGTACCCGTCCACGTGGACGACGCGCACCGACTCCGGCAGGTATTTCTCGCCGAAGAACATATCGGCGCCGAGCGCCTGCGCGTCCTCCATCCTCATCCACTCAGGGTGCACGGGAGCATCGCCACGCACCTGGGCATTGACCAGCCGCTCAACCTCGCGCAGCGCCTCGCGCGGCGTCGCGGTTTGCGCGGGAAAGTCAAATCGCAGGCCCTCCGGCCCGACCCACGATCCGGCCTGCTTGGCCTGCTCGCCGAGAACGTCGCGCAGAGCCCGATGCAGCAGATGAGTCCCGGTGTGGTTTCGAGCCGCGCCCCAGCGACGGACGCCGTCCACCTCGGCCCGCACCGTATCGCCCACCGCTATCTCGCCGGACAGCTCGCCGAGATGCGCTATCGCGTCACCCGAACGCTGCGTGTCATCGACACGCAGACGGCCGTTCGCGCCGATCACCTCGCCGCGATCGCCGATCTGTCCGCCGCCCTCCGCGTAGAACGGGGTGCGGTCGAGGATGACGGCCGTGGTATCACCGGGGACGACGGCCAGGACGCGCAGCTCATCCGCGCTCGTCTCGTTCGGGTAGCCGATGAACTCGGTGCGGAGCGCGGCGACCTCGGGATCCAGCTTCAGCCCGCCCCGTTTCTCGCCGCGCGACCGCTCCCGTTGCGCGGTCATCGCCGCGTCGAATCCCGGGCGATCCACGCTCACCCCGCGCTCCGCCGCCATCTCGATGGTCAGGTCGATCGGAAACCCGAACGTGTCGTGCAGCCGAAACGCATCGGCTCCGCTGACCACCCCGCCCGCGCCGACCAGCTGATCCAGGCGCGCGCTGCCCGCCTCGAGGGTCCGGGCGAACTTAGCTTCCTCAGTCTCGATGGCGGCGAGGACGGTCTCGCGCTGCTCGGCGAGATGCGGATAGGGCTCGCGCATCAGATCGATCACAACGGCGCTCGTCTCGCGCAGGAACGGATCAGAGATCCCCAGCAGCCGCCCGTGTCGGACGGCGCGGCGCATGATCCGCCGCAGCACGTACCCCGCCCCCTCGTTGGAGGGCCTGACGCCCTCGGCCAGCAGGAAGGTCATGGCGCGCGAGTGATCGGCCACCACCTGGTAGCTGAACCGCTCGCCCTCCACGGTCTCGGGATCGTGACCGATGAGCTGCGCCAGGCGCTCGATGATCGGCACGAAGAGGTCAGTCCTGTAGTTCGAATCGACCCCCTGCATGACCGACGTCAGCCGCTCCAGGCCGAGTCCGGTGTCCACGCTCCTGAACGGCAGCGGCGTCAGCGTCCCATCGGCGGAACGGTCGAACTCCATGAACACGAGATTCCAGATCTCCAGCCAGCGTGGGCAGTGCTCGGAGTGATCCGGCACGCAGTCAGGGCCCTCCGACAGATGCGCTCCGCGATCGTAGTGGAGCTCGCTGCAGGGGCCGCACGGCCCGGTATCGCCCATGCGCCAGAAGTTCTGCTCGTTGCCCGCCCCGATGTCGCCCCAGCGAACGAGCCGATCGGCCGGTAGGCCGATCTCCTCGCTCCAGACGCGGTGCGCCTCGTCGTCATCGGTGTAGACCGTGGCAGCGATGCGCGTCGGGTCGAGCTTCAGCTCATCGGTCAGGAATTCCCAGGCCCAGTGGATGGCCTCTCGCTTGAAGTAGTCGCCAAAGCTCCAGTTGCCGAGCATCTCGAACAGCGTCTGGTGGCGCGGAGTGCGGCCGACCTCCTCAAAGTCGTTGTGCTTCCCCGCCACGCGCAGGCAAAGCTGTGAATCGACGGCGCGCACGTACTCGCGCTTCTCCTCGCCGGTGAGCACCCGCTTGAAGGGCGCCATGCCGGAGTTCACGAAGAGCAGCGTGGGGTCATCCCTGGCCAGAATCGGCGCCGATGGCACGCGCGTATGGGCACGTTCCTCGAAGAAGCGCTGGAAGCGCTCGCGGATCTCGGTCGCGCTCATCGGCTGCATCGGTTCATCCTTCGTTCACGACGAGAGCCGGCGACCCACCGGCTCCTCGTGTGCGTGATTCGCGCTCGTTGTGATCAGGTCGAGGTCAGGATGCGGCGCCCTCGGGCTGGGCGTCGGCATGGGCGTCGAAGTCGGTGACCATGTCGGCCCGAGCCTGCTCGGCGGCCTGGCGACCCTCGGTGACCGCATCGCCGATCTCGGCCCGCTTGCTCTCGACGAAGTCGTTGACCTGCTCCCGGAATTCCTCGCCGGTCTGCGGGGCCAGGATGAGGCCCAGCGCCGCGCCGATGAGCCCGCCGATCACGGCACCTGCCAAGAAGCTGCCGAATCCTGAGTCCTTCATGACTGAGATGGATCCTCTCGTGTTTCCAGTGATTCTACCGATCGCGCCTCCGACCGTCGCGGCCCGGCCGTGATCTGGACGGTTTCGAGGCTGTGCTGGAGCGAGTTCATCAGATCGGTCAGGCGATCGAGCTTGACCGCCACGTCCTCGCTGAGGACCTCGACATTGCTGGTCAGCTCGCGCGCGTGGCTGAGAATCGGCCGCAGCTCGGTGTCGGTCGCGCGAGTCAGGCGCCGGAGGTCGGTCGCAAGGGCGCGCGACTCCTTGATGAGCGGGGTGGTCTGCCAGGCGAGGTAAACCAGGGCAGCGCCGGCCGCCAGCACGCCGAGCCCGGCGCCGATGTTGAAGATCGCGAGGGCGAGATCCATGCCGGCGACTCTACACCGGCCACCCCCGCGTCGTAGGTCATCGGTAGTCGCGGTTCGCTCCGCGTTCCGCGGAAATTCCGTTGGTTTCTGGCCCGAGACATCCCGGCGCGCAGCCCGCGCGCTCGCTCGGCGCCGATATATCGGTCGTTCCCCGCTCAGGTGGACGGTCGTGCCGGTTTCCCCCGATATTTCGGTCCCAGCCTTGCGTGGCACCCGCGCAGACGCGCCCGTCATGCCGTTGGAGCACTGATAACTCGGTCATTTCCGGCCCGGGAGAGGCTTGTAGAAATCGCCTTGGGCTATTCCTCGAGCCGAATCGGGCCAAGGGCGCTGAGCAGCGACACGACGAGCATCAGGACCTGGGCGCCAACCGAAGCGGCGCCCACGTGCATGTCGCCGATGCGCAGCACCTCGAGACCGGTTCCCCCGGCAACCTGGTCGCCGATGACCACGCCCACCCCCGCAGCGACCGCCAGCGCCAGGACGCTCTTCCCCCACCGACCGCGCACCGCGACGAAGACCAGGAGATTGATGACCGCCAGCAGTGGGAACCAGATCAGCCAGGGGGGCATTTGAGCGGAGCCTAGCCTTCGGCGCGGGCGATGCGACCCCCACCGAGGCACTCTGCGCCGTCATACAGGACGGCGCCCTGGCCGGGTGCCGGTGCCCAGACAGGTTCGGCGGTTTCAACCAGGAACCGGTCCCGGCCGACCATCGTGATCTCGGCGGGCACGTCCGGGGCCCGATGCCGAATCCGGACCGAGGCTTCGAAGCGCTCACCCGGCGCGTCGCCGGCCGTGAACCGCGCGCCTCCGACGGTGAATGTGCGCTGCGCAACCTCCTCGCGGCGGCCGATCACCACGGTATTGGTGCCTGGCTGCACCTCGCGCACGTAGACCGCCTCGCCGAGCGCGACGCCCAGGCCGTGACGCTGGCCAACCGTGTAGTGCGCGTAGCCGGTGTGGGTGCCGACGCGAGTTCCATCGGCATCGACGATGGGACCCGGATCGCCGGCGTACCCGCGCCGCTCCTCGAGGAGGGTTCGGTAGTCGCCGAGGGGTACGAAGCAGATCTCCTGGCTCTCCGGTTTCTGGGCTGTCGGCAGGTTCAGATCCGTGGCCATGGAGCGGACCTGCGTCTTGGTGAGGTCACCCAGCGGGAACTGCGTGCGAGACAGCTGCTCCTGATCGAGCACCCACAGGAAGTACGTCTGGTCCTTATCGGCATCGGCGGCGCGCATGAGTCGCCAGCGACCGTCGCGATACTCGAGGCGAGCGTAGTGGCCAGTGGCGACCGCATCGGCTCCGTAGGCAGCCAGGCCGCGTCGCAGGAGCTCGTCGAACTTGATGTACTGGTTGCACGCCTGGCAGGGATTCGGGGTCGAGCCCTCCAGGTAGGAATCGACGAACGCGTCGATCACCCGCGCTCCGAATTCCTCCTCGACGTTGAGCGTGAAGAACGGGATGTCGATCAACTGCGCCACGCGCCGCGCATCATCCGCGGCGTCCGGTGAGCAACAGGAGCGCGACTGCTCGTAGCCCTCCGGCATGTCGCCGTGGGTGCGCATCCAGACGCCGATCACCTCGTCGTCCCCGCGTTGACGCGCCAGAAGCGCCGCGGCAACGGACGAATCGACGCCGCCACTCATGGCGGCCACGATGCGGCTCACACGGACACCGTGGCACGCGGCCGGACGACCCGACCTGCCCGCAGGCGCGGCAGCACGGTGCGCAGGGCCGAAAGGGTCGCCTCGACATCGGCATGCGATGTTTCGGGGCCAAGCGTCAGGCGGAGCGACCCGTGCGCCAGGTGTGAATCGATCCCCATGGCGAGCAGGACGTGGCTCGGCTCCGTGTTGCCCGACGTGCAGGCGCTTCCCGTCGAGGCCTCGATGCCCTCGAGGTCGAGAGCCGCAACCAGGTCGCCGCCCTCCACGCCGTCGATGACGACACTCACGTTATTCGGCAGCCGATCCTCCGGGTGTCCCGTCGTGGTGACACCGTCGAATCCGAGGAGACCTTCGCGCAAACGTCTCGTGAGGGCCTGCAGCCGATCGGGCTCATCCGGATCCGAACTGAGCCGCCCAAACGCGGCTCCGAAGCCGACGATGCCGGCAACGTTCTCGGTGCCCGCGCGGCGCTGGCGTTCCTGCGATCCACCCTGCACCTGCGGCAGCATCTGGGTCCCTCGTCTGACGAAGAGGGCGCCCACGCCCTGCGGACCTCCGAGCTTGTGTGCGGACAGGCTGACCAGGTCGGCCTGCCACGCATCGACATGGATTGACCCGTGCGCCGCGAACTGAACCGCGTCGACGTGGAACCGGGCGCCATGCCCGCGCACGATTTCGCCGATGGCCGCAATCGGCTGGATAGTCCCCACCTCGTTGTTGGCGGCCATCACGCTCACCAGCGTCGTCCGCTCCGTCATGGCCGCAGCGACGTCGATCGGGTCGACCCGGCCGTACTCGTCGACCGGCAGGATCGTCACGTCGAAGCCGCTGCGTTCCAGGATGGCGGCGGCATTCAGGACCGCCTTGTGCTCGACGGCGGTCGTGATGACGTGGCGCCCGCGCGAAGTGGCAGCCCACCCGACGCCCTTGACGGCCAGGTTATCGGCCTCCGTGCCGCCGGCGGTGAACACGATCTCGCGGGGCTGTGCGCCGATACCCTGCGCGATGACCTCCCGCGCCTCATCGATCCCCTGGCGTGCCCGTCGACCCGATCCATGCAAGCTCGAGGCGTTCCCGCCGTGCGTCGTGAGGTACGGCATCATCGCCTCCAGCACGTCGGAACGCAGGGGCGAAGTGGCGGCGTGATCGAGGTAGACGGCCATGCGCTCGATGATAGCCGCGGGTCGCTCGGAGCGCCTCCGTGGCCCAGGTTGCCATCCACTGATATGGTCGACGATGTGCAACGCCGGCCATCGCCGAGTTGCCATCATCAACGTGGTCGGCGCTAGGCGGCCGAACCGCCGCTCAGCGTGATAACTCACGCTCACGGCACTCCGCAGAGCCCTCCCGAACGCGCCTAACATCGCCGTGATCGGAGATTGGCAACTTTCAGGAGCGGCGAAAGGCAAAACATGATCATTCGAACCCTGGATGAGATCGCCGGCACGGCGCTCGACGTGCGCGGCGACGGATGGCGTGCACAGCGGCTGCTGGTCCGCGATGACGGACTCGGTTTCTCCCTGTCGGAAACCACCGTCGACGGCGGCGCGGAGATGGACCTCTGGTACAAGCATCACTACGAGGCGTGCTACTGCATCGAGGGCGAGGCCGAGATCACCGAGCGCGACACCGGTGCCGTGCACCGCATCGGTCCTGGATCGGTCTATTCTCCCGAGCACGACCGGCACACGATCCGCGTCATCTCACCGCTGCGCCTGGTGTGCGTCTTCAATCCGGCCCTGTCCGGTCAGGAGACTCACGACGCCGACGGAAGCTATCTCCCGGCGGAGGACTAGTGTCTCGCGCGGGAATGGACTTCAAGGCATTGGCCGCGGCATATATACGTATATACGCGCGGTGTCCGTGGCGCATCCTACGCACCGCGTGATCGCTCAGAGGCGCGCAACCGCCAAAGGCAATTCCGGCGCGTGACACTGGCTCACGGCGCGCCGATCTCGATGGGTGTACAGATATTGTCACCGGCATTGGCGGTGCAGATCCGGTAGTCGCCGGGCTCAGTGACTTCAGGAATCAGAACCCTGTCCGGCCCCGTCCCTCCGACCCCGATCGCGTCGACGACCGCATTCTCGTCTCCTGGCGCGAACCAGGTCGGCCGCGCCCCGTTAGCATCCGAGATGAGCAGGTGGCGCCGCTCCCATGCGCCAGCGCGGTTCGCATCGATGGCGTAGAGGATGCCCCGATCCCACGGTTTGACATAGGTCACCGCAACGATCTCGCCGGGCGGCGCGCGGGCGGGCTCGACGAACATCGCCTCCGGACGCAACACGGCGCCGTCGATCGGCCAAGGATTTAGCGACGCGTCCACGGCACAGCTGCTCAGCAGCACCAGCGACGCGAATACGACCGCCCTGTGCGAGCGACTCATTCGTCCTGCACGCCGCTGCTGGCCCTGGGCGAGGGCTGACGGCGCATACGAGGCCATATTGAACGCCTCCTGAACCTCGAGCGACATCTTGACGTCCGTGGACGGCAACTTGCGGACCTTCTCGCGCGCCTGCTCCGCCACCCGTCCCGTCATAGGGATCCTCGGGGCGCGGCCCAACGGGTGGGCTGCCCGGTAATGGCGGCGACCGTCTCGTAGTCCGAGTCGTAGTGAACAATCGCGACTCCTGAACGCTCGGCGCAGGCTGCGATAAGCAGGTCCTGCATCTGAACTCTTCGCTGATGGCCACCCCCTCGCCGCGCCAATACGCCGTAGATGGCGCGAGCGCGAGACCAGTCCGCAGGCTCCACGCGAAACCATGGAAGCCCGAGCATGCGGGTCTCCATTGCCTCGAACTCGTCGCCGCTCCGCGCGGAGTGCAGGATTTCCATTGCGACGACATCGCAGATCGCGATCTGCGCGTTCTCCACCGCGGTTGTGAACCACGGCTTTACGCTCGGGTGATCCTTGCGAGCCCAGACCCCGGTATCAGCGATCTCCATCAGTCGCTGGTGGCGCGTTCTCTCGCCTCAAACGTGCGCGGCCCGCGCATCCCAGCAAGCGCTTCGGGGGTCAAATCCGGCATCGGCATGCGCACGAGCGCCGCCCGCCGCTCGCGAGCAATAACGTCCTGCAATGCAGCGTGAACAGTGTCCACGATCTTTGTGGTGCCCAGAACGTTTGCGGCACTGCCCACCAGCTCGTGGTCCAGTGCCAGGGTAGTACGCCTTCTCATGGCTCTATTATGTGCATGACGTCAACTTATCGCGCCATATTTGCAATCAGCGACGCTCCACAATGACAGCGTGCGTCCTCATTCGCTGACCCCCAGACCGCCGATCGGCATGAGGCGCTGCGAGTGTCCCATGCCGGCGATCAGTGGACGTGCGCGGCCGATCAGCTCGGGGACGCCGGGCAGCGAGAGCGATGCGTCGTGATCGGCCTCTGTCCGCCAAACCTCGGTGATCCAGACGGAATCATCGTCGGCCTCCGATGTGCTGACGACGTAGAGCTCACAGCCCGGCGCGTCTTCCATCAGGCGAGCCGCCTCCAGCATGTGGTGGACGAGCGCGTCGCGCTGGCCCGGCGTGGCGAGCAACGAGCCGTGGAGACCGAAGCGAGGCATCGGGTCAGTCGTCTGTGACGATGCGCAGGTGGAGCTCGTCGAGCTGCTTCCGCGTGATGGGCGAGGGGGCATCCATCATGAGATCCGTCCCGGACTGCGTCTTCGGGAAGGCCATGACCTCCCGAATGTTGTCGACCCCGGCATAGAGCGCGGCCCATCTGTCAAGACCGATGGCGATCCCGCCGTGGGGCGGCGCGCCGTACTCCAGGGCGTCGAGCAGCGATCCGAACTGATCACGCATCCCGTCCACCGTGTGGCCCATCAGGGCAAACGACTTCTCCAGCAGCTCGCGCTGGTGGATGCGGATCGAGCCACCTCCGGATTCCCAGCCATTGAGCGCCAGATCGTACTGCTGGGCGCGAACGGATCCGGGATCCGACTCCATGCGATCGAGATCCTCGAGGGCCGGCGCGCTGAACGGGTTGTGCGTCGCGTCCCAGCGCTCACCGTCGGCGTCCCAGGTGTACATCGGGAACCGATGAACCCAGACATACGAGAGAACACCGGGCTGGCGGAGTCCCAGCCGATCCCCCATTGCCAGGCGGACGTGGCCGAGCGCCTCGGCGCCAACGAAGCGGTCGGCATCGGCGACGATGAGGACCAGGTCGCCCGGCGTCGCACCCACCGCCGACAGCAAATCAGCCTCCCGCCCCTCCAGGAACTTCGCCGCAGGCCCATGCAGCGCGCCATCCTGCTGTACGGACAGGTGCACCAGCCCCTTCGCCCCGTGCCGCCGGGCGAGGTCGATCAGCTCATCGAGCTGCTTGCGCGAGGAGTCGCCGCAGCCGGGCGCGACGATGCCGAAGACTGCCCCGCCGGCCGCGATCGGCTCGCTGAAGACCCGGAAGTCGACATCGCGGACTGCATCGGAGAGGTCGACCAGCTCAAGGCCGAAGCGAATGTCGGGCTTGTCGGAGCCGTATCGATCCATCGCGTCCGCGTAGGTCAGGCGCGGGAAGGGCTCGGTCAGAATCGGCCGCTCGGGAAGGATCTCCTTCGCCACGCGGGTGACCATGCGTTCGACCGTCGAGATGACGTCCTCTTCGGTGACGAAGCTCATCTCGATATCGACCTGGGTGTGCTCCGGCTGCCGGTCGCCGCGCATGTCCTCGTCCCGATACGCGTGCGCGAGCTGGAAGTAGCGGTCGTAGCCGGCGACCATCAGCAGCTGCTTGAGTACCTGCGGCGACTGCGGCAGCGCGTAGAACTCTCCAGGCCGCAGGCGGGAGGGCACCACGAAGTCACGCGCCCCCTCCGGCGTGGAGCGGATGAGCGTCGGCGTCTCGATGTCCACGAAGCCGTCGTCCTCGAGCGCCCGCCGAATGGCCGATGCCAGGCGCGAACGCATCAGCATCCGAGCCTGCATCTGCGGCCGTCGGAGATCGAGGTACCGATGCTTCAGGCGCAGTGATTCGTCGAGACCCGGCTGATCCTCGTTGATGTAGAACGGCGGCACCTTCGACGGGTTGAGCACCACGAACCGATCCACCGCGACCTCGATCTCGCCGGTCGCCAGCTCCGAGTTGGCGGTGCGCTCCGGTCGAGCGCGCACGACGCCCTCGACCTGCACCACCCACTCGTTGCGGGCGGGCTCGGCTGCCTGGTGCGCTTCGGCGGCATCCTCCGCGTTGGTGACCACCTGGGTGATCCCGTGACGGTCCCGCAGATCGAAAAAGGCGAGATGGCCATGATCGCGGCGGCGGTGCACCCAGCCGGCCAGCGTCACGCGCTCGCCGACATGGCCCGAGCGCAGCTCGCCACAGGTATGGGTACGGAAGGACGTGCTCATGGGAGCGGCCATGGTAACGGATGGGCGGGGGCTATCATGCCTCGCCGATGATCCGCTCCCGTCGTCCCCGCACGCCCGAATTGCATCCGCGCGCTCGAGCGCTGGCCGATGCCTTCCGACGCGCGGAGTCACTCGGCCCGATCCGGCCTGCCGTCGTCGGCCTCGTCGCCGGGCTGATCGGCGCATATGTCGCGGACGGCCTGCTGTTCCGCCTTCTTGGCACCCCGCTTCGGCAGATCGTGGATGCGGTCGTGTTCGCGGCGATCATGGCGCCACTCTGGCTGTTCGTGCAGCCGGTCGGCGTGCGACGCGCCAACGACGTGATGACCTGGCTGAACGGGTGGGAAACCGAGCGGTGGCAGAACGAGCTCGGTCGACGGCTGACCGCATTGCCGCGCGCGACCCCGGCCATGGTCGATGCATTGCCCGACACTCTCGGCCTGCGTCCACTGCGCGTCGAGCTCCTGGCGGCCAGTGGCCGTACCGACGAAGCCCGCGAGCGATTGACGGCGCTTCCGGATGACACCCCGTGGCAACGATTCGAGCGCACGGCACTGACCGAGTGGGTCGCATGGTGGTCCGATGAGCCTGGTGACCGCGCCGAGATGCGGCGCAGCGCGGGCTCCATCGAGGACGAGGAACGCCGGCTCGCGGCTCGGGCGATGGTCGCCGCCGCCGAAGCACGACGCGCAGCCACCTCCGGCGGCGACGCGGTCGCGCCGCTCGCCGCCATCCGCGATGAGCTCGGAGACCGGCCGCGGCGCTACGCCTTCGGCTACACGGCCGGCGTGGTGATGATGGTGGCCCTGATGGGTCTCATCGCCAGCGCCACGATCACGGTCACGAGCGGCTTCATTCGCTGACGGCCACCGCGATGTCCTCGACCGAGACCGCGTCCCGCTGCTCGCCACTGGCAAGGTCCTTCAGCGCCAGCACCTCGCCCTCGCCGATGATGACGGCCCACCGGGCGCCGGCCTTGGCGGCCGACTCGAGCTGCTTGCCGAGCTTGCGGGTCGATCCGTCAGGTCGCACCGCTGCCCCGGCCTCGCGCAGCGTGGCCGCGATCCGCAGCCGGCGAGCGTGATCGTCACCCATGCCGACGACGGCAACGAGCGGGCCGCGTGCCGGAAGCACGACGCCCTGCTCCTGCATGGCAAGGATGGTCCTATCGAGCCCGATGCCGAAGCCGATCCCCGGCGAGGGCCGCCCTCCGAGCAGCTCGACCAGGCCGTCGTAGCGTCCGCCACCGCCGAGCGCCTGCTGCTGCCCTTCGCGTCCGGCCACGTAGTACTCGAACGCGGTCCGCGTGTAGTAATCGAGGCCGCGCACCAGCCGGTGATCGAGCTCATGACGGACACCGAGCTCGTCAAGCAGCCGCCTGACGCCGTCGAAGTGGTCGCGGCAGGCATCACACAGGTGGTCGGTGCCCCGCGGCGCATCGGCGGCAAGGTCCGCCGGGAGCTCCTTGTCATCCAGCACACGCAGCGGATTGACGCGCAGCCGACGGCGCGAGTCCTCGCTGAGCCGGTCCTCGTGGGCGCCGAAGTAGCCGATGAGGGCGTCGCGGTACGCGGGACGGCACGCCGCGTCGCCGATCGAATTGAGCCGGACCACGACGTCGCGCAGGCCGACATCCGCGTAGAAGCGGTGCCCGAGCTCGACGAGCTCGGCATCGACGACCGGTCCCGCGTCGCCGATGACCTCCACGTCCCACTGGCTGAACTGGCGATAACGGCCCGCCTGCGGTCGGTCGTACCGGAACATGGGACCGATGAGCGTCAGTCGCAGCGGGCCGGGACGCACGTGCATGCCGTGCTCGATGAAAGCGCGCACGATCCCGGCGGTCGGCTCCGGCCGCAGCGCCCACGGCGCCGCTGCCTCGTCGCTCCCCTGCGCACCGGAAACCCGGAACATCTCCTTCTCCACGGCGTCCGAGGACTGTCCCAGGCCACGGGAGAACAGCTCGACGCGCTCGAAGAGCGGGATCTCGATGCGCTCGAACGCGTACCGGCGCGCCAGGTCACGGGCGACACTTTCCACCCGATCCCAGGCCGCCGTCTCCTCGGGAAGCAGGTCCCGCGTGCCACGAGGGACCGTGATCGTTCTTGCCATCGGCTCGGAGTCTATCGGCCCCGTCTGGCCCGTGTTGCCGGTGACTTCCTATCGGATTCTCACCGGGAGACCGTCATCGCTGAATCCAGGGCGCCGATCATGTCTGAATCTCACCTGGTGAACATCAGACAGGATGCTCGACGGCGCTCACGCTCAGGTCCGCGTCAGCCGCGCTTTGGACCCGACATACGTTACCGGCCATGAGAATCCGATAGGAAGGCTGCGCTCGAAGCTGCCGAAGCAGGGTGAGTTACCTCGCCTCGCGGGTGACGCTGGTGACGTCGCGCAGTCGCTCGATCTTCGCGAGGACTCGCGCAAGCTGCTGGAGCGACTCGACCTTGAAGGTCGCGGTGATGACGGCGGTGCCATCGGCGTGGGTCGCGACCGAAGCGGCAACGATGTTGACCTTGTATTCGGCCACCACGTTCGTGATGTCGCTCAGCAGTCCCGGCCGATCCAGCGCCGAGATACGGACCGTGATGGGGTACGTCTGCAGGCCCGCGAGCTCCCACTCGACGTCGATCAGGCGCTCGATGTCACGCTCCGACAGGACCGAGGGACACGACGCGCGGTGCACCGTCACGCCCTTGCCGCGCGTCACGTAGCCGGTGATGTCGTCGCCCGGGATCGGCGAGCAGCATTTCGCGAAGCGCACCAGCAGGTCGCCGACGCCCTTGACCTTCACACCGGTCGTCGAAGGAGCGGCCGGGGGCGCCTCCTCCGGCAACGTGATCGCCGCGTCATCGTGGATCTCGAGCTTGCTGACCACACTCGCCGACGAAACTGCGCCATACCCGATGGCCGCGTAGAAGTCATCCATCTCCCGGAAGCGGTACTGCGCGGCGATCTCGGTCAGCTTCACCGCGTCCACCGACGCAAGCGTCTCGTGGGCCAGGCGACGCAGCTCGCGGTCGAGAAGATCCTTGCCCTGGGTGATGTTCTCGTCGCGCTGCTGGCGCTTGAACCAGGCCCGGATCTTCTCCTTGGCGTGGCTGGTGCGCACGATGTTCATCCAGTCGCGGCTCGGTCCGTGCGCTGCCTTGGTGGTCACGATCTCGACGATGTCACCGTTGCGCAGCTTGTAGTCGAGCGGCACGAGACGGTTGTTGACCTTCGTGCCGATAGTGCGGTGGCCGACGTCGGTGTGGATTCGGTAGGCGAAATCGAGTGTCGTCGCGCCGGCCGGGAGATCCTTGACGTCGCCCTTCGGCGTGAACACGAACACCTGGTCCTGGAACACGTCGAGCTTGATGCCCTCGACGAACTCGGTGGCGTCGCTGACCTCGCGCTGCCAGTCGATCAGCTGGCGGACCCACGCCAGCTTTTCGTCGTATCTGCGGTCGCCCCGCGAACCCTCCTTGTAGCGCCAGTGGGCCGCAATGCCGGCTTCCGACACCTCGTGCATCTGGTAGGTCCTGATCTGGACCTCGAGCGGCTTTGCTTCAGGCCCGATGACCGCGGTGTGCAGCGACTGGTACATGTTCGCCTTGGGCATGGCGATGTAGTCGTCGAACTGTCCCGGCACCGGCCGCCACAGTGAATGCACGACGCCCAGTGCGGCGTAGCAGTCCTTCACCTCCGTCACCAGGACGCGGATGGCGTGGAGATCGTAGATCTCGGTGAATTCAGACCCCTTGCGCTCCATCTTTCTCGCGATCGAATACAGATGCTTGGGTCGCCCGCTGATCTCGGACGCGATGCCGACCTTGGCCAGCTCCTTGCGCAGGATCCCGATGCTCTTGTTGACGAAGCCCTCGCGCGCTCGGCGCCGATCGGTGAGCATCTCGACCAGCTGGCGAAACTTCTCGGGCTCCAGGTACTTGAAGGCAAGATCCTCGAGCTCCCACTTGATCTGCCACATGCCGAGCCGATGAGCCAGCGGCGCGTAGATCTCCATCGTCTGGCGCGCAATCCGCTGCTGCTTGTCAGCCGGCAGGTAGAAGAGCGTACGCATGTTGTGCAGCCGATCGGCGAGCTTGATGATCACGACCCGAACGTCCTCGGCCATGGCCATGAACATCTTGCGAATGTTCTCTGCCTGCTGCTCCTCCATCGTTCGTGCCGATCCGAACTTAGAGAGCTTCGTCACGCCGTCGACGAGTCGGGCCACCTCACGGCCAAACCGCTTCTCGATCTCCGGAATCGTGTAATCGGTATCCTCCGGAACATCGTGGAGGAGCGCCGCGGCCAGCGTCTCCGCGTCCATCTGGAGCGTCGCCAGGTAGTAGGCGACCTCGACCGGGTGGGTGACGTATGCCTCGCCCGAGCTGCGGAGCTGGCCCTCGTGGGCGGTCGCGGCGGTTTCGTAGGCTCGTCTGAGGAGGTTCTCATCGGCGTTCGGTCGATGGCGCTGCGCCTCGGCGACGATGTCGTCGATGGTGTGCAGACGCTCGCCCACCGCCTCCCCACCGCGCGTGATCCGTTGCACGACGGCCGCCGGGGAGAAGCGTGCCAGCTGAGCCATTGGACTCCCGATGCTAGCACGCACGACTCCCCGGCCAGACCGGCCGGCAAGCTGCACGTCCGGCTGGAAGCCCGCGCTCGGTTCTTCTCGCCCAGCAACATGGTGACTGCTACGCGACTCGCCAGTGGACCGTGCCCGCGAGGCACGCGCGACATCGGCTCATAAATCTCCGTTCGAGCACGCTGATTGCTCCCCGATAGGAACTCGCGCCACGAGCCTCCGTACGAGTCATGGGATCGCTCAACGGCAAGAGACCCCAATCCAGGAAACCGCGACGCGGACCAGAACCAGTCAGCGAGCGACCGCCAGCCCCTCGACGATCCGAACAGATGTCAGCCTGTTCAACCCTTGCGGCGCAAGCTTCAGCTTGGACGACCGATTCCCGCCACCGATCACGATCCAGGGCGCATCCATGACCCGCGCGTCGACCAGGATCGGCATGCCGTCCGGAAGGCCGAACGGCGTAACCCCGCCGATCTCCATCCCGGTGAGCGCGCGAACCGGATCGGCGCCGGCGAACGAGGCCTTGCGGACGCCCATCTCGCGACGCACCGCCCGATTGACGTCCAGCGAGGTCGTGGCCAGCACGACGCAGGCAACGTGGACGGGCTCCGCTCCCTTCGAGGCAACCACGATCGTGTTGGCGCTCCGATCCAGCGGCACACCGTAGGCTTCCACGAATGCCGCCGTGTCGGCCAGGTCGGGGTCGCAGGCAATGACCTCGAACTCGCTGCCGAGACTCGCCAGTTCAGCGCGGACGGCTGGATGGAGCAGATCTGCAGATGTCACGGGCACCCGCATCACTCAGGCAGGCTCGACCGGCGCGGCGCGGCCGAGAAGCTTCAGACGGGCTCGCTGGGCCAGGCCGTACGCCGGGATGGCGATGCGCAGCGCCGCATCCATCGGCGCACGCAGGGAGAGGTCGCGAGCGCCGACATACTCGATCTCCTCACCGCCAAATCCTTCCTTGAACTGGCGGATTCCCCCGGTCGCCAGTCCCCACATGTCGTACACGCGAAAGCCCTCACGGGCGAAGTCGCCGATGGCGGCCCATTTGAGCAGGTAATTGGCACGGGCATCGGCGCCCGCATCGGTCATGCCGCCGTAGGACTCGACCGCCCGATCCCCGCAGGTGAAATGGAACAGGACTGCCACGCGCTCGCCGTCACGCACGGCGAAGCTGAGGCGAACCCGCCCGCCAGGCGCGAAAATCGACCACACCCGCTCGTAGTAGAACGGCTGGCGGGCCACGAATCCGGCCCGGTTCGCCGTGAACTGGTAGATGCGGTTGAAGTCGGCCAGCGCCTGACCGATGACGTCGGGCGGCGTCGAACCGTCGAACCGCTCGATCGCCACCCCCGAGCGCTCAGCCTTGTTGACGTACTGGCGGTGCTTCCGCTTCAGCGCTGCCTTGAGCGCCGGCTCGCCGAGCGTGAGATCGATCACCCGCGTGGTCGGCGGCTGGATCTTCGGTGCGGCGCGCCACGGCGCCTCCAGCAACGCGCGCCCGTACGACGTTCCGGTCCGTGCTTCGGGATCCGCGCGCACGGTCGCGATCCGCTCGGCCCGGCCCAGCGCGGCCAATGCAGCGAGGAGGGCATCCCTGACCTCGGAGTCATCCAGGTCGCCGATCGGGCCACGCGGCACGTAGGCCAGGTGCCATCCGACGACCGGCATGCGGCGCAGAAGCAGCTGCGCACCGGCAATCGGATGCTCGCGGGACGGGCCGATGGCCAGGCGCACCGGCCGCCAGCCGCCCATCGCCCGTACCTCGCCCCATTCCCAGAGCTGGGGGAACGCGTGATACGGGGCAGCTTCGACGAATGCGTTCCAGGCGTCGGGATCGGTCACGCGCCAGGCGTGCAGGTGGGATGGGCTCATCGATCCCCCCATCCTGCGTCACGAAGCGCGTCACGTGCGGCGCCGACGTCGTTCCAGGGTCGCTTCTGGGTGCCATGGAACATGCTCGACTCGTGGCCCTTGCCGGCAAGCAGGACCACGTCCCCTTCACGCGCCAGGCCGATCGCCCGCCCGATCGCATCTCGCCGATCGTCGATCACCCACAGCGTCTCGCCGTCACGGGCACCCACCGACCGTGCGCCATCGGCGATCGCCTCGTTGATGGTGCGTGGGTCCTCGAGCCGGGGGTCCTCATCAGTCACGACCACGAGATCGGCAAGCTCGGCAGCGACACGACCCATCGGTCCGCGCTTGGTGGGATCGCGCTCCCCGGCCGACCCGATCACCGCGATCAGGCGGCCGGCCGTGACCGGGCGCAGCATGGCGAGGACCTTGCGCAGCGAATCCTCGGTGTGGGCGTAGTCGACGATGACGGCGAACGGCTGACCGGCCACCACGCGCTGCATGCGGCCCGGGACCCCTGCCGTGTCGCGCAGTGCATCGACGGCGCGTTCGAGATCGAGGCCGAGCGCCTCGGCGACCGCCAACGTGGCCAGCGCATTCGCGACGTTGAACCGGCCGGGCAGCGCAACACGGACCGTGCCCCGCCAGGACGGTGAGTCCAGGAGGAATTTCGTGCCGGTCGCATCTTCCTCGAGGTCGCTGGCGCGCAGGTCCGCAGCGGCGTCCATGGCGTAGGAGATGACCCGATCTCGCGCCCGCTCCCGGAAATAGCCGAAGCCCGGATCATCGGCGTTGAGGATGGCAATTGGAGCCTCCTCGACCAGGAGCGCCTTGGCGGCCCGATAACGCTCGACGGTGCCGTGGAACTCGAGATGCTCGCTCGTCACGGTCGTCACCACGCCGATGTCGAAGCGACAGTTCCGCGTTCGTCTCAGTGCGAGCCCGTGCGAGGTTGCCTCCATGACGACGCTGTCGTTTCCCTCAGCCACCATCCGCGCCAACAACCCCTGGAGCTCCAGCGCCTCCGGGGTCGTGTTGCGCGCCTCGTTGGGCAGCACCGCCTCCCCCACCCCGGTGAACACGGTTCCGATCTGGCCCGGCCGGCGGCCACACGCGCGCAGCACCTCGGCGGTGAGTGCCGTCACCGTCGACTTGCCGTCCGTGCCCGTCACGCCGATTACCGTCAGCTGCTCAGACGGCCGTCCGAACCAGGCGTCGGCAGCGTCCGCCAGCGCTCGACGCGTGCGGTCCACCACCAGCTGCGGCACCGTGACCGCGGGCAGCTCGCGCTCCACGACCAGGCCGATCGCGCCGGCGCGGACCGCCTCGGCGGCGTACTCGTGACCATCGACGTGAACCCCCGGCACCGCGAAGAACAGCGTGCCCGGAGCGACCCTCCGTGAGTCGTAGGCGAGCCCGGTCACCTCGCCCACCGGAAGCCCGCTGACCCGTTCGGGACCGATGACATCGGTAAGGGCCCCTAACCCCATGCGCCGCGAGCTCTTCATCCGCGCAGCCGGCCGAGCCAGCCACGCATGATGCCGGTCGCCGCTCGCAGGCGGTAGAGGGTCGGGTCCACCACCAGGTCCCAGCTTCCCGCCCAGACGACCTCGACGCCCCCGAAGCCCTTCTTGAACAGGCCGACGCCATGCCAGGCATGCTCGGTTCCCGCGCCGGGTGGCGCTACGCCCCACAGGTCATGGTGGGTAACGCCTCGATCACGTGCCAGCCGCATCATCTCCCACTGGAGCGCGTAACTGGCGTAACGCTTCGGCTCGCCGCGCCCCTCGCGACGCGAGCCGCTGAACAGGTAATAGGAGCGCGCCCCTTCGAACACCACCATGCCGGATGCCAGCAACTGCCCCTCGCGCCGCGCCTCCAGGATCGCCGCCCGGCCGGCGCCCGCCAACGCGCGCCACGCCACGCGATATCGGTCGAGCGGAGGCATCGGGAAGCCGGCGCGCCGCTGCGTCTCACCGACCAGCTGGTGGAGTTCATCGATGGCATGCGCGGCGTCTGGATCGTCCACGAGGGTGACGGCCACCCCTTCGCGTTCGGCGCGGCGCACGCCGTAACGGGTGTCCTTGTCGAATCCGGAGAGCAGCGTGTCGTCGTCTGCAAGCTCGATGACGCGGGTCTGCCCGACCTGGAGGGTCTCCGGAACGAATTTCAGGCGGCGTCCCCGGATGACGCCCTCCTCGAGGGCCCCCATTGCCAGACGCGGCTCGAGCTTCACCGCGATGGCACGATGCTCCTCTGCCGCGATCCGCAGTCCGATCAGCAGTGCACGCACCCGCGCACCGGCCTCCGGCGCACTGAAGTCCAGGACCGGGCCGTGCGGCACGTACC
This sequence comes from Chloroflexota bacterium, assembly GCA_030859955.1. Taxonomy (GTDB): domain Bacteria; phylum Chloroflexota; class Limnocylindria; order QHBO01; family QHBO01; genus JACDBZ01. The sequence goes on along the minus strand of JALZJE010000092.1, from coordinate 7,875 downwards.
AGAAGGCGTGGCCGCCGACCAGCGATCGCTCCTGCGCGGCGGCGATGGCGACTACGGCTCCTTCTTTTTCCAGGAGGTAGCGGCGCTGGGGTTGGCCATCGAAGGCCGCGACATCGCCCCACGCCCAGTCGTGGAGGAAGTCGCCGGACGAGGTCGCGACAAGGAACGCCTGCCAGGCGTCGGCATCGGCGTCAACCGCTGGTCGAAATCGCATCACGCGCTCCTTCGGCGGCGGCGCTGAAGGACGCCACGCAGCTGGTCCAGCTCGGGCGAGTGGAGCGCGGCCGCGACGAGCACGAAGATCGTGCCACCCGCGGCCGACAGGAGCAGAAGCGCGATCAGTCGTCCCACGGCGTTGTCGAGCATGCCACGCAGCGAGCCCTCGAGGAGCGTCAACCCGCCGAGCATGAGCAATGCTGCCGCAAGCCCGGCCACGGCGGATCGGAACACGGTGCGCAGGATCGCCGACGCCTCCACCGACTCGATCTTGCGGCGGAGGAACCAGAGCAGCCCGATAACCTCGAGGACAGCGGCGATCGACAGCGCCAGCGCCAGCCCCTCCACACCCATCGGCCCAACGAGCATGACCATCAGCGGCACGTTGACGGCGACCGCGATGATCGCCCAGGCGACCGGAGTCTTGGTGTCCTGCATCGCGTAGAACGCGCGGGTCAGGACGTGCACCACGATGTGCCCGACCAGGCCGACACCGAAGAACAGGAGGGTGCTCGCGGTTCGCTCGGTGGCCGCCTGGCTGAAGAGCCCGTACTGGTAGAAGACGGAGGTCAGCGGCTCGCGCAGCACGATCATGATCGCGGTCAGCGGCGCGGCCACGAAGATCAGGACGCGAACGGCGTTGACGACCTGTCGCCTGATCTCGCCGATGCGCCCCAGCGCGGCATCCTGGCTGAGCGTCGGGAACAGCGCCACGGCGATGCTCACGCCGATCACCCCGACCGGGATCTGGCTGAGCTGGAACGCATAGTTGTAGGCCGTCAGGCTTCCCTCCGGCAGCCCGGAAGCGAGGACGGTGCTGACCAGAAAGTTGATCTGCCCGGCCGCCAGACCGAGCGTGCGCGGCCCCATGAGCCATGCCACGCGCCGCACGCCGGGATGCGAAAGGCCGATGGTCAGGTCATAGCGCTGACCCACCCGCGCGAGGTTCGGCAGCTGCACGACAAGGTGCGCCAGCGAGCCCACGGCGACCCCGACAGCGAGGCCCTCGACCCCCATGATCGGCGCCAGAAAGACGGCTGCCAGGATGATGGCGAGGTTATAGAGCAGCGGTGCTACGGCCGGCACCGTGAACTGCTGGTAGCTGTTCAGGACGCCGGTGACGACGGCGCCCATGCCGATCAGCACCGGGCTGATGAGCATGATGCGCGTCATCCGAATCGTGAGCTCTGTCGTCGGCGCGTCGAATCCGGGCGCGACGATGGGCACGAACAGCGGCGCGAGTATTGCCATCACCAGGCTGAAGGCGGCGAGCGCGATGAGAACCAGGTTGATCACGCTGCTGGCCAACTGCCACGCTTCCGCTTCCTGTTCTCGCGCGCGGTAGCTGGAGAAGACGGGAATCAGGGCCGCGGAGAGGGCACCGGCAACGACGAGCTGGAAGATCGCATCCGGAATGCGGAAGGCGGCGAAGTAGGCGTCCAGCTCGCGGCTTGCGCCGAACTGCGAGCCGATGACCAGGAGCCGAATCCAGCCGAGCAGCCGGCTCGCGAGCGCCGCGACGGTCAGGATGAGGCTGGCGGTCACCAGAACCCGTCCCGCCGACAGCCCGCTGCCGCCGGATTCCGATCCGGGCTCCGGTGGGGGCGCGACCGACGCCGTCGGACCCTCCCCGGCCCCGAGCCTCGTCACCGGCTGGACCGCCCGCTCGCCCCGCGGCGCCCGGCACGCGGATGCGCGTCGCGATAGGCGCTGCGCAACGCGGCGTCGGACAGATGCGTGTAGATCTGCGTGGTCTGGAGATTCACGTGCCCGAGCAGCTCCTGCACCACGCGCAGGTCAGCCCCGCCCTCCAGCAGATGGGTCGCGAAGGAGTGGCGCAGCGTGTGCGGGCTCGTGCGACTCGGCGCGCCGACAGCCAGGACCCATCGGCCGATGACCAACCGTGCGCCGCGGGTGCTCAGGGGCGCACCGTTCGCGTTCAGAAAAAGCGCGCCGCCCCCATTGCCTTCGCCCGGCGCCCGAGCGACCAGGAGCGGACGGGCGGTGCCCAGATAGCTCCGCAGGGCGTCGGCCGCGGGGGCGCCGAAAAGAAGCTCGCGTTCCTTGTTGCCCTTGCCGACGACGCGCAGGCGACGACGCTGGAGATCGATGCGGTCAATCGTCAGGCCGGCAAGCTCGCTGATGCGCATGCCGGTCGCGTACAGCAGCTCGAGCATCGCGCCGTCGCGCCTGGCAAGGGCGTCATCCCGACTGGGAAATCGGCGCGGCGCCGTGACGAGCTCCTCCGCCTCGTCGACCGAGAGGACGCGCGGCAGCCGCGACGGACGCCGGGGGGCACGCACCCCGGCGAGCGGGTCCGTGTGGATGCGCCCGTTGCGCAGCGCGTGACGGTAGAACGACCGCACCGCGGCCAACCGGCCAGCGACCGACGTCAGGGCGAGGCCGCGATCCGCCAGGAAAGAGAGGTATGCGCGCACCTCGGTTCGGTCGGGGCTTCGCCAGTCCACACCGCGCTTTCCGAGAAAGGCGAAGAACTCGGTGGCGTGACGGCGATACTCGGTTACTGTCCCTGGCGACGCGTTTCGGGCTTCCAGGCTGGCCAAGAAGGCGACGAGCTCTCGAGCCGACTCAAGGGGCGGCTCGTCGGTCGCAGTGCTCTCAGTCACCATTCAACGTCGGCCGCGGAACCCGCCGACATCATGCCTGGCGCTTGCGAGCCGCCGGCCGGCTTTTCGTGGCTCGTCGCGCCGCCGTCGGGCGCCTGGTCGCGCTCTTGGCCCCGCGTCCGTCCTTCTTGGAGTCTTGACGCGCGCCGAGGAGGCTCACGGCCGGATCGAGCGTGATCTCATCGGCGCTCATGTCCTTCGGCAACGAGGCGTTGGTGGTCCCATCGGTGACATAGGGTCCATATCTGCCTTCGACGAGCTGCACGACGGCCCCTGACCCGGGATGCGCCCCGAGGTCGCGAAGCACCTTTTTTGTCGCCGTACGCCGCGACTTCTTTTCCTGCTTCAGGAGCTCGAGGGCGTCGTCGAGCGTCACCTCGAAGACGGCTGCGTCCGATGCCAGCGATCGAAATTCATTCTCACGCTTCACGTACGGGCCGAAGCGTCCGAAGTTCGCGATGATGTCCTCGCCGGTCTCGGGATCCCGGCCGATCAGGCGTGGCAACGAAAGGAGCTCCAGGGCGCGCTGGATGGTGAGGGACGCCTCACTGTCGTCGCGGGTCAGGGATGCTCGCCGCGGCTTTTCTGCACTGCCCTTCTCGGGCGTTTCGCCAAGCTGCACGTACGGGCCGAATCTGCCGGTCATCACGTACACCGGTAGTCCCGAACCCGGGTCGAGGCCCAGGCTCGCGGGCCCTTTTGCCCGCGTCTCGACGAGCTCGATCGCATTTTCCAGCGTGAAGTCAGCTGGTGGCATGTCCTCGGGCACGGACGCATTGATCGCCCCGTCTCCTTGGCCAATCTGCACGTATGGGCCGAATTTGCCGATGCGGATCACCACCGGTGCGCCGCTGGAAGGATGCTCGCCGAGCGGGATCGAGGGGTATTCGATCTCTGACTCGTTCGCCACGAGGGTTCTCAGCCCGGGCCAGCGGAGCCCGCCGTCGCCGTTGTAGAAGGTCGCAAGGAACTGGACCCGTTCGCGCTCTCCCTTGGCAATCTCATCGAGATTCTCCTCGATCTGCCCGGTGAACCCAAGCTCGACCAACGCCGCGAAATGCTCCTTGAGCAGGTGCGTTACGGCAAAGGCGGTGAAGGTCGGGATGAGCGCCTTTCCCTGGCGCCAGACGTACCCCCGTCGCTCGATGGTCGAGATGATCGAGGCGTACGTCGACGGCCGGCCGATGCCGTCCTCCTCCAGCCTCTTCACGAGCGAGGCGTCCGTGTAGCGCGCAGGTGGCGTCGTCTCGTGGCCCTTGGCCTCGAGTGACTCGAGGGCGAGCTCACCGTCAGCGGAGACGAGATCGCCGACCCCCAGCTTTGGGAGGACCGTCTCCTGGTCCCCAAGCTCCGCGGCGGGATCGTCCGACCCCTCCACGTACGCGCGCAGGAAGCCGGCGAACTGGACCGACTTGCCGGAGGCCGTGAACACGCACGGTCCATCCGGGATCGCAGCCGTGATCTCAAGTGTCGTGCGCATGAGGCGGGCGTCGGCCATCTGCGAGGCCACCGCACGCTTCCAGATCAGGTCATACAGACGACCCTCGTCACGACCGACATCCTGGCTCGGCCGATTGGGTGTCCGGCCAAAATCGGTCGGGCGGATGGCCTCGTGGGCCTCCTGCGCATTCTTGACCTTGGTCCGGTACTGACGCGGTCCGCCATAGTAGTCATCACCGTACAGGGACCGGATGGAAACGGCCGCCTCCCCGAGCGCGCGGTCACTCAGCGTCGTCGAGTCCGTGCGGTGGTACGAGATGATGCCGTCCTGGAAGAGCCGCTGGGCGGCATTCATCGTCCGGTCGGCCGAGAAGCCGAGCTTGCGGTTGGCCTCCTGCTGCAATGTCGACGTTGTGAAGGGCGCGGACGGCGCCTGGGTCGCGGGCCTCTCCTCGACGGAGGTGACCGTCCATGGAAGGCCCTGCATGAGCGCATCGCGGAGCTCTCCGGCAGTGGTCTCATCCAGGAGCCGGACGCTGCTGTCCCTGAGCTTGCCGGTCGTCGAGTCGAAGTCCCGACCCGTGGCAAGCCGGGTGGATCCCACGCGTGCGAGCGCGGCCGTGAACGCGCCGCCAGCCGAGCGCACGTGAGCTTCGAGGTTCCAGTAGGCGCCGATCCGGAACGCACGGCGAGCCTCCTCGCGCTCGACGACGAGGCGCACAGCGACACTCTGGACGCGCCCCGCGCTGAGACCGGTCTGCACCTTCTTCCACAGCACGGGCGACACCATGTACCCGTACAGTCGGTCGACGATGCGACGGCTCTCCTGCGCATCGACGAGCTGGAGGTCGATGTCCCGCGCCGCTGCGATGGCCTTGCGCACGGCCTCCAGCGTGATCTCATGGAACTCGATGCGACGGACGGGGACCGTCGGCTTGAGCACCTCCCGGAGATGCCAGCTGATCGACTCGCCCTCGCGATCTGGGTCCGTGGCAAGGAGCACCTCGGGCGCATCCTTCACCGCGGCGCGCAGGTCACGGATGCGGCTCGCTTTATCCCGCGAAACGACGTAGTAGGGCTTGAAGCCGTTGTCGACGTCGACGCCCATACGCCCCCACGGCTTGCCCTTGATCCCGGCAGGCACTTCGCTCGCGTTATCGGGGAGGTCGCGGACGTGGCCGACGCTGGCTTCAACTCGGTATTCATCGCCCAGGAGACGAGCGAGCGTCCGCGCCTTGGCCGGAGACTCGACAATGACAAGTGCCTTCGACATGGGGGTCAACCCTTCATGGCGACGAAGCCCATCACGGCCCCGCGCATACCAGATCGTGGTCGCCGGGCGCGGCGACTGACGGTCAGCGAGTGTAGCACCGGCCCCGTCGCGGGCCGCCGAGTGCGGACGCCATGACGGGGCCGGTTGACTGCGCAAGCGGAGCGGGGCCGGCGTCACCAGGTGCAGCCGGCCGGGTATCTCAGTCGGCGAAGTCCCAGGTGATGATCACGTGCGAGCCGTCGTCCGCGATACCGACACCCACGCGCCCCCACCTCGGGTTGAGGATGTTGGCGATGTGGTTCCACTCTCCGGGATAAGGTTCCGACATGAATGCGCCATGGCACCAGTCCAGGGTGCCCTGGGCGCCCTTCCCGTAGTAGTGGCACTGGTTTTCGCTGGCGCCACTGAACGCGACCCCACCCGCAGCCAACCGCTGGTGCAGCGACTGGCCGTTGAGCGACGTGTGACTGTAGTAGTTGTTGCGCAGCTGATCCCACGCATGCGCCGACGCCACCGCGGACATGGCGGAGTCCAGCGCGAGGGGCGCGAAGCCGTATGCGGCTCGTGCTGCGTTGATCTGGTTCAGGGCGTGGCCCGCCAGGCTCGTTGCTGGCGCCGGCGCGGCGACAACCGGGGCCGGCGGCGGTGGTGGTGGCGGCGGCGGCGGTGGTGGTGCCGGCGGTGCCGGGACGGGCGTTGGCGCCTGAACGGGTGCCGGGGCCACGACAGGGGCAGGCGCCGGAGTCGGAGTCTGTACCTGGGTCGTGCGAGTCGAAGTTGGCGCGCGCGTGGCGACCACCGGCGCGGCCTTGGTCTCGAACGACAGCGACGCATCGACCTTGTTGTCATCGGCATCGCGAGCGCCGCCGTCGAAGGTGACCTCGAACGTACGGCCGCCCGGAAGCGCGCCGTCCGGACGGAAGGTCAGCTGCGTGCCGGCTTCGTTCCATTTGAGGTCGCCGGCAACGCGGGCATCGTTCTCAGTATCGGTCAGGGCAAAGGCCTCGTTGGTGGCCTCGACGTCCATCGGCTGGCTGAACCAGATGGACACGGTGGACGGCTCGACGCCCGACGCATCGGCCTCGGGTCTGGTGTTGGTGACCTGTGCGCCCCGCTGGACGATGAACGAGAAGTTGCCCTTGCCGCCGATCAGGTTCCCGGTGCGATCATGCGAGCCGATCAGGCTGATCGTGTACCGGGTACCGGGCTCCAGGCGCTCGGACGGGTGAAAGACCAGCGAGCCGTTTTCCCACGAGAGATCGCCGGCGATCTCGGGGTTGATCGCGAAATTGGACTCGACATCGAAGGGATTCATCGGCTGGGCGAAGCTCACCGTGATGGCAGTGCTGGCGCTCACGTCCTTCGCCGTGGTGGTCGGCGGGAGACCGCCCGCCTCTTCCGCGCTCAGGGCATCGGCGTCGAGAACCGCCGCAGCCCTGGTCAGGTCGGTCTCATCGACCTCCGGCTCGGCGAGATTGTCCTCCGCCAGGCGAACCTGGAAGTCGGAGACCGTAGGGGCCGTCTGAGTGGTGAACGCGTAGCGGCTGGCGGCTGACATTGCCTGGCCATCGGTCCGCTCGGCAGATCCGCCGATGACGACGACGTAGCTCTCGTCGGTCTGCCAGCGTTGTTCCGGCGCGACGGTGAGCTGGTCCAGGTCCTCGCTCCAGCTCAGCTCGAACGGCTGCGCGGGGAGAACCTGGACGGCGTCTTCGACGGATCCGGGGTTCATGGCGGCGTCGAAGTCGATGGTGACGGGGGCGTCGGTGCTGACGCCGATCCCGACATTCTGTGGCAGCAGCGACACCGGTACGACCGGCGCAACCTCTGGACCCGCCTGGGTCACGGTCGTCTGCTGTTGGTTGAACGCGATGATCAATGTGAACGAGAGGGCTGCCAGCGAGACTCGGGTTAGGGCTCGGTGACTGCTCAGCTGGGTGCCGAGCAACTTGATCGGGGCGGCGACAGCCGCGCTTACGGCTCGGATCGGACGCAATACACAAACTCCATTGGGATTCGGGGCCGCCACTGAGGGCACGGGCGGGCGGCGACGAGTGGCGGACGAAGGATAGCCCAGCCGTACGGGGTCTGTCATATGACCTTCGCAAGCCGCTTGGCCGCAAGGGTCGGATGGAAGGTGGCTCCGCCGAATGGATTGACGAGGCCCCGAGCCTCCAGCATGGCAAGCGCACTTGCCACCGAGGCGGGCGGCTGGCGTGTGCGATCGACCAGTTCCTCGATGGATCCGCTGCGCTCGAAGAGGTGTCTGAGGATCTGCCCCTCCACCTCGGAGAGCGCGTTGACCGTCGGCGGCCGCTC
>JALZJE010000073.1 GCA_030859955.1 Chloroflexota bacterium | reverse complement strand
GCACGTCCAAGAGAGTCGCCACCAGCTGAACTCCGACGTTCCCCTCGTTTCGGGCGTTGTGGACATTGCCCTGACCCGGGTCAACGAAGGCATCGCCGACGGTGTACGTCTCGCCAGAGCAGGTCGGATCGTCCGCCTGGTAGAGAGTCATGGTTCCAGCGGTCACCACGACGATCACCGGGCCGTGGTGGGAGTGCCATCCGGTCTGGGCACCGGGCTCGATGGTCACGTTTTGGACGATGGCATCGGCGGAGTCCTTCACGTTCATGACTCTGCTGACGCCGCCAAGGGTCGACTTGATCTTGATGTCGGTGGATTCGGCGAAGGCCCCGCGGGCCAGGATGGTGCCATGCGGTAGTCCGTGATCGGCTTGCACCATTGACGGTGACGCGAGTGCCCAGGTCGCGGCAGCCAAGGCGACAGCCACGCTCACGGAAATGGCCAAGTGGAAGGGGCTTCGAATCGTCAAGTCTCGGAACACTGCGAGTCCTCCTGCTGGTCGCGCGCATGCGGTGGCCATCCGGCTCGGGATCGTCGCGCGCCTACCATGTAAGGGCGACACAGGACGGAATTCGTTCAATGTTCGGCAGTTCGGCGTCCGCTAGCCTTTCAAGATGAGCGAGAACCTCTGCTACACCGATGCCTACGCGCGACAGACCGATGCCGTCATCGTCGAATTCGACGCGGACACCAACGCTGTACTCCTGGATCGGACCGTCTTCTATCCCGGCGGCGGCGGCCAGCCCGCCGATACCGGACTACTGACCGGCGGCTCCGGCGGGTCATGGCGAGTAGTCAGCGCCAAGAAGCGGGGAGAGGAGATCTGGCACACGATCGAGGCTGGATCAGAGCTTCCGGCGCTCGACACCCAGGTGACCGCCGAGCTCGATTGGGACCGCCGACACGCTCTGATGCGGACCCATTCGGCGCTCCACATCCTGTGCGGTGTCGTCTGGCGCGACTTCCAGGCGTCGGTGACGGGCGGCAACATGGAGCCACTCTCGGGACGCATGGACTTCGAGTTCGAGACCATGTCGGGCGACCTGGTCGGTGAGATCGAGAAGCGGGTCAACACCGAGGTCGACGCCGACCACGAGATCCAGGTGGCCATCCTGCCGCGCGAGGAGGCCCTCGCCATCCCGGACCTGATCCGAACCAAGATCAACCTGCTGCCGGAAGGGATCAGCGAGATTCGCACCATCGAGATCGTCGGCCTGGATCTCCAGGCAGACGGCGGCACGCACGTCGCGCATACCTCCGAGGTCGGCCGGGTGAAGGTCACCGGCTACGAGTCGAAGGGTCGCATCAACAAGCGCATCCGCATCAAGGTCACGGACGGCTGACCCTCCTGGCAGCGTACCCGGCGTGCCGCCACCCGTACCACGGGGCTAACGGCGATCGAGCGCTGGCTACGTGTCGATCTGCTCGCACGGCGGGTCAAATCGCGACGGAGGTACCCCCATTTCCTCGCTCGTTGGCCGATAGCTCCGCCCTGCGGGTCACGCGGGGCGACATGCGCTGGGCGGCCGCGATTCTGCAGATGCATCGGCTCGGTGGATGCCACAGAGGAGAACCGATGCCTGGACGAAAAGAGCTGCCCGGAACGCTGAAGCGCTCCCCGAAGAAGGCGCAGGAGACGTGGATCAAGACCCATGACAGCGCGGTCGAGTCGTACGGGGAGGGCGAGCGCGCCCATCGGACCGCGTTCTCCAGCCTGAAGCACTCGTACGAGAAGGTCGACGATCACTGGGAACAGAAGGACGAGAAGGGACCATCGGATCCGCGCGCGAAGCTCAGTGGCAAGCGCGCGAGGAAGGGCCAGGGTGAAACGTTCGGCGGCGTCGACCTTTACGGCAACACCAAGGCCAAGCTGTATGAGCGAGCCGCCAAGCTTGGCGTCACGGGCCGTTCTCGCATGGACAAGAAGGAGCTTGCCCGGGCCATCGCCCGAAAGCAGGATTAGCGAGCGCGGATCCGCCGTCGCACGATCGGCCGCACCGCGGTCGATCGGTTCCATTGTCGGCGCTCGACGACCGTGAAGCCGGCGCGCGCGAACATGCCGAGCGTGCCCATGTAGGCGTTGGCGGACGGGATGCGACCGCCATTGGTCTCGACCGGGTAGGCCTCGAGCAGCGTTGCGCCGTGCTCGCGGGCATAGTCGACCGCACCATCCAGCAACTTCTTGGCGACTCCCTGACCTCGCGCTCTCCGGCCGACCACGAAGCAGACGATCGACCAGACCGGCTTGTCGTCGATGGGTGCGAGGATCTTCGAATGCTCGAGGCGCTCATAGTCCTCTCGAGGACCCAGGCTCACCCAGCCGATGGCCTCTCCGTCTCGGTAGGCGATCAGTCCCGGCGCCCGGCCGTCGAGCTCATCGACTGCGGCTTCCAACACGGCGCGATTCTCCTTCGCCGATGCGTTCCGGAATGTCATGCCGCGTACGCGAAAGGAGGCGCACCAGCACCACTTCGGGTCGCCACCCTGCCCGAACAGCCCAGCCAGGTCGGGCAACCGCTCGCGAGTCAGCGGATGAATCTCGAGTGCGATCGTCATCGGCTCATTCTGGACCGCGGATCCGGTCGAGGCAGATGGAATCGCGCCGTTTGCGCCGGAGCGCAAGTAACTACGAGGCGAGGCCGAGAACGGGCCATACGTTGCGCCGGGTCGCAAACCATGACCGCAACTCGGGCCAAATACGCGAATTTTTAGCGCAACTTCGTAGTTGCTGGCGCTGGAGCGCAAACGGCACCGATCCTAGCGGCGCTCCAACAAGAAGAGCGTGCGTGGCGAATCGGCGACCGGGGCTTCCCGAAGGATGTTGAACGAGGCGTTGAACGCATCGCGGAAGCCGTCGATGGAGTAGTGCTCGAAGATGTCTCGCCGGGCGGCGAGCAGGCGCCGCGTCATCGGGTCCTCCTTGGGGACGAACTCGACGATGGCATGCGGGGCCATCCGCGCGAAGAGACGCGCGACGCCGGGCAACGGTACGTTGTTACCGATGGCCAGGTGATGAACGAGCGCCAGCGCGAGGATCACGTCCGGCTCACCGCGACCCAGGAACGACGCTCGCTCCTCCAGCGCCCAGCCA